>JAICYU010000018.1 GCA_025934025.1 Terriglobales bacterium
CACCTATCGCGAGCCTACGTTTGAAGCTCTAGTGCGTTCGATCGTGTTTCAGCAGCTCAGCACCAAAGCTGCACGCACCATCTATGGGCGATTTGAAGAAGCCGCCGGCGGCAAGGTTACCCCCGAAGCAATCCAGAACCTGAGCGTCGGAGAAATGCGGCGCTGTGGCCTGTCGAAACAAAAGATCGGATACATCCGTGACTTGGCCGATCATGCTGCGTGCGGCAAGCTGGACTTCACCCGTCTTGACTCCATGACGGACGACGAGGTGATCGCCGCGCTTACTGACATCAAAGGCATCGGCGTGTGGACGGCGCACATGTTCCTGCTGTTCGCGCTGCGCAGGCCCAATGTTCTGGCTGTGGGCGATCTGGGAGTGCGCACCGCCGTCCAGCGAATGTATCGCAAACGCAAGCTGCCGACGCCTGCGCAAATGGAGAAGCTCGGCAGGACTTGGCATCCCTACTGCAGCGTGGCCTGCTGGTATTTGTGGCGCAGCCTGGAGTTTCCGAAAGACCCAAATTCGAACCACAAAATGCGCAAAATAACACCGAAGAAATAGCTGAATCACTGGAAGGCGCGTTTTCGTCTCCCCTGACGAACGCATGAAAAAATGAGCATCCTGGACTGACTAAGAAAGCAGCACCGAAGTGCTGCTTTTTGTCCCTGAGCAGGCTCACGCCTCGGCTCCCGCTTGCCGGGCTCAGGAAATGGAATTGTCGAGCGATGCGTCTCGCACTGTCAGCACCGGACAAGGCGCTTTGGCAATCACCTTGTAAGTAACTCCGGTCCGGAAATGCGAATTGAAGTTCTTCTTTTGAGGCAGCCCAAGGACAATCAGATCAGGCCGCTCTTTCTCTGTGTAGCGCAAAATCTCAAACGCCGGATCGCCTGCTCTCACCACTACTCCTGGCTCGCACCACAGCGGAGCATCGGGAGGGATCAGCTTTTGCATGTCTTCCCTGATCTCGTGGGCCAGATCCTTGTCGTCAGCCCGATAGAACGAGGAATCACGCGGCAACACATTCATGAATGTCACTTTTCCATGCGTCTCCTGGGCCAGCGAAAAAGCGTATCCGGCGGCGCGTTCAGAGTACGAGCCGAGTTTGCTCGGAAACAGTATGTCGTTCGCCACAAAATCCGTATAGGGCCGGTAAGTCACGTGAGGTCCCACCGTGAGCACAGGGCAAGTGGCGTTACGGAAGATGACTTCGGCGGAAGAGCCCATCAGGAAATGCTTCACACCATTCCTGCCATGGGTGCCGATCACTACCAGATCAATATCGTTTTGTTCGATCCAGCGTGGGAAGGCGTTTTCCAAGCTATTTTGCTCGATCAATGCCTTGCCTTTCGAGCCGCTGTTTCGAAGAATCGACTCCAGTTGCTCCCGGCCGTGCTCTTCCAATTCGTCACCCAGATTCGGAGGCGTTCCTTCGTTGAGGATCACGGGGTTGCAGGCGTGAGCCGGAAACAAGTTCGCGTTATAGTGCCGGGCAATACCTCGCGCATAGGCCAGGGCTGCCTCGGAAGCTTCAGTAAAATCAGTCAGAAACAATATGTTCTTGACTACAATGCCGGTGGTTGTCTGTAGGGTTTGCATAAAAGTCTCCTTATTGATCTTCTAGTTGTTGCAATAATGAAAAGAGCCAACCGCGATATGCTTCATCGAGCGATTCCTGAGTTCCATTGCGGTAAAGACTAGCGATGGTCTCGCCTTGAGCATTGAGCGGAATGTGATGGCAGGGGATTCGTTCGTGAGTTTTGTCCGATGGAACCAGAGGCCAGAGCTTGCAGGCGCGGCACCGCTCGCGGCCGGCCGCAAAGCCGGCCGTGAGACATGTTGGCGAATCCCGAATGAGAAGGGTCGGACGCCAGGCGCTGCGGAACGGGCGCCCATATTCCCCGGCTTCAAAGAAAGCAAGTTCCGCTTTCAGCAGGTGGAGGAGTTCAATACGTTCCATAACCTTCCGCCTAAATCTCCTCAGTGTTCCATCTCTCGTTTTGCCGCGCTGTGACCTGCGTCACGATTGTCAAAAAGAAAAAACTGTCTGACGAGGGTCCGGTGCGAAAAAGACTATTCTCCAAAAAAAAGAACCGGATTGGCCTACACTGCACTAAGTCGCTTTGCGCAATCATGGGTGGCACAGGCGCGTGAACGCAGGACGTGTGACGTACGTCACATCTGCAATGTGACTTCGGGAAGTAACATTCGACGTGGCGTCATAGGAGGTTTTATGGCGACAAAGCAGGTCTTTCAAATTATCGAGAACTGCCTGACGTGCCCGCACCGAGAAAAGCGGATGTTTTGCAATCTTCCCGCCGGCGCGCTGCGAGCCTTACAGTCATTGAAAGCAACAGCGGTGTACCCGAAAGGCGCCATGCTTTGCCTGGAAGGTCAGCAGCCCAGAGGCGTCTTTATTCTGTGTACTGGCCGGGCGAAGCTTTCCACGACGTCAGCCGAAGGCAAGAGCATCATCCTGAGGATCGCGGAACCAGGTGAAGTGCTGGGCCTGACCGCCGCGGTCTCCAATACTCCTTACGAAGCGACGGTCGAGACTCTGGAGCCAACACAGGCAAATTTTATTCCTCAGACGGAATTCATCCGGTTCTTGCAAGGGCACGTAGAAATCGGCATGAAAGTCGCCCAGCAGCTCACGCACAACTGCCAGTGCGCCTACGATGAGATCCGCTCACTCGGCCTTTCCAATTCGGTTCCAGAAAAGCTGGCAAAGCTGATCCTGGGCTGGGCAGAGAATCCTTTGCCCATCGCGAATAAGAGGCCGGGCGAAATTCCCATCCGAGTAACCCTCACGCAAGAAGAGATCGCGCAACTAGCAGGGACCTCTCGGGAAACTGTGTCTCGCACCTTAAACCACTTCAAACGCAAGGGTTGGCTGCGAGTTAACGGCGCAACCTGGTGGATCATGAACAGGTCGGAGATGGAGAAACTGGTTACCACTTAGCAGGTCACATGGCCGCGTGACCCGCGTCACATCCCGGCAACTACCTTCGGCGCTAAAAAGTCTTCAGCATGCAAGCACCAGGGCCCAATTCGGAAACACTCGAGGAGTTGTACCGATCATTGCCGAGAGACGTGGCGAACACAGTGCGCCAGTCTGAAACCCGGCTCATCGTTCCGCCGACAACAAAGCTGATCTATGTTGGGAAGCAGCCGGAGCACCTGATCACGCTCTGCGCAGGCAAGGTGGAAATCTCAGTGCCATGCAGGAAGCAAGCGATCAGGTTGAGTATGGCAGGGCCGGGCAGGATTTTTGGATTGCGGGCGCTGGTTACCGGGAAACTTCCGGGAGTTGAAGCGACCTGCCTCACGGAATGCGAGCTGCGCTTGCTTCCGAAAAGCATTTTTACCAGCGCACTGAACTCCCATCCGCAGATGTATCTTGCCGTGGCGAAGCTGCTTACCGCCGACCTGAAACTTGCCGAGGCGTATCTTAAAAACCGCGCTCGCCGCAAGCTCCGCGGGCCGGAGCGTGCCTTGCTGATGGCCTCTGATCATAGATGATGCCGGTCACAGACCCAATCACCAGATGATGGGACTATCCAACTACAGACAAATGGGCGACCAATAACGCCGCACCTTGGGGAAGAAGTCCCTGGGAACTCCTACCTATCCTCCGCGTGGGAGACGGCCCCGCTTATACCGCTAAACACCTCAAGACATGTCTGCTCATTGTGTGACGCACGTCACAGCGTCATGTGATTGCGCCTTGTAACCTCAGACCCGTCTCATAACTTTCCCGACCAGGAGACGGCCAGATGACCAGGGTAAAGTTCAAGATTTACCTAGTCTTTGTTTTGCTTCTCGGTTTCATGTTTTTGTTGCTACCGATGGCCGCTCGCGGCACTAACGGACAAAGCGAAACCCAGCACAAGAAAAAAGACGAGAAGAAACGCAAAGCCTCGGCTGATGAGACCTCCGCCGATTTGGCGCAGCGGATTTACACCGCTGATGCATCGCAATATGTCGGGACAGAGACGTGCAAGACATGCCATGAAGACATCGGAAAGACTTTCGATGAAGGACCTCACTGGAAAACCTTGCACGACAAACACGGGGTGCAATGGCAAGGATGTGAGGCGTGCCACGGACCGGGCAAAGAACACGCCGAGTCAGCCGATCCGGACAAGATCATCCGTTTTGCCGGGCTTTCGCGTGAGGAATCTTCCAAACGTTGCCTTAGCTGTCACGAGTTTGGAGAGGAACACGCCAACTTTCTGCGGTCGCAGCACCTCAAGAACAATGTAGGGTGCGTTGATTGCCATTCAGTACACCATCCTAGAGTACAGCGGCAGTTGCTTAGGGCCGCACAGCCGCAACTGTGTTATTCCTGCCACCTGGAACGAAAAGCAGACTTTTCCAGGCCTTTCCACCACAAGGTGAATGAAGGCCTGGTTAGCTGTACTGACTGTCACAATCCGCATGGTGGATTCCTTACGCGGCAGCTTCGGGCGACCAATGCGCAGGACACCCTTTGCTTCAACTGCCACACCGATAAGGCCGGCCCTTTTGCCTTTGAACACGCACCGGTGAAGACTGAAGGTTGCGTTTCATGCCACGAGCCTCACGGTTCCCCGAACCCCAGGTTGCTCAAACGGGCAAATGTCAACCTGCTTTGCCTGGAGTGCCACACTTTCACGGTAGATTCCGCTGCGCCGGCAATCCCCTCATTCCATAACCAGGCACAGAAATATCAAGCCTGCACCATGTGTCATGTGGCAATTCACGGATCCAATTCCGACCATTTCTTCTTCAAGCCATAGAAAGCGAGGCGGCGATGCATAGAAGTTGGAAGAAATCGGCGAACAGCTTGCTGACGGGTCTGGCTCTGATGTGGGCAGTTAGTGCGACGGCACAGCAAAACCCTGTGCCACAAGACACAACGATCATGACGCAGGGGCCGGACGTGGATGCATCGCGCAAGTCAAGCGACGCGCCTTCTTATCCCGAGCCGCGCCCGAAGCCTGAGATCACGGCAGGTTACGAATTGAAGCAAAGCGCTGAATTTGGCGGGAGAATCGCGGATTTCTCCGGAAGTCAGGGGACGTGGGATACATTCGTGAATCTGGGAAGCGGACCACGGCTTCTGGAGTATTCCCTGGACATGCACTCGCCATCGCACTCGGGCCAGTTCTTTGATGATCTTGCGTTCAGCAATTTCGGCTATGGCGGAGATCCGATTAACGTGAGCCGGTTGCATGTGCTCAAAGGAACGCTCTTTAATTTGAGCGCCAGCTTTCGCAGAGACAAGAATGTATTCGACTACGACCTGCTGGCCAACCCGCTCAATCCAGCGACCTCAAACCCGAATATTCCGGTGCTCGATTCTCCGCATGAGTTTTTGCTGACGCGGCGGATGAGCGATGTGGATTTGAACCTGTTCTCCATCTCCCCGGTGCGGATCAAACTGGGATGGTCGCGCGTAGTCAATGAAGGGAGCACGTTCAGCACGGTCCATGAAGGAACAGAGAGTCTGCTTTTTCAGCCCACGCTCAATACATCAGACACATACCACGCCGGCGTGGCGATGCGATTCATTCCCAGAACCAGTATCAACTACGATCAGTTCTATACATATTTCAAGGGCGATACCACAGCGACGCTGGCGGGCGCCGGGTTCCAACTGCTGGGTGGCATCCCCGTGGATTTGGGATTGCCGTTCAATACCGTGGCCGGGCAGCCTTGCGCCGCTCCTTTGCTCCCGACTGGTCTTGCCAACCCGGCCTGTAACGGCGCTTTGAGCTACAGCCGTTCAGGACGGAACCGCAATTCTTATCCAACAGAGCAATTGAGTTTTCAAAGTAATTACCTGCGCAGGCTCGATCTTTCCGGAAGGTTCAGTTACACCGATTCCGAAGCCGATTTGCCTGATTTCTTTGAAAGCTTTAACGGGTTGATTACAAGGAGCGCGGCCAGAATCGCGACCCAGGCAGGATCCGCAACAGCCAAGCGCATTTCGCGCACTGCCGATTTCGGTCTGACTTACCACATCACCCCGAAACTGCGGATCGTTGACAGCTTCCGGTTTGAGAACTTCAGTATTCCGACCGCATGGTCATATTTGACGAGCACACAGTTCGGCCCCTCGCTGCTGACACAGCCCAACCTTTTCGATCCTGCGACCTGTCCTCCTCCCTTTACCGCCGCGGGCTGCCCGCAGCATACCGCCAGTTCCGGCCCTGACGTGAACCAGGACCTGCTGAACCAGTTCATCCGTCAGGACACAAGAATCAACACGTTTCAGGTGGAATACGACTTCACGCGGCGCATAACTTCATATCTCGGCTATCGCTACGAGCGGCGTGAGATCACGGACAACGATTCAGACATACAGATCCAGACGTTCTTCCCCAAGCTGCCGAATCGCGGCGCCTGTGCCGGGTTGCCGCTGGTAAATGGAGTGTGCACGGTCGTGGTAACAGATAGCGGCAGCGATTTTGTCCCCATTAATGGCCAGTCGGGCATCTTCGGCTTCTCGGCGCGGGCCACGGACAAGCTGCGCGTGAGCTTTGATACCGAAGTGTTTTATGCAGACAACACCTTTACCCGCATCAGCCCACGGCATCTGCAGGTTTATCGGGTGCGCACTACCTACAAACCTGAGACATGGCTAAGCGTGGGCGGAACGGTCTCGATCCGGGAAAATCGGGACAACACGGCCGATATCGGCAATCTGCAGCACAACCGCAGCTATGCCTTCAACGCGGTGATCGCGCCGGCGGAAGCGAAATGGGGATTTGATTTGTCCTATGACTACAACGATATTTTCTCGCAGACAAACATCTGCTTTGTGGCCACTCCGGCCCCGCCCAACTCGCTGACCTGCGGCACTCCGTTCCTTCAGGGTCTTTCCGTATACAAGGAGCGGACGAATTACGGCGCGGGGTCCGTGTATATGAAGCCCATTCCCCGAGTGACGGCAGCACTCGGCTATACCGTAACCAGCAGCTCAGGAGACACGTTGATACTGAACCCGATTGCGCCCACTGGTCCCCTGAGCTTTAACTATCACTTGCCGACTGCCACTCTGGCGGTGGATTTTGGCAAGAATTTGGTTTACAAGACTGGCTGGAACTATTACGGGTACAACGAAAAGTCGGCGCCGGGCCCCACTCTGCCACGCGATTTCAGGGGCAACGTGTTCACGATGTCAGTAAGGTACTCGATGTGAAAACTGCACGAACATTGGAGGATTGATGAAGTTAATGATCGGCTTAACCGCTTTAGCAGTGATGGCGCTGGCAATTCCTGTGCGCGGCCAGGATTCGCCTGAGTCCCTGTACAAGGCAAAGTGCCAGGCTTGTCACGGGCCTGATGGAAAGGGCGAAACCGCGGCAGGGAAAAAATTGGGAGCTAAAGATTTCCACTCGCCTGAAGTCACGAAGATGTCTGACGCAGAACTGTTCGACATCACAAAAAAAGGCAAGGAAAAGATGCCGGCCTACGATAAGAAGCTCACGGACGATCAGATCAAAGAATTGATTAAGTACGTCCGCACTCTGAAATAGAACCGGAGGGCTGAATGCCGATTGCTCCCGTTGTTGCCGTGCTGGCGATCACGCTGGCCGTAGCCGGGCTCGTGGTCTTCCGTCCGGGTCTTACGGCTGCGAAAGGAGGGAAAATACTGGCTTTTTTCGGGCTTTTTATCTTTCCCGCCGTCGCAGCGATGCTGGGATTCGAGAGCCACATCGAGAGGTCAAAGCAGACTTCCTTCTGTCTGAGCTGCCACATCATGGGGCCGTATGGAAAGAGCCTGTACGTGGATGATCCTTCTTATATTCCTGCGGCACATTTTCAGAATGCCCGCGTGCCGCGCGATGAGGCCTGCTACACCTGCCACACTGACTACTCGCTGTATGGAGGCCTGAAATCGAAGGTCCGAGGGCTCCATCATCTCTACGCTCAGTATCTTTCCACGCCGAAGCAGCCCATCCGGCTATACCACCCATACAACAACCGCGAATGCCTCCATTGCCACCTCGGAGCTCGCAGCTTTGAGCAAGGCGCGGTGCACACGGCGGACCCGCAGACGATGCTTGATATCAAGAGCAACAAGCTCTCCTGCACATCTTCCGGCTGCCACGAGAATGTGCACAACATTGCCCAAGCGAACCACTTGAAGTATTGGACACCTCAACCATGAAATATATACAGACCACAAAGATGACGAGGCGCTTGCGGCAGGCAGGAGCGCTGGTGATAGCGGGTCTCCTGGTACAGGCAGCAAGCCTGTTCTGGAACCACCCCTTGTCTTTCATTTTGTTTATTTCTCTTGGCTGCCTGCTGTTCGGCATGGGAGCGGTGGTCTATCTGTATGCAATCGTGAGCCGCAGCGATGACGGCCTACCGGATGAAAGTGTCCCGTAAGATTAGAGATTCAAATCACCGATCAGCGTGACTGGCGTCACAGCAGAGCGGTGAGGATTGTCCTACTCTGACAGCATGAATCCCAATTTTGATCTGAATCGGACTCCGTTGGTAGTGATTTGGGAAGTAACTCGCGCGTGCGATCTTGCATGCTTCCATTGCCGGGCATCGGCCCAGCCTTCGCGCAATCCGCTGGAGCTAAGCACGAGAGATGCCAAGCAGCTGATTGATGATATTGCTGAGTTGGACCCGCCAATCTTCATCTTTACCGGCGGCGACCCCCTGAATCGCCCTGATATCTATGAGCTGGTGCATTATGCGTCCATGAAGTACCTGCACCCCGCAATGACGCCGAGCGCCACGCCGCTGCTCACCCGGGATTCGCTCCTGGAGCTGAAGCGATCAGGGGTACACCGGCTGGCCTTGAGTCTCGATGGACCAACGCCGGAGCTGCACGATAGCTTCAGGGGCGTCGCCGGATCATTCGCACAGACACTTGAGGCGATGGCATGGTGCAATGCGATCGGCCTTCCGGTCCAGATCAACACCACAGTTTCCAAGCGCAATCTCGGCGAGCTGGAAAACATCCTGGCTGTAGTGCGCCAATTCCGGATTGTGATGTGGAGCCTGTTCTTCATGGTGCCGACTGGCCGTGGCGCACAGGAGGATATGCCTTCCTCTGAAGAATTTGAGGACGCATTCGAGCGCCTGCTGCGGATGTCGCGCAACGTGCCGTTCAAGATCAAAACCACAGAAGCCCCCCACTACCGGCGTTTTGTCCTGCAACACCGACCCAAAAGCAAGAGTGAGCGCAACAAAGGCAACGGTGTGCCCGGAATCATGCCTGTCAATGAAGGCAAGGGATTTGTGTTTATCTCCCATACCGGTGAAGTGCAGCCCAGCGGCTTTCTGCCGATCTCGGCAGGGAATGTGCGTGATCGGAAACTGGCGGATATTTACCGCAATTCCGAACTCTTCTGCCAATTACGCGACGGAAAGAACTTGAAAGGCAAATGCGGCATTTGCGAGTTTCGCGACATCTGCGGCGGCTCGCGGGCGCGCGCCTACGCGATCAGCGGGGACTCGCTGGCGCAGGATCCATGCTGTGTTTACCAGCCCAGAGCAACACGCGCCGCAAGCACGAACAGTGAAGCCGGAGGTGGAAATCCAACAGCCAGCATTTAAACTGCCACTATGTCAGTCTCCATCAGCAACACGGAACGGCCGAAGATCTCTATGAGTAGCTGTGGCGGCGATGTCTCCATATTTGAATCGGCCGATCGGATGCGCTTCACTGTGCGGCCGATCCGTGTGGAAGACGAACCGATGCTTGCCGAGTTCCATCGCCAGCTTTCAGAGGAAAGCGTCTACCGGCGTTATTTTGCTCCGCTGAAACTGGAGACACGGGTGGCGCATGGGCGGCTGCTGCGCCGTTGCATGATTGATGGACGCGAGCAGGTTGCCTTGGTGGCGGAGCACAAGGACGAAATGGGAGTAGTACACATTGCCGGAGTGGCACGCCTGGTAACAATTTCCGGCCGCAACAGCGCCGAGCTTGCGTTCGTTGTCGCTGATTTCTATCAACACCGAGGACTGGGAACGTATCTGCTATCGCGCATGATCGGAATTGGCCGCGAACGGGGGTTGAAGCAGCTTGAGGCGGAGGTCCTGGCCGAAAATGACGGCATGAAACGCCTCTTCCGACATGCCGGATTCAGGCTCTCTGCTCCGGAAGCAGGCGTGTTGGCGGCTTGTCTCGTGCTCTAGACTGGTGGCATTCCCGCGCACGAGCCAAAAATCACAAAGTCCGGTGGACATTTTCTTTTAGACCTCTTCCGAAAGCCTTCGTGTCCTTTGTGGTTGGCCGGTTTTGATAGAATCCTCTGTTCATGCCCACTGAACGCAAAATCCGTGTGCTGGTGGCCAAGCCTGGCCTCGATGGCCACGATCGCGGCGCCAAGGTGATTGCCCGGGCTTTGCGCGATGCCGGCATGGAAGTGATCTACACCGGGCTGCGGCAGACTCCGGAGATGATCGTGAACTCGTCACTCCAGGAAGATGTAGACGTCATCGGGCTTTCGATTTTGTCAGGCGCGCATAACGCCATTGTGCCGCGTGTGGCTGAACTCCTGCGGCAGAACAAAATGGAAGATGTGCTGCTGCTGGTGGGCGGGATCATCCCGGAGCAAGACTTCGAAGTGATGAAAAAGGCCGGCGTCGCCGGAATCTTCAATCCGGGAACTCCGATGGACGAGATCGTGGAGTTCATCCGCAAGAACGTCAAACCGCGCGGCGTGGTCGCCTGAAACTGGCTACTCTGATTGGGTTCTAGTTCCAGTGCAAATGCTAAGGAGTTGCCGGTTGCTTTGCGACCGAACCTACGTCTTGGTTCGCCAATCCAAGCTCATAGACGGTCTCGTCCGCGGTAAGAACCATCACCTTATCCCCATTCAGAAAGCTGGCTTCAACGATGCGTGATGGAAACGTGAAGTGTTTCAGTGATCGCATGTCCTTCGTATCATAAAGGTCAACCACACCTCTGCCATTTTCGATCAGCACCTTGTCGCCAGCGGATGAAACCGCAACCGCATTCCCGAAAACTTCTCCTCTTTTCTCTCCGGACTTCAGCGAGTACACGAGCGTGCGCTTTTTCGAATCAACAACGAACACACTGTCACCCGCCGCTACGGCGCCTTTCACGCGGAAAGATAAGTTTCCTGAATCAACCAGAATCCTGCCCATGCTGCGATGCGATCTCGCCTCATATACCTCTACCAGGTACAACGAACGCTTGTCGCTCCTGCTGAAACCTTTAAATTTCTGCTGGAGCTCCGGATCCTGTGCCACCGCTCTCTTGATCTCCTCATCACGGCTTACGACAGACGTTATCGTGTTGCTGGAACGGAGATAATAGAGGCGCGGTCGAAATCGGCTGAAATCCAGGTGCCATAATGAGGCATTGCTGACGACGTCCTTAATGTCCAATCTGTAAATGTCCAATCTGTAATCGCCCGATTTCTTGTCCGTGCTCGGTCCCATTTGGAACAATAAGTCTTCCATTTGCCAGGAAGTTGTTTTTGGGCCTGAAGAGGCATCGCGGTTGGGAAGTTCGTCTGTCAACTCCAAATCGTAGAGTTTATGCATGCTCAAGGGATTTAGATTCACTTGCAGCACACGCGCAGGGTCCTTCAGCCGTCCTGGGAACCTGCCAACGAATGTGCCTTGAGTAAAGAAGCCACCGTCAAAGTCCGTGCTGAATCCCGCTTCATGGCCGCTTTCCAGACTCCATAGACCGCCGCGAGTCGGCCCCGAGAGAGCAAGCCACTTTCCGTCATCAGAGAATGTTGACGCCTTAGCGCCTGCTAACGGACTGCCCGGAAGTTGGATCTTAGCAATTTCCGAACGGTCAGAAAGACGATAAAGCTTCAGGAGACCGTCAACGTCGTCGCCGGCGAACCAGTCGCCAAAAATAGCGAAGCCGGCAGTCTTATAACCCATCGTGGTCTTCTTTTTTGAAAGATCCACGGCGCCGATTCTGGCGACGCCAGCCGGCGTGACCATCACGTAGTTTGCATTAATGGCGGGCAAAAAATGCACGTCTCCGCCGAAAGGGAACTCATCGAGCACCTGCCCGGAAGGAAACGCGATGCGAAATGCCTTCTGAGAACGCTCCCCGTCAACGCCAAAAACCTCGGCAGCTGAGGTGAAAATGAAGCTCGCGCGCACCAGTCGCTTCAGCTTGCCGGGCACCTTGACTTCCGATCGATTCACGAAGTCATACGCGAATGAGTAGTCGCCATGACCGCCCAGAAAATAGCGGCCGTCCGGAGAAAACGCAAGATTTACCCAGAGGGGCGACTCCGGTTCTTCCGTTTCAGACGATTCCAGTATGAAGATTGCAGCCAGGAGGTCACTAAACGTGAGTTCAAAGAAGTTCTTCCTGGTATATAGAATTTCGCCGCTCTTAACGGCAATAAACTTGAGTTCGAAAGTTGGAGAGACACATGCCAGCACCTCTCCCGTGGGCGACAGCGCTGAGTAGTCGCAATTTGCCGAAATCTCGTGGATCCAGGCCTGACGCTGAGTGGCAATATTCCACTCTTCCACGCGCAGCTCTTTGTCATAAAAAACGATGGCGTTTGAATCAGGCGTGAACTGTGCCCGCTTCGCATCCAGAGCATCAATCCGAAACAGGCTCTTGAAGGGCTCGCGGCTTAGCACGAAAATCCCGCTGCTGTCCTGTGCTAGTAGATAGCGACCATCAGGGCTGAAGGTGAGATAGTTCAGTTCGTTCCTGAGCGGCGGGTTCAGCCGAACCTGCCTGATCAAGCCCGGAATCTCCGCCTTAGCAGATTCGAATTTTGCCTGAATCATTGAGCGTTGCCAGGCTTCAAACGCTGAGGTGTTCGGACGAGGAGCAATACAGCCGGCAGGCAGCGGCGCGGAATCTTTGAGAATTTGGCGCAGGCGCCTGGATTCGGGCGTTGTCGTTCCGAAGAAATCGCTCCAGAATCCTCCCGTCTTTCCTTTGGTTTCTAGCGAGCGGTCAGCAAAAGCTGCGAATTGTGCTGGATCGTATCCGGCCCGTTTCAGCGCATAAAGAGCGATGCTGTCCGCGATAAGTTGCTCCTTCTGCTCACGTTTTTCCATCTGATCAATCTTCAGTCCTTTGAGTCGGCGATAGCTGTCTTCAAACCGGTTCCAATTCTTGAAGATGTCCTCTTTGTCGGTCACCTCCTTAATGCCAATGCGGCGGAAATTGTCTGAAACCCTGATCGCTTCCTGGTGCATGATCATGTGACCAATCTCGTGTCCGACCAACGCCGCCAATTCATCTTCATTTTTTGTAAACGCGATCATGCTGCGGTAGATGTAAATTCGGCCGCCCGCCAGACCGAAGGAGTTCAAGCCCGGTGAATCCACGATTACAAAGCGGTAATGCACTTGAGTTGGAGGCAACGCTGCCAGAAGCCGCTCGCCAATTCTTTGCAAGTAGCCATCGGGATCATCAATCAGGTGGAATTCCTTGCGCATGCCCTGATCGAGAATGTCGCCCAACCATTCTTCCTGTTGGTCATTGAACATGTTGCGAGCATTGTCAGGATTGGAAAGCAGAGGCAAGGCGCAACCGGAATCCGGCGTGCTCTTTGCAGGTTGCTGGGCTATACAGACTTGTGCAGCCAGAAAGATAAGAAACGGAAGCAAGGATTTCACGCGCAACACAGGACCTTCCAGAATCAAGCAGGATGGGATATTAGCTAAATCAGCAGCTCTGGTCTATAAGTGAAAATCTGTAGCAGATCCGGCCACGCGGCTGAAGCTTAAATGACTGCCGCGAATAGAGTGTCGTAGCAAGAGAGATTTTCGTTAAGCTCGCAGAAAAACCCCGCTGCCGAAGCAGCGGGGTCTATTTTGCTTTGCCCTTTTTGATCTGTTGGCCCATTTTGTCCGCCAGCCTGTGCTCGACAACACAACCAGCGAACCACCGTCCGACGGCTGGGCCGCAGACCAGTTAATGCCTGACTATAGCCAACACGTCTCCCTGATGCAAGCGGGAACTCCTGCTCCCCGGTTCCTTTGGTGCAGCAGCCTACAACCTCCAGAATTCTTAGCGCCTTAGGTATGGCTTGAAGTACTTCTCTTCCAGTGAGTTACCTGCTTACAAATGTTTACCTGATGTTGCGCAGTCTTAACGACAACCAGCTCTGCTTGTGGGTCAAATCCTATAGAAGCCGCAAGCCTAAGCCGGCGGTTTCGGGGGTCAGAAAATGAAAATCATCAAGAACAAATGGTCCATCATCGCCGGGCTGCTGATCGCGATTGTGGCGCTTACGGCGTTCAAATTTGAAACCAAGAAAGCTCCTCAATATTTCGCGGAGAAGGTCCAGCAGGGCGACATTCAGGATGTGGTCCAGGCCACCGGCACGATTAATGCGGTGACGACGGTGCAGGTGGGATCGCAGGTTTCCGGCACCATCCAGACGCTCAATGCCGACTTCAACTCCCACGTGAAGAAGGGGCAGGTCATCGCGAAGATTGATCCGTCCTTGTTCCAGGGAGCGCTGCTCCAGGCCAAAGCCGATCTCGCAGACGCGCAAGCCAACCTCGTTGCCGCCAAGGCCAACTTGGAAAAGGCCAAAGCCGCTGAGGCGCAAGCCAAGCTCGACTTCGACCGTTACGCCGAACTCGCCAAAGAAGGCGTAGTTCCAACTCAGCAACTCGATACCGCGAAGGCCACTTACCAGACCGACGCAGCCGCCACCAGCGCTGCTCAGGCGCAGGTAACGCAGGCTGCGGCGCAGGTACAGCAGAAGTCTGCGGCCCTGAACGTAGCGCAGACCAACCTTAACCACAGCATCATCACTTCGCCGATTGACGGCACGGTAGTGGCCCGCAGCGTTGACGTTGGCCAGACTGTGGCTGCCTCTTTGCAGGCGCCAACTCTCTTCACCATCGCTCAGGACCTCACCAAGATGCAGGTTTACGTGAGCACCGACGAGAGCGATGTGGGCTCCATTCATGCCGGACAGCAAGTGAACTTCACGGTTGACGCTTTTCCCAACCAGAAGTTCTCCGGCAAGGTTTCCGCTGTTCGCCTGAACGCGACTACGGTCCAAAACGTCGTGACTTACACCACCGTCGTGGACTTCGACAATCCGGAAATGAAGCTGTTCCCAGGCATGACGGCCTACGTGAACATTCCGGTTGCGACGGCCAGCAACGTAGTGAAAGTGCCGAACGGCGCCCTGCGCTACAAGCCCGACTTGACTGCCGATCAGGTAAGCGCGCTGTATCAGCAGGCCGGAATCGTTCCTAAGGGCGCTGCCGGAAACAAAGGCGGATCCAAAACGCAGCAGTCAACCGGCACTCAGCCGTCAACCACTGCCGTGATCTGGAAACTCGGCAACAACAAGCAGCTTGAGCCGGTACAGATCAAGCTCGGAATCACTGACCACACCACCACCGAAGTCGCGCAGGTGCTGAAAGGAACGATCAACTCTGGCGACCAGGTCGTCACCGGCGCAGCCGGATCAACGCAGAAAGCTGCTTCCACTTCCGCTCCTGGCATGGGCGGCTCTCGTGGCGGCTCAATACGCGGCATGGGACGGTAAGGAGGACTTATGGCAACGCTAGCTCAAGTTGAACTGAAACCAGTTGCACTCGCCGTCGCAGCCCCGGCGGTGATCGAAGTGCAGGACGTGCACAAGTATTACGACCTGGGCGAAACCAAGGTCCACGCTCTTCGCGGCGTGGACTTGAAAGTGAAACCCGGCGAGTTCGTTGCAATCATGGGATCGAGCGGCAGCGGCAAGTCCACGTTCATGAACATGCTTGGCTGTCTCGACAAGCCCAGCAGCGGTCGCTACATCCTGGAAGGCACGGATGTTTCCAAGCTGGAAAAGAAAGACCTGGCGGCGATTCGCAACCGCAAGCTCGGCTTCGTTTTCCAGGGATTCAACCTGCTCTCCCGTACCACGGCGCTCGAGAACGTCGAACTTCCCACGCTCTACGCCAAAGTGGAAAAGGAAGAGCGGCTCAAACGCGCCAAAGAGGTGCTGGAGCTGGTCGGCCTGGGCGAAAGGCTCGATCACTTTCCCTCGCAGCTTTCCGGCGGACAGCAGCAGCGCGTCGCCATTGCCCGCGCTCTGGTGAACAAGCCTGCCATCCTGCTGGCCGACGAGCCTACCGGCAACCTCGACAGCCGTACCTCCGTGGAGATCATGCAGATATTCCAGGAGCTCAACGAACAAGGACTCACCATCGTGCTGGTGACGCACGAGCCTGATATCGCGCAGTTTGCCAAGCGCATTGTGGTCTTCCGCGACGGAAAGATCCGCCACGACGATCCGGTACGCCAGCGGCCGCACGCTGCCGACGTGCTCAAAACGCTGCCGGCCATTGACGAAGACTGAAGCCAAGCTGCAAATGACGGGGGTCATTATGGACTTACTAGCTATTCTACGAATCGCAGTTCGCGCGCTCACGCGCAACAAAATGCGTTCATTGCTAACCATGCTCGGCATCATCATCGGCGTGGGTGCAGTGATCGCCACGGTCGGCCTCGGACAGGGAGCGCAACAGGCCGTGCAAGATCAGATCGCTTCCATGGGAACCAACCTGCTGTACATCAGTTCCGGCAGCGTCAACAAGGGCGGCGTGCATTTAGGCGGCGGCGCAACCAAAACTCTGGTGACTGACGACATGAACGCCATCCTGAAACAGGTTCCGACGATCGCCGAAGCCGCGCCCGGCGCCGGTTCCAGCGCGCAGGTCGTCTCTGACAATCAGAACTGGTACACGCGCATCACCGGCACCACGCCGCAGTACTTTGACATCCGCAACTGGCCTTTTGCCCAGGGCGGCAGCTTCACGCAAGACGACGTCACTCGCGCCACCAACGTGGTTGTGCTCGGCTCAACCGTACAGCAGAACCTCTTCGGCAACGCTGATCCGGTCGGCCAGACCGTCCGCATCGGAACGCTGCCGTTCCAGGTAGTCGGCGTGCTCCAGGCCAAAGGACAATCCGGCCTCGGACAGGACCAGGACGACGGCGTTTACGTCCCAATCACCACCTTGCAGAAGAAGATCACCGGACAGGACTGGCTGCAGTACATCATGGCATCCGCCACCTCGCAGCCGGCCAGCTACGCCGCGCAGGACCAGATCACGTCCGTGCTGCGCGACCGGCATCGCATCCGCGCCGGACAGGACGATGACTTCACCGTCCGCAACCTGGCCGACGTGGCCCAGCTTGCCGACGCCTCTTCCCAGGTTATGACGCTTCTGCTCGCTTCCATCGCGGGCGTCTCGCTCATCGTGGGCGGCATCGGGATCATGAACATCATGCTGGTGTCGGTGACGGAACGCACCCGCGAAATCGGAATCCGCATCGCCATCGGCGCCACGGAATCTGACGTTCTCCGCCAGTTCCTCAGCGAGTCCGTCGTGCTCAGCCTCGCTGGAGGCCTGGTCGGAATCCTCTGCGGCGTGGCTTCGTCCATGGCCATCACCAAACTGCTGGGCTGGAACATTTTGATCTCGCCCACGGCGGTGGTGGCAGCAGTGGTCTTTTCCATGGCGGTCGGAATCTTTTTCGGATTCTATCCCGCACGGAAAGCCGCGCTGCTCGACCCGATTGAAGCCCTCAGGTTTGAGTAAGCCTCTGACCCCCGCTTACTCAAGATGAAGGTCCGGCCCAACCAGGCCGGGCCTTTTTCTATCCGCCTGCGACTGGTCGGCTGGTTCCGATCCGCGATCATCCGCGTTTATCCGCGGTAAGGTTTTGGGGTTTGACCTTCCTTCTCCCCGACCTCTGTGCTCTCTGTGGTGAACTCGCTTTGGTTTTGTCCGATCCGTGTCATCTGCGCTAATCAGTGTTGAGGTTTCGGGTTTGACCTTCCTTCTCCCCGACCTCTGTGCTCTCTGTGGTGAACGGGTTTTAGCTTCTTCCTGCGGGCAGGATTTAAAGTCTGTTTCCTTCCCTTACTCTGCGTCCAAAAGTTTTGATTTTAGTCAACCTTAGACGCAGCCGGGGGTACCCCACCCGCCACCCCGAATCTAAAGCACTTACGTTGGCAATAATATAGTTGACGCACCCAGTAGGAATTAACTAAATTGTCAATTGCCGTGACAGGGCTGCACCTGTAGGATTTCCAGCGCTCTTTTTGAGCATCAAAAATTAGAGGAGTAAAACCGATGAGCGACACTCCAAACCGTGAGATCGTACAAGAGCTTTACAGGACTCTGGTTCTTATGGGAGCTGATAGTGGTCTTTTAGGTACAGTCGGATCGTGGGGCGATTCCTTGTCCGATGATGACGTTCTGGAAAATCTCAGAGCGTGGAACAGCGCCACGCTCCAAGAAATTACACAGCGCATTGAACATTATGAAACGGCTTCCCCCCGTCAGGCTTATAGCCGGGGCGAACGGAAAACCGCGTAGGGCTTACTACGACCTGCGTAATTTCATCAATACGGTATTCGCGCCAGCCTTGGCCCTCTTGTGATTCGCTTTCCCCGCCGAGAAACCATCCGCTTAGGATAAGGTTTTCTCTGCTGTTGTAAGCGACCATATGCGGTTCGACCAAGCGATAGCCGGGGACCTTGGTTCCTGTGTAGTAGAAGCGGATGACATTTTGCGACTTAATGGCTCCGCAGATTATCTGAAGCGACATTCGTCTTTCCTCTCGATCTGGAATGCGCCAAAGGGGGTAGCGCGGATTATACGCCCAAATGAAAAGCTGTCGGAGGCTGCACTCAGTTAACTACTTCTTTTTGTCGGTTTTATCCTTCACGAAGAAGTGGAAGAACCGAGCTTTCTTCGGGTAAATGCGCTTACCGTTTTTGGTTATATAACGGCAGAACACTTCCGTATATCCTTCTTTACTCTGTTTCATGGCTGCTCCTTTCTGGGACTCGACCTGCTCACGGACTCGCCCCCTGGAAGGGAGCAGCATGAAAGGTGCTCCACTCAAGGAGGCGGCCGGTTAAGGTGAGCCGCTAGAAAGGGAACCAGAATCAGGGGCCAGACGATTGCCAGCCGACAGCGGGCACGATTATATCGCGAGATGAATATAGGTCAATGGCGGCGCGTATTATAACTTGAAATCGGGATTTAGCTTCTCTTGCTCTGCCAGCCACGACAGGAAACGAAACGAATTGGTAACGTTATCGACTAGGCCGTTACGGTCAAGCCAATCGAAGTAATCTTTCTGAGTGAACCCGGCATGTTTCTGTATTTCATCCCATCGTCTGTGCATATCCTCAAAATGTTCGCGGGTGTAGAAATCACCGCCGAACCTATTGGTATCGATGAGAGCCTGCATTGATTTTCGTACAGGGCGTTTTACCGGGCCAAACATGTTATCCAAATACTTCATGCACTCGCGGGCATACAGATCGCCAATTTGGATTCGTGGATTTTTTCGCGAACATAGGAACGAGACTTCATCGGCCAATAGGTGGTGATGAGGCTGGGTCTTATCGTTGACCATCATGGAATACAGATAGCCAGCATTGAAATCGCTTTGTATGCGGGCGTCAAAGCTGAATTTAATGTGTTTTGCTTTCCAATCGGCGGCACGGTGAACCCAAAAGTTGACAACCTTCTGAAAGCAATTGTGATACGACATTTCCGGATGCACTCCCGGAAAGAATTCGTCATGCCCAGCCAAGTCCGCCGCTGCACCAAATCCCCACACCCCACTCTCTGCCAAAAGGATGCTCAAATCTTTATAGAGCCGCTTATTTTCAGTGTGCGGGATGGTAGCGTAGTCGCCTTGATCACTGTCGCAATCAGTAGCATGAAACGGAATGCCGCCAGTTCTATCAAGCCATTTCCGCTCCAAGGATTCCCAGGCAGAATCATCGGCCACGACACTCGCGACCGCAAATACCCGCTTGCGGGTTTCGTCGGCACTATCGTCTCCAAATCCGGACAAGAACACTGCGGTGAGCCTTTCAGTTTGACTTTTAGACACGACTGCGCGACACTCCATTCTAGGAGCGTTGCATGTCGCATCACCCAAAGCCTTCCGCCAAGAATTCAGCGGGTGACACATCTAATTTCGAGAGATTCACGCGCTTTGTGCGCGGAATCGTCAATGTTCCTGGTTCAGACGTTAAAGCCGAAATCGAGCGAGAGAAGCAAGCCCGCGCACAGAAGCGGGCTAAGACTTCTTCGGGCCGCGCTTCCCGCGCCAAGGTTTAGAACGGCGTTTCTCCCACCTTACCAGTCACCTCAGCATAAGTCAGACGCTTTCCCACAATCTGAGATGCTGCCATCTGGAACCGCTCGGCATCGCTCATCTTGTTGCCCATATCGTCTTTGCGATTGTTGTAGCGGAAAATCTGCTCGTCAATGTAACGGTCAAGGTGGAACGGCTCTACAGCAACATAAGTACCGCGCAGTTGCCGTTTCAGCAGTGACCAGAAATTCTCGATTCCCTGAGTGTGCACCTGCCCATCAACGTATTGCCTAGTGTGATTGACGACCTGATGCACAAACTGTTTTTCAGTGGCCATAACGTGAGTGTAAACAGCGGCATCATCTGTCATGACGTTGGAATCAGGGGCAACGTGAGTCAGGATTTTCTCTTGCAGGGTGCTCCGCTTGATGTTCGGCACAACCATGGCGCGGACTTGGCGCAGATCGCGGTCAAGCACCCCCCAAACTGCGGTTTTAGCGGTCTTGATTGCTCCGTAGCTGATTCTCTCGATTTTCTTCCGGCGCGATTTGTGCATCTTCTGGGGATCGCCACCAACATAGGTTTCGTCGATTTCGACGGTTCCACCATTGCCGCCAAACTTATCGAACGAACCATTTTTCATGGCGAGGCGGATGCGATGCAGCATGAACCATGCGGTCTTTTGGGTAACTCCCAGATCGCGGGAGATTTCGTAAGAACTGATTCCATTGCGGCAATTGCAGATGAGCCACATTGCAGTGAGCCACTTATCAAGGCCAATGGGCGAATCTTCCATGATGGTGCCGACCTTAACTGAGAACTGGCGATGATCGTGAGCTTGCTTGCACTTCCAAATATGGCGAGTCGAGATGTACGAAACTTCTTTACTCCCGCAACGTGGGCAGGTAACGCCCTCAGGCCAACGAAGATTGGCAAGGAAATCAATGCAGTTATTCACATCGGCGAAGTATTTGATCGCTTCGGCCAAGGTCTGCGGGAATGCGATTTCTCTTTCATGATGGTTCCAGAGTACCCGAAACCTTCGGGTGTGTCAAGTATATTATTGCCCTTACGTTGAGTCACCCCGGAGTGCCAGCGGCCTGATTTCGCCACGAAAACACGCCCTTCTGCGTCGCTCCAGCACCGCCGGGTGTTACCACTTAAGCAACACCCTCAGCCGCTAACGGTTCAGCACCAATGACTAACGGCTCAAATTGTCAAAGACCTCAACCTTCGCCGCCTGGGCGGTCACTCTCATTATATGTTGCTCACATAAGAGAATCAATATTGAAATAGGACAATGCTGCTTGCGAAATCGTACATTGTCCCTGCCGGTTTTCTGCTCGTTTGGTGTGCTTTAAGGCTGTTGCGCTACATGCGAGCTACGGCCTTTTGCGCCAGCGTCTTCTCCCCGGCTTCAGTCTTGGTCTCCGTTTCTTCTCCTGAAACTGCGTCCGCCACGGTCTTGAAAATGCTCACCCTGAGAATCCCGTGGTCGGTCAGCACGAACAGCACGTGGCGCGCAAAGTAGGCCTCCTTGCCCAGCCCTGACACAGGCCGGATATAGCCGCGCTTGGGCCGCATGTTCTCGCCTTCAACGCGCCGTGCCTCTTTGTTTTTGTTCCAATCGAAGTTGGGCGATTCCACGCGAATGGTCACATTCTTTGCCGACATCGAATCGGGCGAGGTGTACATGCAGATGGAGCCGCCCTGCATGGAAGCCGGCCCGGAGTCCGGGTCCTTCATCTTCTCTCCCATCACTTCTTCAACTTCCGCCTTGGTCACGAGCTTGCAGGCGAGTTCGTCAGAGTTCGCGGCTGAAGTGTTCGCTTTGGCCGCTGAAGCCGGCGTTGCGGAGTTGCCGCTGCTCGAGGCTTTATTGCTTTGATTGCAGCCCGCCACCATCATCAGCGCGAGCAACAAGATAGGAATCCTTCCGGTGCAACGATAGATTGCGCGTGCGTTCACTTGCCCTCCTTCAGCCGCTTCAGAAAACCGCGCTTTATCATACCAAGCTGGATCGCCTGCCCCAGTTCTCAAAACGGGCAAAGGATGGTCCTTGTCCAATCCGCCGTCATCCGCGTTAATCAGCGGTATGGTTTGTGTGTGCGCCTCCGTTTCCGCGCACTCTGGGTCTGAAATCGGATTGCGTACGGCCCTGTCCGTCATGCGTCTGGTTATCCCAGCCCTTCGGGCGTCGAGGGTGGATCCGCTGGTGACGTTGAGAGGGGAGTAGCGCGCCTGAACGACTTTAGGTGCGAGCGCATTGCCCTCTCGACGCAGAACGGCCTCTCTGTCCCCGTTCCTCCAACCGAGGAGCACAGGATAAACTTGGAGTTTGCCCTGTGACGTTCATTTACCACATCACGCACGTAAAGAATTTGCAACGCGTTATCGCAGAAGGCGGCTTGCATTGCGACCGGCACGCTCAAAAAGTAAAAAGCGTGAACATAGGCCATATGCACATTAAAGAACGTCGGCTTAATAGAGTGGTTCCTGTGGGCCCTGGCGGTACTGTGGGTGATTACGTTCCGCTTTACTTTGCGCCTCTTTCCCCCATGTTGTTTGCCATCAGTCGTGGAGCCGTCGAGGGCTACGCGGAAGGACAGAAACCAGTGATTTACCTCCGTTCTACCGTGGAAGCCGTCACTGATGCAGGTCTTTCCTGGGTGTTTACAGAAGGGCACGCTGACATGCGGTTTACCGACTTTTTCGATGACTTGAAAGACCTTGAAAAGATAGACTGGGATTTAATGAAGGCCAGATACTGGAATGATACGAACGACGATCCAGATCGAAAACGGAGAAGGCAGGCCGAATTCCTGGTGCAAAATTTCTTTCCTTGGCAGCTAGTGTCGTATATCGGGGTATATGATCGCTCCATTGCCGAGACGGTGAGCGAAATCATAAAGGGAGGCAGCCCGGAAATCGGAGTACAACGGGGCTGGTATTACTGAGTGATTTACAGAGCAGAAGGCGATCTCCTGAGCGCCGATGCGGAGGCGCTTGTCAATACCGTCAATACCGTTGGGGTGATGGGCAAAGGCATTGCTCTGCAATTCAAGCAAGCATTTCCAGACAACTATTCGGCGTATGAAGCCGCCTGCAAGCGGGGCGAGGTGCAGCTCGGTAAGATGTTTGTTTACCACCTCAACACCTTGAGCAATCCCCGCATCATCGTCAACTTCCCGACAAAGCAGCACTGGCGAGGGAAGTCAAATATCAAGGACATCGAGTCAGGGCTGCATGCGCTTATCGAAGTGGTGAAAACGGAAAGGATTCGCTCAATAGCCGTGCCACCGCTCGGATGTGGAAATGGCGGGTTGGACTGGGCCGACGTTCGTCCAAGAATTGAGAAGGCTTTTTCCGAGCTTCCTGATGTTGCTGTTCAACTCTTTTCTCCTGAGGGAGCTCCCAAAGCTGAGGAGATGAAGATTGCGACGGAGAGGCCCGCAATGACCGCCGGTCGAGCCGCAATTCTTGGATTACTAAGCCGCTACGCATTACCCGGTTATCGGCTCACGCTGCTCGAGATTCAAAAACTCGCGTATTTTCTTCAAGAGGCCGGCGAGCCCCTTAAGCTGAATTTTCAAAAGCAGAAATACGGTCCATACGCTGAGAACCTCCATTTTGTTCTGCAACGAATGGAAGGTCACTTCGTGAGGGGATACGGTGACCGGAGTCGGGACGTCTCATTACACCTGTTTCCCGATGCGGTATACGAGGCTGAGGAATTCTTGACCGCTGAAACTGGCACCTTGAAGCGATTCGCTCGCGTTGCGAACCTGATCGACGGGTATGAAACGCCCTACGGGTTGGAACTGCTTTCTACGGTTCACTGGGTGGCAACACGCGAACTTCCCGATGCAAGAAATGACCCAGAACCGGCAATCGCGGGTGTTCACGGGTGGAATGATCACAAGAGGAAAACCTTCAGTCCTGAACGTATCGCAGCAGCATGGGAGCGGCTGAGCAGCGAAAGATGGTTTTGCCACTAGCTTCATTTTCGAAGCAATCTGCGAAACGATGAAGGTCAATGGGCGCGCTCTCGTCTTTCTGATTTACGGATCTTCCTCGTGCCCTTTGCGTCCTCTGCGGTGAATCGGTTTCCGCTTTGTCCGATCCGCGCTTGTCTGCGTTCCTCTGCGGCCAAATGGGTTTGAATTTCTCCTTTTCCTCCGTTTCCTCTGTTCCTCTGTGTTTCAAAGGTCTTGGGTTTTGCTTCTTTGCGCTCTTTGCGTCCTCTGCGGTGAACCGGTTTCCGCTTTGTCCGATCCGCTCGTCTTCATTCATCTGCGGGGCAATGGGCTCTCTTGCGATACCATTTCCCCTCTCTATGCCTGAAATCTGGAAATCCTATTTTTGCAACGTCAATGAAAAGCTCTCATCCATCGCGCTCGATCTCGGTTTGCGCGAGCGCGCTCCGCTACCCGACAAACCCTGGCTGCTCTGGGTCTGGATTTACCTGCAATCGCCCCGCCCTGACGGGCTTTCCGATAGGAGTGAATTCCTCACAATCTCCGCCATTGAGGACGAACTGACAAAACAGCTCGGGGAGAACTGCGGAGGCATCTATGCCGGACGCATTACGGGCGACGGCCGTCGCGAGCTGTACTTCTACGGGAGCGATAGCAAAAAGTTCAAGCGGGCCGTTTCCTCAGCCATGTCCGGTTTCCGCTCCTACCGCTTTAATTCGGATGCGCAGAAAGAGCCGGATTGGAACCAGTACTTCAACGTGCTGTTCCCCTCCGAGGAAAATATGGAGCGCATCAAGAACCAGGATGTGCTTTCCGCGATGATGGAACGGGGCGATAAGCTTGAGCCGGTCCGTGACGTTCATCACTGGATTTATTTCAAGACTCGCGAAGGCCGGGACTGGTACAAGTCTGCGGTCGCGCAGCACGGCTATGCCATTGAAAAAGAGACCGACGCCGAGAGGGAAGCTCATCCTTTCGGTCTGATCATCACTCGCGACCAGAGCGTCAGGCAGGTCGAAATTGATGACGCGGTCCTCGAACTGTTCCGCCTCGCCAAACACGTGAACGCCGACTACGACGGATGGGAGGCCCGAGTAACCTTAGATAAATCGTGAGCGCCGGATTGAAGCCTTAGCATCATCCTCTGCGTCCTTTGCGCCCTTTGCGGTGAAATCCTGAGCGCAAAACAAAAATGGAGCCCTTGGAACTTGCTGACGCATTGACGCGAGAAGAAGCGCTAAGATTCCTCGCATCCTCAGGAGCTAGGGGTAAGCTCGGGCTTTTCGTCGGAGCGAGGCTCTCGAAGGCAGTGCTAACCGGTGAATCACAGGGCGTGGCACTCTCATGGGGAGAGTTGCTGCAAAAAACAGCAACGAGGATGGCGTTGCATATTGCCAAGTCGGGACTCGGTCAGTCTTGGTCGGCAGGCAACACATGGGAACAGCGAAAAGGAGAAATGAGCGAAGAAATCGTCCGGGAACTTCGGGGCGTCGCAACGCAATATAATTATTGGAGCTTGGAAAGGCTACCGAATTCCATTGCTGGGCCGTAGTCTAGAAAGGATAGGTATGTCCTTCAACTCCCGAACTGAGATACCGGAAGATACGCCTCACCAGTTTGGGATGAATGCCGCCGGATCCTTGTTACCAGCTCAGTGAAGCTCATCGCTCCCGTTAATAGCAGATACAAATGGGAATAATCCAGTAGCAGAATAAGGCTCCGCGGCCCGGAAGCTCCATCCATCGCTGGTTTGGAGTACCCCGACATTGAGACCATAATGCCCATGGTGTTGTCGGATTTGTCGTGGACTTTCTTGTGAAGAATGTCAACGTCGGGTCCCGTCGCCTGCTCACGGGTAAACTTCAGCTCATTCAGGTATGTTGTGCCGTCCACCGTAACAGAGCCGTCGATCTGGCGCCCGGCGGTCACATACGGTCGACGGCTAGCCACCTCGAAGTAATCGAGCATGTCATAAAACCAGTCTTGGAATCGGTATCCCGCTTCTTGCTTGCCGATTTCCGCAGCCAATTCATCCAAACGCGCAGCAAGTCTGGCGAGGGTCTGGCGGCGCTCAGCCGAACGCTGCCGAACTTCGCCAACCCGACGCCTCGTTTCGGCACGTTCTCTCTCAGATAGTGCTTGTTCATCTTTTATCCGCAAGAAATCTCTTAACGCAGAAACAGCTTCTCGCGCCTGCTGCTTTTTCAGCTCTGCATCTTCCCATCCATCAAGATCAGGGAACGACTTCTGTTCGGCCAAGGAACGGGCCATCTTTGTCAGCACCTGCGGGCCATGGGTGTGCTTTTCCACGACAGGAAAGATGCGATCCAGAAAATCACGCTTCGATTCATCAGCCGCCCAGGTCGCGAGTGCTGGTTCAGAGATGCCGCATCGACGCAGAAATGCACGTAGAGCCCGCTTGCGCCAGAATGACTTATGGGCGGCATCTGCAATCAGATCAAGAAAATGAGGCGTAAACTCAGACAAAGAGGCGGAATCCCTGGCTACTGATTCTACCCAATGCGGAAATCTGGTACATATATATGCTCCTATTAGGCAACTCAGAGATTCGACAGATCGGCATCCGACCGGGTGCTCTGTCCAATTCAAGTGACGGGTTATTCGGTGACAAGTTGGCTCACAGACGCAAGAAGTAGATCTGCGACAAAGTCACCCATTGTATTTGCGAGCAGCAATGGATTGATTGAGGGATCAAGATTGCCTCGGTGAACAAGATTACTGCGGATTTCATAACAATACTTGAAGAAAGCCGAAGCCGGACGGTTGTTGTAATTCTTGTCCGACAAAAGGCGTCCAGCTAATATTCGTCCCGCTTGGCCGATCGACTCTGCTTTAAGCCATTGAAGACTGCCAATGATCGAGTCTCTGGTTTCCTTTTCCACTTCCATGGCAGTGCCCGCCAATTTTTCCATCTGCTCGATCAAACGCTGCACATGTTCAGGCCGTGCTGCCGGCTCAAGCAGTGCCTCCACTGCGGTCATCAGCGTTATAAAGCGGCTCCGCGGCGATGCGTCGAAAAACGAAGAAGAATAGATTTCGGCCGCTAGACCCTGTTTGGCGGCGAGCTGGCGCCCTCCTGTGAACTCACGCGCGAAAGTCTTAACAAAATTAGCGAGATTTACTCCAACCTGCGCAGTCGCCTCAACCAAGACAAATTTAATGTTGGGTTGGCTTTCATAGACATCGATGCCGTGGACATCAGCTCGAACTGGTCCTCTGAAGCGCCTTTCCAAGTCGGCAATTCCAGCTTCTGTGATCACGCCTCGTGGGTGGCCATCTCCAAAATCGATCCCAAGTCGATGTTCCAGTGCCCAAAAGAGTAGTGCAGACTTTGCTCTCTCTGCGGCTGTGCGAGCCTGTTCAGGTGAGGTATACGGACCTCCCAGAACAGCTACGCGTTCAGCATTCTTTATGGGTTCTCCGGTCTTGCCTGTTCGCAACCGTAACCGCCCACCCGCAGGTAAATCCAACAATACCAAGTCCTGCACATCGGCATTGATTCTGCCGATGTGAGCTAAATTGAACCGAAGTCGAAATTCATATTCGGCCATCAGAAGGGATCCTATCTATCCAGGCATAAAGCCGAATGCTATCAATGAAGCCCGGGATCGTTTGCGGAAAGTCTCCCCTTTTCACTCGGTGTCTTTCTTTGCACGTGACGGGAATGGCTTTAACGTGATGATTCTCGCCTCCGCCAGTGATTCAAGTCCTCTAATGAACCTTTCGTCCTTGATCCGCTGCAAGCCTAATGAGAAATTCCCTTGGCTGCGTTTGAAGTCCTTGAACCACTCTTCACGATTCAGCTCAACCATCGGCTCGAACACTTTGCCCTTCTCTCCAGAAAGCTTCGTTTTGAATCCCTCAACATTGGTCTGAACATCGTCGATGATGAACCAGCTCCGCAGGAAGTAGCTCCTCGGCACTCCTTCGCCGGTAAGGAGCCATACTCGGTCTCCCTTCACCTCATCAACTGGCTTATTGGTCACAATTGAGAGTGCGCCGACACTTCTCACGTCTTTGCCCATCGAATCAGGATTGTGATAAACGACAAAATCTTTCACGTGCAAACTCCAATGCAGAAGGCATCAGAATTCTAATCCTCCGTCGGCTGCCCTGTCCTTTGCGACTAAAGCTCGCGATTGTCATTGAGCGAGCTTCCGCTCAGTCGCAAAGGGCGGGATTCCGCAGACTCTATCTCCGTGAGTTCATCAGCTTTGCCCGACCGGCTGTGGATCGTCAAATTCGCGGGCTGAGCTGGTGCCGGCGCTTCGTTTTCCGCGATGTCTGCTGCGCAGCCTCGCGGCAGGTACTGATAATCAAACGTCAGGCAACTGGGCACGGTTTCGCGGCGGTTTATGACCTGATGGCGAAATTGCAGGTTCGATAGCTGGTCGAGCGGTGTCGCGTCCATCCAAACAAAGATGCAAAGATGCTCAGAGCGAACGGCACTTCTTCACCACAGAGATCACAGAGGCACAGAGGAAAACGGTAAATCCCTCAGCCTCGCTTGATGTGTCGCGCCGCAACCTTTGTCACTCCGGAGGAGGACACAGCCTTTAGCCCCAGCCGAATTCCCGAATCCCTTCAGGGATGGCACAGAAAATAGATGTAGCTGATGACAATCTCCACTCAATAGAAGCGCATTTTTTCTGCCGTCCTTCCGGGACTCAAAACGCAACACATCCATTACCCGGCACTGCCGTGCCGGGCTACAGGTTGTTGCGTCCCTGCGGGACTGCACGTTGCGAAAACATTCTCACGCGATCTCTCGCGCGGCTTTGTTCCTGGGTTGGCGTATCCTCACCTACGAGAGCAGGTTGGTTTCTCGAGTCGCCATGACCGGACGGATTGCTGAAATGTCTCCGCGTTCTCTGGCCAGGATGGCCGGTTCATTTCAATTGCTCGAAGCCATCGCGACGGCGTGTGGCCAGGTGATTGTTCTTGGCCGGCTGGTGGTATCCGGCAATCCGGCAGCCACTGCGGCAAACATCGTGGGACACCAGCATCTCTATTGGCTGGGCTTCGCGTTGTCGCTGCTCGGCGTGGTGTTCCATATTGCCTACGCGTTTCTGTTTTATGAGTTGTTCAAGCCGGTCAGCCGTCGCCTTTCATTTTTTGCCATGCTCGTTCTGCTCATGGCAACTGCGGTGCAGGCGCTGATGGCCGCTCTTTATCTCGGTCCGAGCCTTCTGCTTGATGCCGGAAATTCGTTGAGCGCGTTCAGCCCTGGGCAGTTGCAGGCCCTAGCGTATGCGTTTCTGCGGCTGAATGGCTTTGCCTTCACCGTGCATCTGTTTCTCTTTGGACTGTGGTGCCTGCTGGTGGGCATCCTGATTTGCAGGTCAACGTTTCTTCCGAGGGTCCTCGGCGTGCTGTTGGCGATTGCCGGCCTGGGGTGGATGATCTATCTCGTCCCACCGCTGGCAGCCCGCCTGTTCATGCCCTACATCGCCGCCGCATCCGCTCTGGGGGAAATACCGCTGGAGTTGTGGCTGATTGTGATGGCTGTGAACGCGGCACGATGGAAGGACCAGGGACTGGCCTCGCGATTGGGTCAGATTGAACCTTGACTGAGATTCACCGCAAAGGACGCAACGAGGCGCAAAGCACATCGAACAATCTCAGCCGCTGTCGAAGGATTGTTGCGTCCTTGCTTAACTGCGAATCTTCTTGTCCAGCACTTCCTGCACCGCCTGCTTCGCCCTTGGTGGGAGTGTGCCTTCACGGATTAGCAACTTCAACACATGCAGCGGTACTCCGCGGGCAATCTGCGCCAGCTTCGCCGGCGGAGTGTTGCGGTTGCACAGCAGCGCGCTCCTGATCTCGGTGCGCTGCGTCCACTTCTGATGATTCGCGACAGCTGGGGCCAGAAGCTCAGTTCCTGCATCGCGTTTCAGCGCACGCGCCAGCAACATCTCTGTCATCTGCGGATTCAAAAGCGCCGCCTGCATCACCCGTTCTTCTTTGTCGGTCAAGAGCGCAGCGGCAACGCGACCGGAAGCGCGTTTGGCCAGCGTGTGGCGCTCACCGGAGGTGATCGTTGCCAGCCGTCCGATCAGCACTTCTTCTGCGGCGCGTTTTACGTCTGCGGCAACGCCCGGCAGCAGGGCCACTTGCATCAGCTCGAAAGCGTAAAGATGGCGGATTGTGGGCAACGAGATATGCCGCGGCGTGTGCGGATGAGTCACCAGCGCCATCCGGACTTTGGGCTGCTGCGCCAGGGCGCCGTTTTTGCTCAGCGCTTCCAGCGTTTCGCGCGGCAGGTCGCGACGCTTCAGAAGAGCCAGCGCCTGATCTTCATTGAGCTGGTCAGGGATGGGATCACTCATAAGACAGAATCAGCGGCGGCCGCGCTGGGCTGCAATCTCCAGCGCTCCCAGCACAGGTCGAACGTAGGCGTAGGTCACGGCGGCTTCCGGCTGCTCCTGTTTCATGGCTTCTTTAAAAGCGTGCCGCACCTGAGGCGAGTTCTGCAGCACGCCTCCGGCGAGCGCCACCGGTACCACCCCGCCGTTGGGCCAGAGCCGATGAATCACTGATCCGGCAAGCCGCGCCAGAGCCTGGCCTGCTCGCTCCGTGATTTCAACCGCCGCGGGATCGCCTTTC
>JAICYU010000034.1 GCA_025934025.1 Terriglobales bacterium
AACCGCTAACGTTGCAGTCCACGAGATGGGAGGTCAGCACCTGAGCGACCGAAGGGAGTCGAATGGGCACTCCTGCCTGCGAGATTACGCCTTATAATAGAAAGATTCAGCCGTATTCCCGGCCCTCTCTGTGGCGTCTGCGAAAAAACGGCTTTCTCTGGTGACGATGTCTCTCTCAGTAAATGAAAGCATCATTGTTCGCGGCGCTCGCGTACACAACCTCAAGAATGTGGACTTCGAGGTCCCGCACAACGCTCTTACCGTGGTCACCGGCGTCTCCGGATCCGGCAAATCGTCGCTCGCGTTTGACACGATTTATGCCGAAGGCCAGCGCCGCTATGTGGAATCTCTTTCCGCCTACGCCCGCCAGTTCCTGGAACGCATTGAAAAGCCCGACGTGGACCTGATTGACGGCATCGCGCCCGCCATCGCTATTCGCCAAAAGAACTCCACCCGCAATCCCCGTTCCACTGTCGCGACGGCGACCGAAATCTACGACTATCTGCGGTTGCTCTATGCCCGCGTTGGCCGGACCTTCTGCCGCAACTGCGGGCAGGAAGTGAAAAAAGATACGGTGGATGAGATTGCGCAGACCATTCTTGCTTTGCCGGAAGGCACACGCCTGAACGTTCTGTTTCCCGTCCGCCACACCGCAGCTGCTCCGCGCGAGAAGAAGAAGCCTCGCGGTCGCAAGGCCAAAGAAGAGGCTGCAGCCGCTGCTCAGTCCGCCGAAACTGCACTGCGCGAACGTCTTTTCGATCTGCGCAGGAAAGGCTTCAACCGGCTGTTCCAGAATGGACAAGTTTTTGAGTTTTCCACTCCGGAGTCTCTGCTTGACGTTGACTTCAACCGGCCGGTCTACATTCTGGCCGATCGCATTGTCGTGGCTCCCGATCAGCGCTCGCGCACTGTGGATGCCGTGGAGCAGGCCTATCGCGAGTCCGGCGAAGTGGTGTTTGAGACCGCTCCGCGCGAAGGCGAACGGCCCCGGCAATTCCGCTTTGCCCACAAGTTTGAGTGCAAGAACTGCCACATCACGTACCAGGAGCCGGAGCCGCGGCTGTTTTCTTTCAACAATCCCTTTGGGGCCTGCCCTCGCTGCCAGGGATTCGGCAACACCATTGATTTCGATCTGAGCCTGGTCATCCCGGACCCTTCCAAGACTTTGGCCGAAGGCGCCATCGAACCCTGGACCAAGCCCAAGTACCGTACGCTCCAAGCCGATCTGCGCAAGTTCGCCAAGCAGCACGAGATTCCATTGGATATTCCCTGGCAGGAGCTCGACCGCGACCAGCAGCAGATAGTGCTGCAAGGTGAAGGCAAGTTCCCCGGCATTCAAGGCTTCTTCGCCTGGCTGGAACGGAAAAAATACAAGCTCCATGTGCGCGTTTTCTTGAGCCGCTACCGGGGTTACGCGCAATGTCCGGACTGCCACGGCGGACGCTTGCGCTCGGACGCTCTTCAAGTAAAACTTGAAGATAAGAACATCTGCGAAGCTTCTGCATTGACAGTCGAACAAGCTGCCAAATTCTTCCAAAACATTAAGCTTTCGCGGGAACAAGCTGAGATTGCAGGAAAAATCCTGGAGCAGATTCAGGAGCGCTTGAAGTTCTTGAACGATGTCGGCCTCGAATATCTCACGTTGGATCGTCTTGCCTCTACTCTTTCCGGCGGCGAGGCACAACGCATTCAGCTTGCGACGTCACTTGGCTCTCGTCTGGTAGGAGCGCTCTACGTGCTGGATGAGCCATCCATCGGACTGCACAGCCGTGACACCGAGCGGCTCATCAATATCCTGCATGAGCTACGTGATCTGGGAAATACGATCCTGGTAGTCGAGCACGATCCTGAGGTGATGCGAGCTGCCGACCGGATTCTCGATCTTGGTCCAGGAGCAGGAGAGAACGGAGGCCGCATCATCGCGTCAGCTTCTTACGATGATCTCAAAAAGCTGCACGCCTCTTTGACCGGACGTTACCTGAGCCACGAGCTTCGCATCCAGACGCCGCAGCACAGGCGCAAACCCGGCACTCCGGCAATTCGCATTGAGGGCGCGCGAGCACACAATCTGAAAAAACTCAACATCGAGATTCCGCTGGGTATGCTGGTGGCCGTTACGGGCGTCTCCGGCTCGGGAAAGTCCACTCTGGTGCATAACGTCCTTTACGAAGCACTGGCTGCTGAGAAAGGCATCACTGCTGGAGCGGGTCCGGCGGCAAACGGCTTTCGCCGTATCAGTGGCGGACAATTTGTCGCGGACGTTGTACTGGTGGACCAGTCGCCGATTGGCAGGACGCCGCGGTCCAACCCGGTGACGTATATCAAGGCGTTCGACGCCATCCGCGAAGTGTTTGCCTCAACCGCGGAGGCGCAGAAACGCGGCCTAAGCCCCGGACACTTCTCCTTCAACATTCCCGGAGGCCGCTGTGAAACCTGCCAGGGCGATGGGACCGTCACGGTGGAGATGCAGTTTCTGGCCGACGTCGAGCTAATCTGTGAAGATTGCAAAGGCACGCGATTTAAGCCTTCGGTTCTCGATGTTCGCTTTAAGGGCAAGAACATCCACGAAGTGCTCAACCTCACCGTGCGTGAGGCCATGCAGTTTTTCTCCAGCCAACCGAAGATCACTGACAAGCTGCGGGTTCTAGAGGAGGTCGGTCTGGGCTATCTTCGGCTGGGTCAGTCTGCGACCACGCTCAGTGGCGGCGAAGCGCAGCGGATGAAACTGGCAGCGCACCTGGTGCCTGCCTCGCGGTCGCGCAACTTTGAGGCGGAAACGGAAGAAGAAAAAGAAGAACGTAAACGGGCGCGCGCAGGCAAGGGCACGCTCTATATTTTCGACGAGCCTACCACCGGGCTGCATTTTGACGACGTGAGCAAGCTGCTCACCGCCTTCCGCAAGCTGATTGAGGCCGGCGGCTCGGTGCTGGTGATCGAACACAACATGGACGTGATTAAGACCGCCGATTGGATTATTGATCTCGGCCCGGAGGGCGGTGACCGGGGTGGAGAGATCGTTGTAACCGGACCGCCTGAAGTAGTAGCAAAATGCGCCCGTTCGTATACAGGAAAGTGGTTGTCGCGCATCTTAAAAAGCGAGAACTCTCAATCCAATGGGCATAAGTAAGCGCATCTTCGTGCTGCTGGCAGCACTCTGGCTGGCTCCTGCCTGGGGACAGAAGCCCGCACGACGCTCACCGCCGGTTCAAGAGCCGGTCCGGAGTGCGCTTGATGCCGCGGAGAAGCTCTTGCAGGCCGGCCAGTACGCCGATGCTGAAGAAAAGCTCCAAGCGTTGGCTGGATCGCAGGCGAAGAATCCGCAGTTCTGGTTTGATTTGGGCTTTGCTCAAAGCCATCAGGACAAAACAAAAGAAGCTGTTGCGTCCTACCAGAAAGCCAAGCAGCTTGCTCCATCCTGGTTTGAAGCCAATTTGAATCTCGGGCTGGCGCTGGCGAAAGCCGGAGACAGCACAGCAGCGGCGTCTGTTCTGCGGCATACCGTCGAATTGAAGCCGGCCAGCGGCGGCAAACTGGCGTTGAGCAAGGCTTGGGAATCGCTGGCTGAAGTGTTGCAATCGAGCGATCCCAAGGGAGCAGGCCAAGCCTACGACAAAGCTGCGGAACTGAATCCTTCAGCGCCTGAACTCTCTCTGAATGCCGCCCGCATGCTCCAGAGATCCGGCGATCTTGCCGGAGCCGAGCAGCGCTATCGCACCGCGGCCAATGCAGGCAATTCGCAAGGCATGGCGCTCCTGATTGACCTTCTCAACCAGCAAAAACGCTATGCCGAAGCGGAAGACTGGCTGCACAAGTACATCGCCAAAAATCCTAAAGACGCGCAAGCCGCTGAGCTTCTGGCAAAACTGCTGACCACTCAGAACAGGCCTGACGAAGCGATTGCCGTACTGGAATCAGCGGAGAGGCCTTCCCCTTCTCCCGCAACCGGGCGACAGTTGGCCGGGCTGTATCTCCAACAAAAAAAGTACGCGCAGGCTGAGCCTCTGTTTCGGGGGCTGGCGCAGCAAAACGCATCCGATCCTGACCTGCACTACGGACTCGGTCTGGCATTGCTGTATCAATTGAAGTACGCAGCCGCGGAATCCGAGCTCCTGGAGACCGTTAAGCTGAAACCTGACTTCGCCGATGCCTACGTCTATCTGGCTGATGCGGCACGCGAGAACAAGCATTTTCCACTCGCCATTCAGGCGCTCGATGCCCGTGCGCATTTCCTGCCGGAGACCCCCGGAACCATCTTTACTCGCGCCATCTGCTATGACAATCTACGCATGGTCAAGCAGGCGGTCGCGAGTTACAAGCAGTTTTTGACGGTGGCCGGCGGCAAGTACCCCGATCAGGAATTTCAGGCGCGCCATCGCCTGAAAGCAATTGAGCCGGAATAGATGAAGATGGTCTACACAAATCGGTTGCTGGTTGCGCTCCTGGCCGCGGCAATGCTCGGGTCAGTGGCGCACGGCAAAGAAAGGTCTTTGCAACAGCTCAAGGCGGAAGCCGAGAAGGCCCACGGCGGCCATCGAGCACAGCTCTATAGCGAGCTTGCCTTGCAGAGCGTGGATCTGGCCAATCAGCAATTTACCCAAGGCAACTCCGTTGCGGCACAAACGACAGTGCAGGAGATTCTCGACTACGCCACCAATGCGCATGACGCGGCCCTTGAAAAGCACAAAAAGTTGAAGAACGTTGAGATCAATCTGCGCGAAACGCAGCGCCAGCTTGAGAACCTTCGCCGTACACTGGCTGCCGACGACCGTCCTCCGCTTGAGCAGGTGGAAAAAGACATTTCTGATTTTCGCCAGGACCTGCTGAACGCCATGTTCGGCGCACCCAGAAAGGAAAGGAAATGAAGCGCGCAACATCTGCTCTTTTCGTTCTGCTTGTGATTTGTTCAATTGCTGCCGCTGCGCGCAAGCACGATCCGCTGACGGAAACGGAAGCCGACCAGCTCCGCGATGCCACCCAGGAGCCGGACAAAAGGCTGAAGCTTTACATTAAGTTTACTGACGCACGCTTTGATTCTCTGGAGCAGTTGCGCGCCGATCCCAAACAGGCGCAGGGCCGCGGGAACAAGGTTCACGACCTGCTGCAGGACCTGACTTCCTTGTTCGACGAAATCAGCAGCAACCTGGATGCATATGGCACGCAGACCCTGGACAAAGATCAGCAGAAGCAGTTCCGCAAAGGGACAAAGGAACTAGTGACGGCTACGGCTCGCTGGACGGACAAGCTCCGCGTCTTGAGAAACGCGGCCCAAATGGATCCTCAAGCCAAGGTGGAGACCCGCGACTATGAATTCGCCCTGCGCGATGCCGAGGACGCGCTGAAATCGTGTGCTGAGACCGCAAACGACTATGCCGAAGAAAAAGACGAAGCCAAACCTAAGAAATAAGCAGCCGGTTCTTGATGACGCCAAAGCTTGCTGACCTGTTCCATAGCGTTTACCGCGAAGTGCGCCCTCGCGCGCCCATTCCGGAATTCGAGATTCGTTTTTATCCTTTCAGCAATCTCAATAACACCATCCGGCTTCGTGAAGGCCGCATTCTGGTACGACTCTCTGATCTTCTGGAAGGCGCCCCTGAAACCGTGCTGCACTCGATCCTCCATATCTTGATTGCGAAACTTTATCGTAAAGAAATTGAACAGGTCCATGCCGCGCGATACCGCCGCTTTATTGGAAGCCACGCCATCGCCGCCCGAATGCATTTGATCCGGCAGATGCGCGGGCGGAAGCGCATCGCAAGCCCGCAAGGCAGGCGCTTTCATCTGGAAGAAATTTTTGACGATCTCAATCAGCGGTATTTTTATGGATTGATGGCGCGCCCGCAGATGACTTGGAGCGCAAACCACTCGCGCCACAGCCTGGGGCATTATGATCCCGCGCACAACACCATTGTGGTCAGCCGTGTCTTTGACCGTCCTGAGGTGCCGCGCTTTGCTATTGAATACCTCGTCTACCACGAGATGCTCCACCTGCGGCATCCGGTAAAGCTGCGCGGGAGCCGGCGTTGCGTCCATTCACGGGAATTTCAAGCGGAGGAGAAGCTCTTTCCCGACCTGCAAAAAGCTAAGGCCTTCCTGAAAACGCTGTGATCCCGGATTTCTCGAACCAAGAGCTAGCTCGCAAGATCCGGCTCGGCGATAGGAGTTTCGCTAAGCGACGCCAGTTGCTCTGACGATGCTGTGAGTCTGTGCAGAGGCACCAACGTCGTGGCCAGGCGCAGCTTGTACGGCTGCTCGCCCGTCATGTAGTCGCAATCCAGTCCTTCCTTGAGCGACTGTCGCGTGACCTCATAGATCAATGAAAGGCATGGCGAATGTTTGCTCAGTTCCGAGGCGAACCAGCCCGTGTAGAACCTGCGTACCTGACCATCGCGCAATGTGACCAGCGCAGCAGCCATATCGCTGCCGCATTCCAATGTGAAGATCTCAAACTGTTCTGGCAAGAGTTGAGCAGCCCTGAGCATGAACTGCACTCTAAGGACATCATGGAATAGACTTTCCAAATCTTGCTCGGCTTTGCGCTGATAAATTTGTGCGAGAAGCCCCGGCTGGTAACCCTCATAGCGGCGGGGTTCGTATCCGAGACGTTGCAGCCGGCGCAGGTTGCGCGCAAGGCGCAGGTGTTTGCAGGCGAACTCAGATTCTGGAAGCTCAGCCACTCGGATCGCCGGTGCGGCACAGAAATCGGTCAGCGGCAACTCCTCCGGCACATGCCTCGCCTCCTCAGGACGCATCGCCACCACCGACAGTGGTTTTTGCAGTCCTGTCAGTGCGGCAAGAGCTGAACGCAGCACTTCCGGGTCGCCCTGTTGGAGAAACCCGCGATAATCGAAGAGTTCCTCCCCGAGAACGCGAACAGTGCCATCCTGATGACGTACCGCTGTGGGAACGATTGCTGCTCCGTAGGACGCCTCAGCACTCACAACAAATGGCTGCTCTCGATCAGCAAAGATCTCCGCGGCCAGGCGGTTGATCTCAAATTGCTGGAACAATGTTGCTGGGTTTGATCGACAAAGCTCCTCCCAGAGCGGCCGGAGCTTCTCGAGTTCAGCCGCGGAGCGGAAGATTGTGAGCCTGATCACCGGCTGATTAGACGCGCCGCTGTAGAAGCGGGATGTTCGCAAGCACCTGCCCAGCGGAGACTAAGCCGCTCAATTTCAATTTGTTGACTGCGGTATGTGAGCTGGGTACAATCCTAATTGAAAATGAAATTGAATTTCATTTTCATAATCAGCCATGTTCCAGGCCCTGATCGTCACTCTCCGTGAAGGCGTTGAAGCCGCTCTGATTGTCGGCATCACGCTCGCATATCTTGCCAAGATTGGACGGCCGGAGCTGCGCAAAACCGTCTATTACGCTCTTGGAGCCGCGTTCATCGGCAGCGTAGCTGCCGGCGTTGCCCTCTCTTACCTGCCGGTCAACGAAGACAAGGTTGAAGGTTGGGTCATGCTGGTGGCAGCGGTCTTTGTCGTCAGCATGGTTGTCTTTATGATGCGGACCGCCAGGCGGCTCAAAGGCGAGATCGAAACCAGAGTGGGTTCGCTGGCGGGCACTGGATCGAAGTGGGGACTGTTTGCCTTCATTTTCCTGATGGTGTTTCGCGAAGGCGCGGAAACCGTGGTCATTCTTTCCGGAGTAAGCCTGGATACCGGCGAGCTGATGAGCTTTCTGGGAACGTTGCTCGGTGTGGCATTAGCCATCGTTTTTGGCGTGATGTTCGTCAAAGGCAGCTTGCGGATTGATTTGCGCAAGTTCTTCCGCGTAACAACCGTCATCCTCTTTTTTGTCGCTGCCCAGTTGGTGATCTCAGGCCTGCATGAGCTTTCCGAAAGCGGCGTGCTCCCCTCCAGCAAGAGCGAGATGGCGCTGATCGGGCCGATTGTCCGCAACGATTATTTTTTCCCTGTAACCATGCTGGCTCTGGTAATTCTGATGGTCCTGCTGGAGTACCGGAGGAGAGCGCCTGTAACCGCGGCTGGATCAAAAGCAGAAGAACGCAAGCTGCAATGGGCCGCACGCAAAGAGCGTTACTGGGCCATTGCCGTATGCGCGGCTTCGTTCGCCTTCATCTTCATGGTCACAGCTGAATTTATCTACACCAAGAGCGTGACGGCGCTCTCCCCTGCCACCGAGATTGCGTTTGACCAGAACGGCCAGGCGAGCATTCCGACCGTGAATCTCGTCCAGGGAGACCTCCAGCGCTACAGTGCTCAAGTGAATGGAACTCGCGTCCGCTTTCTTCTCTATCGCAAGCCGGATGGCAAAGTAGCAACCGTTTTCGATGCCTGCCAGATCTGCGGCGCGGTGGGCTTTTACAAAGGAAGCAGCGGGCTCATCTGCAAGAACTGCGCAGCACCGGTGAACCCGCAAAGCGTAGGTCAGGGCGGCGGCTGCAATCCCATTCCACTACATGCGGTCGAGTCGGGCGGTTCGGTTGTAATCAGCCTCGCTGATCTCAAGACCCAAGCCGGACAGTTTTCCCGCTGATATGTTTCTGCGCCTGCTTCTCGAATCCTTTCGCCGCCAGAAGCGGCGCAAATCGCTGGCGTTGCTGGCCATCGCGCTTGGCATGAGCATCGCGACAGCCATGATTGCCGTTGGCACGGACGTGGCGGACAAAATCAATCAGGATTTGCGCAAAAACGGCGGCAATCTGCTGATCACGCCGATTGAAGACACGCTGGATGTCAATCTTGGCGGCGTGGATCTGAAGCCTGCCAATGAGGGCGCATTCATCACCGAATCTGACTTGGCGAAGATGAAGGGCGTGTTCTGGGGACATAACATTCTCGGCTACGTTCCTTTTCTGTCTGCTCCGGAAACATTCACTGTTGACGGCCGCGAGATTCGGGCCGATCTCACCGGAACTTACTTCTCCCAGCAGCAACACAACGGAAAGGAAAGCTTCACCACAGGAGCGCGCACCCTTAACGGCTGGTGGAAAGTGGATGGGAACTGGCCTGCGGACTACGCTGAATGGCCGCAAACTGCCCCGGAAGTTCTCGTGGGCGCCGAGCTAGCCAAGTCCGCTGGCATCAAGATTGGTGACGAAGTACGAGTAGGTGGCAAGTCGCTGCGCGTCAGTGGCGTACTTCAGGCCGGCGCGGCAGAAGAGCAGGCCATTGTAGCTCCTCTTCACATTGTCCAACAGATCCTGGGCGAGCCCAATAAAGTGCGCCGGGTGGTGGTCAGCGCTCTTACCAAGCCGGAAGATGCATTCGGTCGCCGCGATCCCAACCACATGAACCCCGCCGACCGCGACCGCTGGTACTGCTCACCCTACGCCAATTCGATTGCGTTCCAGATTGCTGAAGTGTTGCCCAACGTGCGTGTGGAACAGATCCGCCAGGTTGAGCAGACGCAAGGCAAGATTCTTTCCCGCATTGGCGGCCTGATGATGCTGCTTACGTTGGCTGCTCTTCTGGCTTCAGGATTGGCGGTGTCGGCCGCCATGGCCGCAACCATCCTTGAACGCCGGCATGAAGTTGGGCTGATGAAATCGCTGGGGGCGAGCAACAGCTCCGTCGCCTCGTTGTTTCTGACCGAGGCGGGCTTGCTGGCAATCGCAGGCGGCCTGATCGGCTTCGCTGCCGGGACCGTGCTGGCCCATCGCATTGGCCAAAACGTGTTCGGCTCGGCGATCGGAGTTCAACCCGTTGTATTGGCTATCGTGATTCTCGCCGCCGTGGGTGTGACTTTCCTTGCCAGCATTGGAGCGGTACGAAAAGCTATGAAGTTCGATCCCGCCGTGGTTCTCCGGGGAGACGCATGACCCGCAATCGCCTTTTGCTTCGTTTGCTTTTTCGGGCTGCCTGGGTGCGCAAAGACCGCGCTCTCACCACTCTGATCTCCGTTGCTGTTGCGGCGACGATCGCCACCGCAGCGCTGACCGTTTACTACGATCTTGAGAACAAGCTCACGCGTGAGTTCCGCAGCTTCGGCGCAAATATTGTTGTCACCCGGCCACACCGAGCGTTCACCGCGGATGAGCTTGGGACAATCAAGTCCTCGCTGGGCAGCCATGGCGCGGCTGTTCCCGTTGCCTATGCTGTGGTCACGGGCCCGAATGATACGAAATTTGTACTTGGCGGCGCTGATCCGGCATCATTGCGGCAATTGAATTCCTGGTGGTCAATTCACGATCAGGGGAATGGCAACGCCTTGCTCGGTTCACAAGCGGCAGAAAAGCTCGCGCCTCAGGGACAAGCCTTTACGATCCGCTTTGGCCACAATGAACTGGAAATTCAGCCCTCGGCAACTTTCAACTCTGGCTCTGATGATGACAGCAGGGTATATGTGTCCATGCCCGAATTTCTGCAGCTCACGGGAGTGGAACCGACTACCGCTCTCGTCCGCGTGGATGGAAGTCCAAAGGAGATTCAGGCCACAGCTGAACGGCTGTCCGCTGCCCTTCGCGGTGTTGACGTAAAACCCATACGCCAGATTACCCAGGCGCAGACGACCGTGCTGGGCAAGACTAAATCGGTGGTTCTGGCCGCTTCGGCGGTGGTGCTTCTTCTTATTGCTCTCTGTATGGCTTCAACTTTCAGCGGCGCAGTCCTGGAGCGCCGAAAAGACTTCGCCGTCATGAAAGCGCTCGGCGCATCCAACCGTGCCGTCAGTTCCCTTTTCGCCACTGAATCGGCGCTTCTGGGAAGCGCTGGAGCAATCGCAGGCTACATTGTGGGATGCGGCGTTGCATTCTGGATCGGCAAAGCCAATTTCAATGCCGCAATTGTGCCCTCAGCGTGGTTATTCTTGCCAGTCCTCTTGGGCAGCATTTTGCTCGCGCTGATTGCCTCTACCGTTCCATTGCGAACCCTGCAGCAGGTGCAGCCGGCAGGAATTCTGAGGGGCGAATAATGCCAATTGAGCTCAGAGACGTAACCCGCGTCTACAAATCCAACGTTGAAGTCCGGGCGTTGGACCACGTTTCGCTCGCGGTGCCTCCTGGAGAGTGGCTTGCCATCATGGGCCCTTCCGGCTCCGGAAAATCAACTCTGGTGAATCTGCTTGGATGCCTGGACCAGCCGACCAGCGGCGAAATCTGGATTGACGGCGCGAACGTCTCGAAAATGAATGCCACGGAGCTGAACCGCTTCCGTGCAGAAAAAATTGGCTTCATCTTTCAGCAATTTCATCTGATTCCCTACCTCACCGCCATTGAGAACGTAATGCTGGCGCAATACTTCCATAGCATGATTGACAAGCAGGATGCACTTGAGGCGCTTGAGCGCGTCGGATTGGCGGACCGCGCAGATCATCTTCCTTCACAGCTTTCCGGCGGCGAGGAGCAGCGCGTCTGCATTGCGCGTGCGCTCATCAATGATCCCGCCATCATTCTGGCCGATGAGCCCACGGGCAATCTCGATGCGCAGAATGAAGAAATCGTGCTACGTGAACTGCGTGACCTTCACGCCCAGGGACGGACCATCATTATGGTGACGCATGACCCGGCAGTGGCACGTCTTGCCGACCGGCTGCTGGAACTCCACCACGGCACAATAGCATCGCAGGAGACCTTCATCATCAGCGATGAAGAGCAGTTCGATGAGGTCCTGGAAGAGCTGTGGGTTCTGGCGGAGAACGGAGAGCCCGCCGAGTTAGGCCGTGTAGAAGTTGAAGGATCTTTGGCAATGCCGTTGGCGCTTGAGCGCATGCAGAGCGAAGGACTGGTGGAACTCACCGAACACACGCCACAGCCGCATACCCACAAGCAGGTGCTGAACCGCTGCCATGTGGCATTCCGTCCCCCATCCGATTTCAGCGGTCACGGTGAGGCGATGATTATCTTTACCGAAAAAGGACGGAAGCGCGCGGAGGATATCATCCGCCGTCACCGCCTGGCAGAGATCTTGTTCACTGAGACTCTGCGGGTGAAAGACGAAAAAGAGGTGGCAGAGCAGGCTTGCAAGTTCGAGCACATTCTATCGCCTGAAGCTACGGACAGCATTTGCGCGTTCCTGGGCCATCCGCGCACCTGCCCTCACGGCAGTCCGATTCCTGCTGGTGAATGCTGCGTTGTGGCTGCTAAGACGCGGGCTGTGGGTATTTCTGACGGCGGGAAGCGGAAAGGGTAGAAAACTCAGTTGGAGCGCAGACACGGATGTCCGCACGAGACCTTCGCACGCAAGAGTGCCCGCGTTCCATCGTCCAAGAATCCGCGCAGCAGTGTGCGCCAAAAGAAAAGAGGGATGAGCAGTCTCTCTTCTTGCGTGAATCTGAGACGATCTAGAAAAGCCTGAAATCCACTTCCAGGGTCATAGCCACGGCCACGGGCTGGCCGTTGCGCTTGCCCGGTTCAAACAGCCAGGTACGTACCTTTTCCAAGGCTTTCTGGTCGAGGCCCATGCCCAAACTGCGAACCACTTTCAAGTTCCTGGGCCTTCCGTCAGGACCGATAATCGCTGACAGCGTAACCGTCCCTTGATACTTGGCCTTTCGGGCTTCTTCAGAAAAATCAGGCTCGGGCGTGAACTTTGCCACGGGCGGCGATACACCGATATCACCCAGCTGGTAAATTCCTCCGCCAAAGCCGCCACCTTGTCCCGGGCCGTGTCCTGGGCCGGCGCCTGATCCAATGCCGTTGTTGGTTCCCGAACCGATTCCACCGCCGGTGCCGGGGCCGTTCGTTGCTGGACCGGTCACGCGTGCCGACATCGGATTTCCGAGGTTAGGCATAGTGGGATTGTCCGGCAGCTTCACGTTCGGTGGCGCCACCACAGTGGCCTCAACCGCGAGCTTTGGTTTGTCATTCTTGATCTCTACTGTCGGAGGGGTGATTTGCTCCGGCGCAATTTTTGGCAGGTGACCTTTGGACTCGAACAGCTTTGCGTGCTCACCGCCACCACCGCCGCCGGCTAGAGGCTTTACTGCTTCCGCAGGTTTCATTACCGGCTGATAGTCGGTCAGTGGAGGGGCGATTAACGTCACATGCTCTTCAGGTTTTACAACGGTGGCGCTCCGCAGGCTGATGAGAGAGAGAGCGACAATTACGCCGATCCCGAGTCCGTGTACCACGAGTGTTCCTGTGGTGGCCTTCTTGGAACTGCGGCGGGTCCATATCTCCCGCACCGCCACAGGGCGCGAGGTAAGCCTGAGAGGCGGCAACTTTTCCGGGAAAATCGCCTCCTTCAGATTGAGAAGAAGAGAGCTCAACATAGAACGATGCATCTCCGGCAGAAGGCTCAACCGCGGAGCATCGTTCTTAAAGAAGGCCTGAGGAGGACGAGGAACAATCACCTGATTCGCCATGGGTCCGACCCGTAGTACCTTTTCACCGTCACCACTTTTTTGCTGTGGTCTGGATTCATTCATAGGAGATGAGGGAATTAAGATGCAAGTTGCATTTCCTACGGCAAAGTTTCTGCCCCCATGCACCCTGCATCGCACATTCTTTGAAATCTCAGCTCATGTGATTCGCGGGATCGCGGATTGGTTTTGTGAAGATTTGCTAACGCGGAAATCGCTCCTGCAAGACGGAGGCAACCTTCCAGAAAGACTCGTTATAATGGAAGTCACAAACTTTCGTCCGGAGAACTCATCTCGGTGACGCTCGATCCCAAGAGCACATTAAATCTGCCCAGGACTGACTTTCCCATGAAAGCAGGACTGCCGCAAAATGAGCCCAAATGGCTGGAAAAATGGGCCACAATGGACCTCTACGGGCGGATCCGGGAGTCCCGCCGCGGCGCGCCTATCTACGTGTTGCATGATGGCCCGCCTTATGCCAACGGCCCCATTCACATGGGAACAGGCATGAACAAATGCTTGAAGGATTTCGTAGTCAAGACGAAGACGATGTCCGGCTTCGACGCTCCTTACGTCCCGGGATGGGACTGCCACGGCCTGCCGATTGAGATCAAAGTTGACAACGATCTCGGGCGCAAGAAACTGGACATGCCTGCCATGGCCGTCCGAGGGGCGTGCCGCAAATATGCAACCAAGTACTTGAATCTGCAGCGCGATCAGTTCAAACGGCTGGGCATCTTTGGGCGCTGGGACGATCCCTACTCCACCATGGAGCCACCTTATGAAGCTGCCATCATGCGCACGCTTTTCGACTTCATGGAAAAAGGCCTGGTCTATCGAGGCCTGAAGCCGGTTTACTGGTGCATTCACGATCGAACCGCACTGGCTGAGGCCGAAGTCGAATACGAGATGCACAGCAGCCCAAGCGTCTGGGTGAAGTACCGGCTCACCAGCGATCCGGCAAAAATCGATCCGGAGCTTGCGGGAAACCAGGTGAATACCGTCATCTGGACCACCACGCCCTGGACGCTTCCTGCTTCGATGGCCGTCGCGTTTCACCCCACGCTCGAGTACGTGGCCTTGGAAGTGGCAGGAGAGGTTTATATCGTTGCGGACGCGCTCGCTGCCGCAACCAAGACCGCCTGTAACTGGGAAGACGCTAAGGAGATTGCACGTTTCCTGGGAAGCAAGCTGGAATATGCCACCTTCGCGCATCCGTTTCTAGATCGTCAGATTCTCGGCGTTCTGGCGGACTACGTCACAACCGACCAAGGCACTGGGGCGGTACACACCGCTCCTTCACATGGCGCCGACGACTTCTATACTGGCGTGAAATACAAGCTCGACCAGACCTGCAACGTGGACGCGAGTGGCCGTTTGCACAACGGGCTTCCTGAATATGAAGGTCTGACGGTATTCAAAGCCAACCAGCCGATTATCGAGCTGCTGAAGAAACGCGGTGTGCTGCTGGGCGAGAGCAAGATTGAACATTCGTATCCTCATTGCTGGCGCTGCCACAATCCAGTCATCTTTCGCGCCACGGAGCAGTGGTTCATCTCCATGGAAGCGCCCATCGGCGGGAGCACGCTGCGGCAGCGGGCGCTCGATGAAGTCAAAAAAGTGAAATGGGACCCGGCTTGGGGCGAAGAGCGCCTTGCCAACATGCTGCTCACCCGGCCGGATTGGTGCATCTCCCGCCAGAGGCTGTGGGGCGTTCCCATTGCTGTGTTCTTCTGCGAATCGTGCGGCAAGCTGCTGGAATCAAAGCAGGTAAATCGGGCCGTGATTGAGCTGTTTGCCCGTGAAGGCGCAGACTCCTGGTATGCCAAGCCGGCAGAGCAGATCCTCCCGAGTGGAACGATATGCGCGTGTGGCGGGAGTCAGTTTCGCAAAGAGAGCGACATCATTGATGTCTGGTTCGAGTCCGGTTCAAGCCAGGCGGCCGTTCTAGGACATAGCCCTGAGCTTCCCTGGCCGGCCGATCTCTACCTGGAAGGTGCGGACCAGTTCCGGGGCTGGTTTCAGTCTTCCCTGCTCTGCGCCATCGGCTCCCGCAACCATGCTCCTTATCGCATGGTGGCAACGCCGGGATGGATGCTCGATCCGCAGGGCCGTGCCATGTCGAAGTCGTTGGGCAATACGGTAGATCCGGTTGATATTTCCGCTCGCTTCGGCGCGGAAATAGTCCGTCTGTGGGTAGCGTCAGTGGATTATCGAGAAGACGTGCGCGCGTCTGAAGAACTGATGGAACGCGTTGCCGAAGGCTATCGTAAGATCCGCAATACCTTCCGCTACGTGCTCAGCAATCTGTACGATTTCAAGCCACCTCAAGATGCTCTTCCCTTCGCGCAGTTGCTGCCGCTCGATCAATACATGCTGCTGCGCATGAGAGAGACCGCGCGGCAGGTGCGGGAATGGTATGAGGGCTTTGAGTTTCACCGCATTTACCATCACCTGAACGAGTTTTGCTCTTCTGATCTCAGCAATATCTATTTCGACGTACTGAAGGACCGGCTTTATACCACCGCGCCGGACTCACGGGCGCGCCGTTCGGCCCAGACTGCGATCTGGCGCATGGGCGAGGCTTTGGTGCGGCTCGTCGCACCCATCCTCACGTTTACAGCGGAAGAGGTCTGGAGCCATCTGGCGAAATTGCCGTCGCGACCTGAGAGCGTCCATCTGTCATTCTTCCCCACGCCTGAAGAAATCACCGGCCAAACGGAAGATCCGGCACAAGCGCAAACCGTTCAGTCGGACTTTGACGCTTTAATGAGCTTCCGCGCCGAAGCCATGAGGGCCTTGGAGATCGCCCGCAAAGAAAAGCTGATTGGCAGCGGTCTGGAAGCGATGGTTGTGGTCCACGCTCCGGAAAGCATGTACCCGCTATTGGAGCGGTACAAAGATGATCTGCGCTATTTGCTGATTGTCTCTGCCGTGGAACTCCTGCTTGCAGCAGAGGAGAACGGCAATGCTCCTCTTCGGATTGAGGTTAGGAAAGCTCCGGGCGAGAAGTGCGCGCGCTGTTGGAATTATTCAACGTTAGTCGGATCGAGCCAGGAGTATCCAACCGTCTGCGAGCGCTGCCTGGCGACATTGCAGGAGCTTGAGGGCAAGGTTCCGGCTTAAGGGCCCGCACCAAAGTGAGATGCTGATTTGGTTGATTTGTTGAAAATGCGCAAGTATCACGTTTTGATCGCCGCCCTGGTGGTGCTGCTGGACCGCCTCACGAAGTGGATCATCTCGCAGAACATTCCGCTTCATGACAGCGTGACGGTGATTCCAGGCGTCTTCCAGTTGACTCACGTTCAGAACCAGGGCGCCGCATTTGGTCTTTTCTCTGAGTCGCCTTCAGAGTGGAAGGTGGCAATGCTGATCCTGTTCTCGGTGGCCGCTCTGGCCGTCGTCTCAGCCCTGCTCTGGAAGAATGGCAATGCCATGAACGCTACCGCCATTGCTCTCTCGCTGGTCTTTGGCGGAGCACTGGGAAATCTATGGGACCGCGTGGCCAGTGGCAGAGTCATAGACTTTCTGGATTTCTACCTGGGCTCCCACCATTGGCCGGCTTTTAATGTTGCCGACAGCGCAATCGTGGTGGGCGCTTTGCTGCTGCTGAGTGAGATCTTCTGGGCGCCGCAGGAAGAGAGCGCCAGCAAGCAGCAGATCGGTTAAACAGCGTCAGCCGCGCTACCGCGAATAGTCCCCATCAATAGCTGATCGCCATTACTGAGAGAGCAGGGCAGGGTTGCTTCAGCGGCTCGCTACGGGCTGCACGTCGGGATACAGCAACTTGTAGAGCACGGCATTGCGCATGATGGCCTGCACGTACTCGCGCGTTTCCGTGAAAGGAATGGATTCCACGAACTCCTGCACGTCACGGAAATGACCGCTCTTGCGCCACTCATCCACGCGATCTTCTCCGGCGTTGTAAGCCGCAAGAGCGTATTCCACCTGCCCGTCATAATGGTCCACCAGGTGCTTGAAATAGCGAGTGCCGAGTTGCAAGTTAGTGTTTGGAGTGAGCAGTTCATCCGTGGAGAAATGATGAATCTTCACCTCCTTGGCCAGCTTTTTTCCGACCGGAGGAAGGAGTTGCATCAGCCCCATCGCGTTGGCGCGTGAGACAGCAAGAGGATTAAACTCCGATTCTTGCCGAATCAAGGACGCGACCAGATAAGGATCCAGACGGTTCTGGAACGAATCTTTTTTCAGCTCTTCCCAATAAGGTCGAGGAAACAATCCCTCCCAAACCGGTCGCGGGATCTGTCCGATTTCGGCGGAAAAATAGCTGGGCACGGCGCGCTTCAGCGTCTCGATGCCGCGAATGTAGTTTCCCGAGTCGTTATAGAAGTCGGCCAGCGCTTTGGCTTCCCACGCGGGAGAACCGGGGGCTGCGGCCTGGATTTCCTTCACGGCGAAGTCGTACATGGCTCCGTTCGCCAGCAACTGCGCCTTTTCGACGCGCAGATTGCCGGAAGGATAGTCCCAATTGCTCGGGAACGGCGCAAGCGGAGGAAGTTTGTCCAGAACCTCCGGGTCGCTGACGTCTTCGAAGCCAAGATTTACCAGGCGGTCGCGTCCAAGATTCGCATAGTGGAAGTACCGGTAATTCTCCGAGAGTTTCTGATAATAGGCGCGTGCCAGAGCTTTGTCGCCCTCCTCCTCAGCAATACGTCCGCGCCAATAAAGTGCGGCAGAGACTTCAGCAGAAGCGGGATAGAGCTCAAGTTGCTCTTCGAACAAACGTTTGGCCTCATCCAATTTACCCATGCGGAAGTTCAGCCATGCTGTCTTCCAATGCGCATACGGCGAAAAGCGACCATTCTGCTGGCGCTGGTAGATCTCGGCGTAAAGCTTAGCTCCGCTTTCAAAGTCTCCTTTGAGCATGTACATGTTGCCGGCGGAAAGCAGCGCTTCCTGGAACCAGTTGCTGTCTGGAGCAAGCGTTCGGAGTTGGGAAAGATAGGAAGCGTGCGCGTCGCGATCATCTTGGTCGCGCGCGATCTCGGCAAGGAAATACAGCGCTTGTGCCTTCACATCCATCGGCGCTGACTGGTTCTGCAATACGGTCTCAAACAGATGCTGCGCGTCATCACGCTTGCGCGTGCGGTAGAGCGCGGTGGCAAAGTCCGCTTGCAGGTTTGCCAGCTTTTCCGGCGGGGCCTGCTCTACCAGCGGACTCAGTTCATTCACTGCATCTTGGAAGCGGCGCCCCTTCATCAGAAGTTGAATTCGGGTGTAACGCTGATCAAGAGTGCCTTTTGGCGGGGCCTCACCAGAGCCAGCCAGTGCAGACGATGCAAGCTGGGACTGGTCGCTTGTCGGCAAATCGAAGTAAATTCGCCGAAAGGTCTCGGCCGCTTTCTCCTTCATACCCTCGGACTGATAGGCATTTCCCAACGCCAATTCGACATCAGGACTCAGCGGCGAACGGTGCTTTTCTAAATACGCAATTGCCTGTTCCGGCTTGTGCTCAGCGATCAGACAATTTGCATACAGCAACGTGACTTCAGGCTGGTTCAGCGAATCGGGATATTTGGTGTCGAATTCCGCAAGCGTCTTCAGCACTGCGGCGTGGTTGCCTTCCGCATCGTAGGCGCCGGCGCGGAGATAATCGAGATAATCGCCCAGGACGGGCGCAAGAGGCTCGGCATGCTGCCATGCGGCGCGCGCCTTGGCATAATCCTTGTCAAGATAATGCGCATAGCCGAGTACCATCCAGGCGAGCGGCGCGGCTTCATCCTTGCGGTGCCGATGCGCATACAACTCCACCCCCGTGTAAGCCTGCGGAGTGCGGTTAGCCAGCAGTTGCTGCGCCATTGCCTTCAAGTCAGCGGAAGCAACAAAGGCTCTCCTGATGTGCTTGAGCTTGCGCGCGGTCTGAGTAGAAGGATGATGTGCAGCTTGCTTCGACTTCGAGGATTTCGTAGTCTTTGCCGGTTTTTTTGAGGTCTGCCCGAGGGAGTTCGCCGGTAGAAGCAGAGCTGCTAAAAGACACAAATACGATGAAATGCTTCTTACCACCAGAGTTTCCTTGTTCTATTTCGGAAAGTTGTCGCCCATCAGCTTAATGTCATTATCCGCCAGAATGCGGACCAATTCCTGATTAAAATACTCGCTCGATGCGGCGACGGACTGGCCATAGCGCTTTTCGTAGGTGGCGCGGCTCTTTTCGATATCTTCCTTCAATCTCTCATAAAGATCACTATTCTGCCGGCCCTCATTTACCTTGGCCTGATTGTAAAGCTTGATCTCCTCAACCAGAAGCTTGGCAAAACGCCGGGCTTTCTTGCCGGTTTCTGAGTCGTCTTCCGCAGGCTTTTCTGGTGCTGCCGTCGTAACCGGAGCGCTTGCAGGCTCCGACTGCGGTTCCTCGCCGGGCACGCGCTCGCTTCTGCGCAGGGCGCTCAGTTCCAGCCAAACTCCCGCAAATCGAATCAGGCTGCTCAGCGGCGCTGTGTCAACAGTGCCAGATGCCACACTTCCGGAATCTACATAGAGCAGTGCCGCGACTTTGTCTTTTACCACCAGCGGCAGAACTGTGCATCTGCCACCCGAAGGCGGTTTCAATCGCTTCATCAGTGACGTATCGAACTCTCCGGCGCTGCCTTCGACGGCGCTGCGGTCCTGCATCGCCCTCGCTACTAGCGGGGTTGATAAGGTCAGGTTTGCTCCCGAGATCGCCTCGTTGTCATCAAACCCAAGGCCTTGCCAACCTGCTGCCGAGCCGGCCCTGACCACAAAGAGGGCGGCTCGGGGCGCAAATTGCGCCGTCCCCTCCAGCAGCTTTCTCAGGATGTCGGCCTGCGTTGCGGCATCTTGAATTGCAGCAAGACATGCACTGATCCGCTCCCCGATGGCGGAGCTCCCGTTCTGACCCAAGTTCTGCAATTCTGCACTGGCCCGTTCAACAATCTCATTTCGCAGGCGAGGCAGGCTTGATTCGAGGACCTCAGCGACGGCCTTCTCGATAATTCCTGATACATTGGCAGAAAGTGGCATTTTGCCGCGATTATATGGCCTAACCGAGCAGAGTCAACCTGAGAGGTTACTCAAATCTTCGTCTCTAGTATCTTAGGAGTCACCAGTCCATTGCCGGAGGCCGCTCTCTGATGAAACCCGGAGCTGCACTGTCTGTTGCTTTTTTCCTTATCTTGGTTCCCACACTCAACCCGCAAACGGTTGGCAAGGCGAAGCATAACGTCCGTCCAAGCACTCAGCAAATCGGCAAAGAGGTTCAGGACCTGGAGCGGGAGCTGCGCATTGCCTATTTGAAGGGAAATGCAGGATGGCTGGAAGAGCATCTTTCCGAGGCCTACATTGAGGTTGATGCCCAAGGGAACGTCGTTGGCCGGGCCCAGCTCATTCAGAGTTTCAAAAACTCTGAGATCGCCTATGACACCATGAACTTGAGCGAGGGTTCTGCCCGAATCTTTAATGCAAATACGGTTCTACTCACCCAAAAGGAGGAGCTTGCGGGCGGTCTGCACGGGAAGAATTTTTCCGGTGCTTACCGTTGTACCCGCGTCTGGGTGAAGGAGAACGGGTTCTGGCAGCTTGCCAGCAGCCAGCTCACGCCCATTGCTGGATGAGGTTCATTCCACAACCAGCTTGGCCGTCATATCGTCATGATGCGGACCACAGATAATCCCGCATTGGACTTCAAATTCCCCTTTTTGCGACGGAGTAAACGAAATTGTGGTGGTTTTGCCTGGCTGCACCGGTTCTTTGATGCCTAATGCCGGGACGTCGAAGCCATGCTGCACGTCCGCTGTTGTCACATCCAGTTCCACCGGCTGGCCGGATTTCAGCCTGATTTCCGAAGGAGTAATAGTGTACTTTTTCATCACTACATTGATGTGTTCCGCCGGGGTGCTCTTGTGCTGGCATCCTGCGGCGACAAGGAGGAAACTTAACAGGACAGTAAAGCTAATTTTGTTCATATTGCATTCAGAGCCTCTGATGGCCCGGAGGTTACAGCAAGTGTTTTTTCTGAGAAAACGAGGAATTTTTAGAGCTTTGAACGTTCTGAAGCTGCGGAACATAGTAAATTATTTTGAGTCGGAGTGGCATGGCTACCATCCAAAAGAGGGCTGATGAAGGTGTTAGTGATGAACTGACGCTTGTTCAGCAGGCGAAAGACGGCGATTTGGAGGCGTTCAGCGAATTGGTTCGCCGGTATGACCGGAACATCTTTCGCATCGCTCAGCACATAACGCATAACGAGGAAGACGCTCAGGACGTTGTTCAGGACGCGTTTTTCAAGGCTTACCGGAATCTGGAGCAATTCCAGGGAAATTCAAAGTTTTACACCTGGCTGGTTCGGATTGCGGTAAACGAAGCGTTGATGAAGCTGCGGAAGCGCCGGAATGACCGCACGGTTTCCATTGATGAAGACGTGGAAACGGATGAAGGCTCGATGCCGCGCGAAGTCGCGGACTGGTCACCCAACCCAGAGCAACTTTATGGGACCTCTGAGCTGGGAGACATCTTGAAGAAGACGATCCAGGGGCTCCCCCCGGGCTTTCGGACCGTGTTCGTCCTGCGCGACATCGAAGGGTTGTCAACGGAGGAAACGGCAGAAATGCTGGGCCTGAGCGTCCCGGCAGTAAAGTCAAGGCTCTTGCGAGCCCGGTTGCAATTGCGCGAGCGGCTGGCAAAATACTTCAAATTCAAGAAGGACGGGGATGGGCAGCGGTGAAATGCACTGAGTTTCTAAGAGAATTGTCCGATTATCTGGATGGCAAGATCACAGAAGACCTGCAGGCCGAGCTGGATGAGCATCTTCATTGGTGCCGCGAATGCCATGTGGTAGTCAACACCACCAAGAAGACGATTGAAATTTATCGCGATAATCAGATTTACGAGTTGCCCACTCCATTACGCAATCGTCTGCACGAAGCCATCATGACAAAATGCCGGCACAGCAAAGAAACAAAAAAAGACATCTGATCTGCTCTTGCGCGTTCCTTCGGTCCGCTTTGGTTGTGTCATAAGGCCTGAGATTTTCCTTCGCTCCCAATTCCCAGCTTATAGCAGTCTAAGGCCCCCTCAAAACGCGCGTCTGAGGATAACCCTCAGGGAACTCGGGCGGGCAAACGCCTTCGGTGCTCCCGCCATCCCAATGTATACTCAAAAACTAGCGACCACTTGGGTTCAGGGTACATGCATCGAATTTCTCTCCTGCGGAGGGTGGCCGCGACAGGCAAACATTTGCAAGATTACGAAGAGATAGGCTGCCTCTGATCGCACTAAACTGACCAATGCCAATCCGGAGAACAATTGACGACCTCGCGGTTGATGAGCGCACCGATCAGAATTCAGCTGTAGATGCCAACAGATTCTGGGAAAAGGGCTCAGCGCTCGTAATGTACTTGCGGTCGAGGGTGCGAGCGATTCTGTTCTGGACTGTCGTTGGCGCGGTACTCTCCGGCCTACTGGCGTTCAAATTATGCAAATACGAAGCGACGGCGCAGATCATGCCGCCCGATACCTCTGGCTCCGCAGGCATGGGTGCTTTGGCTCTACCGGCTTTGGTGAAGGCTCCCGGACTCGCTGGCCTAGCGGGTCTTGCCGGCGATATCCTGGGCACCAAGAGCACGGGTGCCTTGTTCACCAAAGTGCTCCAGAGTCGCACAGTGGAAGACAGCCTCATAGA
>JAICYU010000259.1 GCA_025934025.1 Terriglobales bacterium
GCGCATGTGGGCAATCCTGCAGGGTCTTGCCATCATCGGCGCAGCGCACAGAATTGCTTCGGCTGCTTACTTTTTGTAAACCAAACCGCATACAATCGAACATCGAATCTTATGGAGGCAACGATGGACAAACAAACCAGAGCAGACTTGGCGGCGGCGCTGAGAGAGGCAGTCAAAGAGCATCAGCACGAAGGCTTGAACATGATCGGAGGCGCAGACCAACTGGTTGAGCGCTTGGTGACTGCGGTGGAAGATTGGCTGGAAGCTGACCGGAGGACACGGCAGAAGACCGCGTAGTTTACGGATGCAAGGAAAGCCCCACATCATCGGAGCAGGATCAGGCTCGCCGGACCTGCGAACAGTGCGCGCCGCGCGGTTGCTCGGCCGCGCAAAAGTGCTGCTGCACGATGATCTGGTTTCGCCCGAGGGCGCGTGGCACAACCCGCTTACCGCGATTCAGAGGCGGAACTCTTCGCTACTGTCGAACAACCGGGCATCGCTGCCGTGCTCTCCCTATCCGCCGGCGATTGACGGCACAAGCGTCACCTCATCGCCATCTTTGAAGTGATAATCCGCGCCAAGAAAGCGCACGTCTTCATCGTTGATATAGATGTTTAGAAACCGGCGTAGCTTTCCGCTCTCATCACGAAGATGCGGCTTCAGTTCGGGAAAGCGAACGCTGAGCTGGTCCAGCAGATCGGGAATGCTGGAAGCGGCGCAGGCAAACTGGTCCAGCCCGTCGGTATGGCGCCGCAACGCGGTGGGGATTGAGACAGAAACATTCATCGTGCTCCTCCGACAGCCTGAGCGGGAACAAGATCACGCTCGAGATATTCTTCAAAAGCAGACAATTTGGGGGGAATTGGCTCCGACGCTTCAAACTTTCCTGCCAGCGCATCCGTCGTTTTCAAACCGTTGCCGGTAATGCAGAGCACGGTTGTTTCCTGTGGGGAAATGCGGCCTTGAGCAAACAACTTGCGTGCCGCGGCCACGGTAACACCGCCGGCTGTCTCGGTGAAGATGCCTTCGCTTTCTGCCAGTAGCGTGATACCCTCCACGATTTCAGGATCGCTGGTGTCTTCCGCCCAACCGCCGCTCGCGGCAATAGTTTTGGCGGCGTAGAACCCGTCGGCGGGATTGCCGATCGCCAGAGAACGGGCAATAGTGGATGGCTTCTGTGGCTCAATCTCGGTGCGCCCTGCTTTCACAGCGGTGCTGATGGGGCTGCACCCGGTGGCTTGGGCGCCAAAGAACCTCACGTTTTTCGGAGCGACCCAGCCCAACTTGATCAACTCCTTGAATGCCTTGTGGATTTTCGTGATGAGCGAACCGCCCGCCATGGGGACCACCACGTTATCCGGCAGACGCCAGCCAAGTTGCTCGGCGATTTCGTAGCCAACGGTCTTCGATCCTTCTGCGTAATAGGGTCGCAGATTCACATTGACGAATCCCCAGCGATGCTTGTCAGCGATCTGCGAGCAGAGCCGGTTCACCTGGTCATAATTGGCCGCAATGCGCACGATCTTTGCGCCATAAACTTCTGTGCCTAGAATCTTGGCCGATTCGAGATCGGCGGGAATGAAGACGCAGGCTTTGAATCCGCCACGCGCAGCCTGAGCCGCTACGGCATTCGCGAGATTGCCAGTGGAAGAGCAGCTCACGATATCGAAGCCGAAATTACGCGCCTGCGTAAGCGCGACAGCGACCACGCGGTCCTTGAAGCTGAGCGTGGGAAAGCATGCGGAATCATTTTTCAGATAGAGAGATTTGCTCTGGAAGAGTTCGCCTAAATTGGACGCCGTGACCAGTGGCGTAAAGCCCACCGGCAGCGAGGCATCGTACTCTTCCGGCAGGGGAAGCAGCTCCTTGTAACGCCAGAGATTGGGTGGCCGCCGGGCGATCTCATGACGAGAAACTTCCTTCCCGATCCTGCCGAGATCATAGGTGACCTCCAGCGGGGCATAGCAGCTCTGGCAAAACGAGATCGGCTGGTTCTTCCAGTTGGTGTGGCATTCGCGACATCGAAGTTCAAAATGCTGGCTCATAAGAGACTCCTTTGGTGCTAAAAAACAAAACCCGCTGCACGGAAGCAGCGGGTGATGATTGCCGGAATAAAAATTCTTGCTAGCCCGTCTGCCTCCAGGTGGAGAGACACATGTGCATTGCGCAACACATGGCCATGTTGGAGACAGACAGCAGCATGAGAAAAATACTATAAAGCAGCGGGATTGCTGCGTCAAACTCGGATTCAATGGAACTATATGGAACTATGAAGACTGGGGTGTACGGCTAATCCGCCAGTTTCCACCAGACCACAATCAGCCCTGCGGCAACAATCGCGCCGCCGGCAGCGCCGATCCAGAAATTCTGCCACCAAGTATTGGTTGTGCGCATGACGCGGCGGTCGTTGGCAATCAGCAGAATGAAGATCAAAATGGGCACCGTCAGGGCGCCGGCGAGAATCTGCGACCAGTAGAGCGCGGTAACCGGATTGATCTTGACGAAGTTCAGCACTGACGCCAGAAACATAGCAGCGGAAATCAGAACATAAAAACGGACCGCCTCCCACGGATTCTCGTTCAGCCCGCTCCGCCAGCCCATGGATTCAGCCACGCTGTAGCACATGGACGCTACCAGCACCGGCAGCGCAACCATGCCGGCTCCGATAATCCCAAGCGCAAACAGAATGGTTCCCAAAGCTCCCACCGCTGGAGTGAGCGCGGCTGCAGCGACGCGGGTTGTCATACTACCGGTAACGGTGCCGGGCAATACGGTTGCGGCCGCCACCATGATGGAATAGCAAAGCACGGTTGTGACGATCGCTCCCGCATGATGCTCTCCGCCGCCGACGGAGTGCGTTCCTGCCAGAGCTTCTTCTCTCCGGGAACTGGTCTGCCACACCAGAACATACGGCGTGAGTAGCGAGCCGAAGATGGCGACAACCGCCGTCGGATATCCGGCGCCGCGCGGAATGTGCGGGAACACGGAGTGGCTAAGCACCTGTCCCCAATCAGGATGCGCGAGGATCGCTGCCGCGACATAGATAAAGAGCGGCAAGGAGAGAAGCACCAGCGTGTGAGTAATCTTCCGATAGTCGCGAAAGATCAGGATGTACCAGACAGAGAACGCTACCGCTGCAATGAAAAACATGCGCGGAAGTTGCATGATGATGGAAAAGCCTTCGGTCACTGCCATAAGGTCAGCCACAATCATCGCCATATTGATCGCGACCACAACGCCGGCGCAAAATATTGCCAGCTTTTTCCCGTAGTGGCCGCGCAGCAGGTCCACCAATCCTTGGCGAGTCTCATAGCCGATACGCGCGGAAACTGAGAACACCGCAAACAGAAACGGAATGCAAAGCAGCACAGACCAGAGAAGCGAATAACGATAAGTCGCCCCGGCGACGGTTGCCGTTAAGACGAGAGCAGGATCTACGTCGGAAGCTCCAGTCACCATGCCTGGAATGATCCGCCGGAACGGACCACCGGGGCCGGGACCGCCGGCTTCACCTCCGGGCCACCGGAGCAGTTTGGCAGCTGATTCAGATACTGCTCTATGGGATTTTGGGGAGTTCACGGCGCAGTGCCCTTCCAATCCTGCGTTCATGCCATAACCGCAGCGGCCTGGAGTAGTTGATGATACCGAAGGCGGCGATCGCGGCCAGCAGGAGCACGCTGCTTATAAAGAGGAACACTCTCGACGCGTTCGTCTGCGCTACTTGGAGGAGTACTAAAGCGTTACGTGGCGTAAGAAGCATCGCAACTGCGAGGGCCAGCATGCCGATTCCGGCCAGCAGGCCCGTCACATTCTTGGCCCACCGCCCGGTGGCGTGGTACTCAGCAAACAGGGTAAATCCGTAAGAAATCAGCCCCGCGATTACGATGAAATTTGCGACAATGGCAATCCAGGATTTCAGGTCCATTCAAGATTAAGACGCATCCAGAATAGCTTCAGGTTGGAACCTTAGCCGAAAAGAGCCAAGATTGCGCGGCAGAGTTTAGAAGATCAAGAATTTCTTCTTCTTTTTAAGTCCGCTTTGGCCCTGTTTTGCGTCGGAATCTCCGTTGGCGGCAACGATAACCGGCTTATTGTTGCTCTCGCCGGCCACGGCTCCGGCATCGGAGAATCCCGCCTTAACGTCAATGTAAGCCTGTTCGCGCAGCTTTTGCAGATATGCACGGGCGGCGGGCTCCAGCCTTTGTGAGTAGATTGCCTGCTCGATCCTCTTTTCGACTTCGTTGAGCGGA
>JAICYU010000289.1 GCA_025934025.1 Terriglobales bacterium
CCCCTGGTCAATACCAAACACCGCCACTCCACATTCCCTGGCGCGTTGCAGGAGCGCCGCGAAGGGCGTCCACTCGTAGCCCCACTCGGCGTCATAGCGCAGGGCTGCTCGCAACTCATTCTCCTGAACCTCACCCAGGAACCAGCGATCAAGCAATCGCTGGTCGCGAGCGAACACCATCTCAAGGGCGAGAATTAACGGCCGTTTGTCGTGCGAGAGCTGCTCAATCAAATCTGCCGTGAAAGTCTGAGATGCGGCCAAAGCATGGTAGTCGCCCACCAGCAGAACGTCAGCGCGGCGGTATTGCTGCTCCAATTCCGCCGGCGCGAGCACCCGACGGTAATTGACGAACGCTTCCGCGAAGTCGCGCAGGTATTTCAGCCGGACATGCGGATCGGTGGCGCTGATTTGCCGTTTCACCTGGCGCAAGGCAAGCTCCTGCGCTGCCATGCGGCGTCGTGCGCGGATTAAAGACACACTCCCCATATTCGGACCATTGCCCGTGCTTGCTCTGCAGTTTCACCAGGGGGTAGGCTTGAGCTTACCTCGTTAGATGCAGAATTCATCTCAACCATCAGCCCATGTACTTACGGTGGCGGCGACCGGCGCGAGCGGAGCGCTGTTTACGCGCGCGCTGCTGTTGCTACTGGAGCGCGATGAGCGCGTAAAAACAGTGAATTTCATCGCGTCGGACAACGCACTGCGCGTTTTTGCGGAGGAACTCTCGATCCAGGGCCGCAGCAACCTCGTCCAGCATCTGCTTGGCAGCAAATCAGAGAAGATCCAGCAGCAGAACGTGGATGACATAGGCGCAAACGTTGCGAGCGGATCCTATTCGACCGATGGAATGGTCATTCTTCCCTGTAGTATGGGAACATTAGCCAGGATTGCTCACGGATTCGCCGGCAACCTTATTGAGCGGGCGGCTGATGTTTGTCTGAAGGAAAGACGGCCGCTGGTGCTCTGCATGCGCGAGACTCCGCTCAACCGCATCCACATCAGAAACATGGATCTCGCAGCTGAAGCAGGTGCGACAATTTATCCACTGATTCCCACCTTCTATAATCATCCGCAATCGCTGGATTCCATGGGCCATCAGTTTGCATGCAGGGTGCTCAAGTTCCTGGGACTGGAGCAGCATGATGCGTATGTCTGGAAAGGCCAACGCGACTTATAATATGAATAGTTGATGCTGGACCGGATGGTCGCTGTCCTCCCGTGAACGACGGATTTTTCCGGGCTGCGCGGGATGGAGAGAGGAAAGTCCGAACTCCGCAGAGCAACGTGCCGGATAACGTCCGGGATGGCGCGCCTAAGCGCGTTAGACGGAAAGTGCCACAGAAAAGATACCGCCTCCGTCGTAAGACGGAGGTAAGGGTGAAAAGGTGCGGTAAGAGCGCACCGCCCGGGCAGCAATGACCGGGGCAGGGCAAACCCCACGCGGAGCAAGACCAAATAGGGAAGGAGTTTTGGTGGCGACACCAGAACACGTCTTGGCTCGAGGCGTCAAACTTCCGGGTAGGTCGCTTGAGCCGTCCAGCAATGGACGGCCTAGAGGAATGACCGTCAACGGCGGCAACGCCGTACAGAATTCGGCTTACAGGTCCGGCATCACACGTGGCCCCTATCTTCGGAAACGAAGATAGGGGCTTTCAATTTGGGCTGTCCGTGCGGTCCAACTCGTCCAGTGCGTCCCACTCCGTCCAATTGCTCCTCTTGCTAACGGTTTTCTCTTGGCATAGTCTATCTATGCCAGAGCAGGAGGAGGAGACATGCGCATCGCGGAACGGCTGAATGAGTTCATCCGACGCACTCGCATGCTCTTCTCGCGTCGCGAGAGCTTCGACCAGGAGATCGAAGAAGAGATGCTCTTGCACCGCGAGCTGCGCGCGCAGGAACTTGGCAACAACAGCACAGGCGAAGACGCTAACACCGAAGCAGCCGGCTATGCTTCACAGCGGAGGTTCGGGAATATGCTGCGGCTGCGCGAGGAGATTCACGAGGCATGGGGCTTCACCTGGATTGACAATCTGAGGCAGGACCTGCGTTACGGTTTTCGCCGCTTGCGCAAATCTCCCGGATTCACCTCTGTTGTGGTTTTCACGCTCGCGCTCGGAATTGGAGCCAACACCGCGATTTTCAGCGTGGTTTACGCCGTGCTGCTGCGTTCGCTCCCCTACCCGCATCCGCGGCAACTCGTGAATGTGTTCGAAAACAACCTTGGCCAGGGAGTGAAGGCGACAGGCTGCTCTTACCAGGACTTCAAGGAGTTGCAACAAAGCGGCGCTCTTGCCGGTGTTGCCGGAGTGCAGCGCCATGACCTGACGCTTACCGGAGCCGGCGATCCACGCGTGGTCGCGACCGTAGTGGTAACACCGGAAATTTTCCCTCTTCTCGATGCGGCTCCGCTCGCGGGACGGTATTTTCTGCCCCAGGACAATGAAAAAGGCTCGGCGCCAGCCGTGCTTTTAAGTGAAGGGTTATGGCGCACGCGCTTTGGCGGCGACTCTCATATGGTTGGTCGTTCCATCATGCTCGACCAGCAGGCCTTTACTGTGGTGGGCATTATGCCGGCAAGTTTTCGTGTGCCTGTGTTCGGAGCGCATCAGGAGATTTGGATTCCAGTGGTCCATGATCCTCTTTTTGGCCCGTGGATGCCCAAGCGAGGTGGACATTGGCTGCGCGTGGTGGGCCGCTTGAATTCTGGAGTAACGCTTGCCGGCGCCCAATCGCAGGCGGACGCTGTCAGCCGCAGGCTCGCCGCCGAATTTCCGAAGGATAACGCAGGCTGGGCCTTGCGCCTGGCTCCTCTGCAAGCTGCCATCGTGGGAAACGTCAGGGCGCCTCTACTGGTGCTGCTCGGCGCTGTCGGATTGGTGCTGCTGCTGGCCTGCGTCAACATTGCAAACTTGCTCGTGGCCCGCGCTACCTTCCGCAGACGCGAACTGGCTGTGCGGCAGGCTTTGGGAGCCAAGCCGGGCCGAATCATCCGGCAATTACTGGTGGAAAATGCCATCCTGGGATTGCTGGGTGCAATCGTGGGCCTCGCGCTCGCCGGCGTCAGCACTTCCGCGCTTAGCTCACTGCTTCCTGCTGATGCGCCCTCCGCTCAGCCCGTGCAACTGGATGGCGCGGTCCTGGGATTTGCCGTATTGCTGTCTCTAGCGGCAAGCATCGGTTTTGGTTTGGCGCCCGCGCTTCTGGCCGCCCGCTCTGACGTGCAGACCAATTTGAAAGACGGCTCGGCGCGCTCGGGATCAGACCGCGGCGGCTTGCGCCTGCGCAGCTTTCTTACCGGGGCTGAAATGTCGCTTGCGATGGTCCTGGTAATCGCCGCAGGATTGCTGGTGCGCAGCCTGATTGCCATGACGTCGGCCGATCCCGGCTTCAGTGCCGCTCACGTTCTCAAAGCGGAAGTTTCGCTTCCTCGCTATCAATACACCACGCCGCAGCAGTGGACCGCGTTTTCCAACAGCTTGCTGGAACGCATTCAGGCCGAGCCGGGAATGCAGGATTCGGCATTTGCCGTTCCTCTCCCGATGGCCGATGGCTCCGTTAACCTTAAGTTCTCAATTGCTGATGGGGCGCCAGTCCCTCCAGGAATGCCTGAGACCGCC
>JAICYU010000002.1 GCA_025934025.1 Terriglobales bacterium
AGCGTGCCCAGAGTCTATGAGAAAGTTCGCCAGGAAGCGGAGAGGCGCGCCGGCGCCGGCTTGAAGCGCAAAGTCTTTGATTGGGCGCTGCAGGTGGGCCGCATGCACCAGAATGAAATTGCCCGAGGCGAGCGCCCACACGACTGGACCTGGAAGCTGGCAGACAAGCTCGTCTATTCAAAAGTTCGACTAGGTTTTGGCGGGAAAGGGCGAGTTTATTTTTCCGGAGGGGCGCCTCTAGGCTACGACATGGCGGAGTGGTTCTGTGCCATGGGCATTCCTATTTTCGAAGGCTACGGTCTCACTGAAACGTCGCCCGTTATTTCGGTGAATCGTCCGGGTGCTTTCAAAATTGGCTCAGTTGGCAAAGCCTATCGGGGCTTGCAAGTGAAAATCGCTGATGATGGCGAGATTCTGGTCAAAGGACCGACTGTTTTCAAAGGCTACTGGAATCTGCCCGAAGAAACGCGCGCGGCGTTTGTGGACGGCTGGTTCAAAACTGGCGACATCGGCCAGATTGATAGCGAAGGTTTCCTCAGCATCACGGATCGCAAGAAAGACCTGATTAAGACTTCCGGAGGCAAATTCATTGCCCCGCAACCTATCGAGAATGCATTGAAGGCAAACGTTCTGATCGCTCAGGCGGCGCTGATTGGCGACCGCAGAAAGTATGCTTCCGTCATCATCTCACCCCATTTTCCGCTGCTGGAAGACTGGGCGCGCGCGAACGCCGTGACGTTTCTCAATCATGAAGATCTGGTTGCAGATTCAAAGGTGCGCGATCTGTATCGCGGAATTGTCGAGGACATGAACAAGAAACTCGCGCATTTTGAAACCATCAAAAAAATCCTGATTGTGCCGGACGAGTTCACCGTCGCCGGCGGAGAGATCACACCGACCCTAAAGCTCAAACGGCGGGTGATCGAGGCCAAGTACAAGCAACAGATAGACCAGCTTTATCGGGAACCGCATCCCGTTGAGACTGCGCCGGTCTAGCGCTTGGTGCGGCCCGAGCAATTTACAATAGAGATATGGAGCCGCTTATCATTGCCGGCCGCCAGTTCCGTTCGCGGCTGATCGTAGGGACAGGGAAGTACAGGTCCGGCCAGGAAACTGCCCGCGCGATTGAAGCCAGCGGCGCGGAGATCGTCACAGTCGCCGTAAGGCGGGTTAACCTGGACCGCAGCAAGGAATCTCTTCTCGACTTTATCAATTCGGAAAAATATTTTCTGTTGCCGAATACCGCCGGATGTTACACCGCGGATGAGGCCATCCGCACGGCGCGGCTGGGTCGGGAAGTAGGCCTCTCGGATTGGGTCAAGATTGAAGTTATCGGAGATCAGAAAACTCTCTATCCCGATGTACAAGCCACAGTTGAAGCCACCAGAATATTGGTGAACGAAGGCTTTACAGTTTTACCCTATACCTCTGACGACCCGGTAGTTGCCGCGAAGCTGATGGACGCCGGAGCCAGCGCCATTATGCCTCTGGGAGCACCGATTGGAAGCGGCATGGGAATCCAGAACACCGCCAATATTCAGATATTGCGTGAACTGGTGACCTCAGTGCCTCTCATCCTGGACGCGGGGGTGGGTACGGCCTCTGATGCTGCGATCGCAATGGAGCTAGGTGCCGACGCCGTGCTGATGAACTCAGGCATCGCCCATGCTCAAGATCCGATTTTGATGGCGGACGCTATGAAACATGCTGTGATCGCCGGACGGGCAGCTTACGTCGCAGGGCGCATGGGCAAGAAGCTTTACGCCACAGCCAGTTCACCACTTGCGGGAGTGGTGAAATAAAAAAGGCGGCCGAAGGCCGCCTGATCTTTTCTGGAAGAGCGTTTACATTCCTGCTGGCTTTTCAGCCTTTTCTGCTTTGGCTTTAGGTTGCTTCAACATGTCAACCTTGCTGACGGTCATCTCACCGTTTTCCATGGTTCCGGTCACGCGGACGTGATGGCCTTCATGGCCCTTAAGCGCGTCCTGGTTGGCAACCGGAATCACGCTCTTGTCTTTGTCATTGACAACAACCAGCTTTTCGCCGGCTTCTTCGCACTTCTTGGCGCAGGCCGCATGGTCGGCGCTGGCGCCTTTAGCGGCGCACTTGGCATCGCTTACCCATCCGCTGACCTTTTCAGTCTTTGCTTTGGGGGCCTTGTCCTTGGCCACGGAAATCGAGACCAGGAACGCAACTGCAATCAGGGACAACGCGATTCTCTTCATTATGACTTCTCTCCTGTGTGGATTGGTCCAGTGTTGCGCGGCCCGCAAGCGGACCGCGATTCTCCGAAAAGACTATTGAGTCACATCACTCGCTGAGGTTACAGCACAGCATTTTTACAACGAGAGACAGCTTTGGCGCAAGCCGGAAACAACACGCATCTGCCTGACGCCAAAAATGTTATCTATTTGCCGGCAGGAGTTGCGGAATGCGATGGAGCCGGAAGGGTGTAAACTACCTCACCTGGGCGGGCATAGTGAAGACTCTCTCGCGCCTCTTTTTCAATAGCTTGCGGGTCGGACTTTAAAGCTTTAATTTGCTTCTCGAGGGCTTCATTCTGGTGTTGCACGCTCTCAATCTGCTGCTGAATCTGGTGTGACTGCTGCCGTTTCTGGCGGTATACCAGTAAGCCATTTGCACCAAAAACCACATGGTAAGCAAGAAACAGAATCAGCGCTCCTACGGAAATTGTCGCCAGCCGCTCGCGGATTTTTGCAATCAATCGGTCCATGTATCAGTTAAAGATCCATTCTTTGGCTGCCGCCGCAAGTTTCTTCAGATCGCTTTCTGTCCGTGCTTCAGAATAAAGGCGTACAACCGGCTCAGTTCCTGAAACTCGGTAACATACCCATGAGCCATCCTCAAATACGAGCTTGAGTCCATCCTTCTTCACAACATCCTTAACTCGACGCCCTGAAAGCTCAGTGGGATTGGTACTCAACTTCACAGTAAACTTCTGTTTTGCTTCAGGCGTCAAGCGGAAGTTTTCGCGTTGAGGAAAGAAGGAACCAACTTCGCCAAATAAATCTTGAATCTGCTGTTGCAAGCTCTTTCCGCGGCGTGCCACTGCTTCACAACACAACAGTCCGGCAAGGATGCCGTCCTTCTCCGGAACGTGATGGCGAATTGAAAGTCCCGCGCTCTCTTCGCCGCCGATGGCGATCTTGTCCTGCTTGATCAGCTCTCCTATGTATTTGAAGCCGACCGGCGTCTCATGAAGCGTTACTTTGTGGCGCTCTGCCAGGGCATTCACCATGTTAGTGGTGGCAACGGATTTGGCGACTCCGTTCTTCCACCCACGCGTTTCCACGAGATAATCAAATAGGAGAGCGATTACGTAGTTCGGCTGAATGAAGGTTCCATCCTGATCTACAATGCCAAACCGGTCGGCATCTCCGTCAGTCGCAATTCCGATCACCGCGCCCGTGGCCTGCATCGCGCGCCGAAGGTCGTTCAACAAATCGCCTTCCGGCTCCGGCGCATGGCCGCCGAACAAGACATCGCGGCTGTCATGCACGGTTGAGACATCTACGCCTGCTTCGCGGAGCAGCTCGCCAGAGTAGTTACGGGCGGCTCCCCACATGGGATCAAAACAAATCTTCAGCCGGGATTTGCGAATCAGGGAAAAATCAACAACCTCTTTGAGCCGCGCCAGATACGCCGGCTTGGGATCAATTGTCTCCGAGCGCACTTCCCTTCCGGAACTGCCGCTTGCCTCGCCATTGCGTGGAATCAGAGCTTCAATTGAGCCGGTGACCTCCGGCAGCGCCGGCGCGCCGTCAGGAGTGGAGAACTTTATTCCGCTATACTCGGGAGGGTTGTGGGAAGCGGTAAAGTTGATGGCGCCATCAGCTCGAGTGCGGACCACTTCAAAGGAAATGACCGGCGTTGGTACGGGCTGAGCAATTAGCAGCGGCTGGACCCCAAAAGAAGTCAGGATCTCTGCTGCAACTTCAACAAAGCACTCGCCCATGTACCGGGGATCGCGGCCGACGATGATGCGCGGCTTGGCTGGATTCTTCGATGCGACGTAGCGGGCGATTCCGGTGACGGCGCGGCGCACATTGGCTACGGTAAAATCTTCAGCGATGATCGCCCGCCATCCTGATGTGCCAAACTTGATCTGAGTGCTCATGCCGAACTCCACTTAGATTACAGCAGGTGGTTTTTTGTTTTATCAAAGAGCGCGTCGCGCCGAAAAATCGTTGAGATCTTCAGAAAATTCATGACCAGCACACGAGTTGTTCTAAGCACAGCAGGGTCCGCCGAGGAAGCCAGAAAGATTGCCCTTGCCTTGGTGGAGCGCAGCTTCGCGGCATGCGTGAACATCGTGCCGCAAATCGAATCGGTGTACCGCTGGCAAAGCAAAGTGGAGACCAGCCACGAATTCCTCTTAATCGTGAAAACCACGGCGGAGCAGGTTGCGAAAATCTTCGAGACTATTCAAGACCTGCACTCCTATGAGCTTGCGGAATGTATTGCGCTGGAAATCACGGCAGGAAGCGACGCCTACCTGCAGTGGATCGCGGAGAATTCAACCGGAGCCTAGATCGCAGCCAGCGCCTGGTCTAGATCTGCAATCAGATCGTCAGTATCTTCAATTCCGACTGAGATGCGGACCATACCGTCTGTCAGGCCAATCTGCTTGCGTCCTTCCTCGCCCAAGGCAGCGTGTGTCATCGTAGCAGGATGGGAGATTAGGGTCTCCACTCCGCCAAGTGATTCTCCCAGGGAGCACACTCGAACCCGGGCAAGCATCTTTTTGGCATTGTTGAGGGACCCGGTTTCGAACGTAATCATGGAACCAAACCCGCTCATCTGGCGCTTTGCCAGCGCGTGCTGCGGATGATCGGGGAACCCCGGATAGAGCACCTTCTTTACTCTTTTGTGCTTGCGAAGGTAGTCAGCGATTGCGCGGCCATTCTGGTCGTGCTTCTCCATGCGCACAGCCAGCGACTTCACTCCGCGCAGCACGAGCCAACATTCGAACGGCGACAGAATAGCGCCCGCGGCTTTCTGCATGAAGGCCAAGCGTTCGGCGTGGTGCGGCTTGGTTGCCACGATAACTCCGCCTAAACCATCGCTGTGACCGTTGAGGAACTTTGTCGTCGAATGCATCACCATGTCCGCACCGTGCTCAATCGGGCGCTGAAAGTAGGGCGACATGAAAGTGTTATCCACCACCAAGTCAGCTTTTCCCGCATGGGCGATTCGGGCAATTTCGCGAATGTCGCTCAGGACCATTAGAGGGTTCGTCGGCGTCTCAATCCAGATCAGGCGTGTGTTCCACCGCATCGCTTTCTTTACGGCCTCGGGATCTGAAGTATCAACGTAGCTGAACTCCACTCCGTATCCTGCAATTACCTGATTGAAAAGTCGCGGAACTCCGCCATAAACGTTGTGACCGCAAATCAGATGGTCGCCCTGCTTGAGGAAACACTGGGTCACTGCGGTGGTGGCTGCCATTCCGCTGGCAAAAACGTGAGCTGAGCTTCCGCCTTCTAATGCCGCCAGGTTCTGCTCCAACCGCGTCCGCGTAGGATTGGAGACACGCGCGTACTCATATCCTTTGTGCTTTCCCAGCTCTTCTTGCACGAAAGTGGACGTGGCGAAGATGGGAACGGTGACGGCTCCGGTTGAGGGATCCGGCTCCTGGCCAACATGAATCGCTGTAGTCGCAAATCCCATGGTCTTAGTCTTGCGCTCTGGCGCGCTCGAAGTCTTCTTCTTTGCCATTCGATTTTTACTCCGGTCCGCCTTCAAAGATGTTTTTGGACATATAGCGTTCCGCCGAATCGGGGATTACCGTGACCACGCGCTTGCCTGGGCCGAGCTTCTCTGCTGTTCGGATGGCCGCAAACACGTTCGCTCCGGCAGAAGAGCCGCCGAGCACTCCTTCTTTCCGCGCCAGCAAAGCCACGGTACCGAAGGCATCTTTATCGCTGACGGCAATGATTTCATCGCAAACACCGGGGTCGAAAGTCTTGGGAACAAAGCTGCTGCCGATCCCTTCCACCTTGTGCGGACCCGGCTTGCCGCCCTGAAGCACAGATCCTTCCGTTTCCACGGCCACGCAATAAATTTCTGGATGCTGCTCCTTCATGAACCTGGCAATTCCGGTGAACGTTCCGCCCGTGCCGACGCCGACTACGATGGCATCGAGTTTTCCATTCATCTGCTCGTAAATTTCTGCGGCTGTGGTGTCGTGATGAAAGTCGGGGTTGGAGGGATTTTCAAATTGAAGAGCGATAAAGGAATCAGCAATGTTGGCGGCCAGTTCTTTTGCTTTCTTGATGGCGCCCTGCATGCCCTCGGCGTCTGGGGTGCGGACCACTTCAGCGCCGAGGGCCTGCATGATCTTGACCTTTTCTTCAGCGAACTTTTCCGGCACGCATACCACTACCCGGTAGCCTTTGTTTACTCCAATCAGCGCCAATCCGATTCCGGTATTCCCCGCTGTAGCTTCTACAATGGTCGAGCCGGCCCTGAGCTTCCCTTCCTTTTCCGCGCGCTGGATCATGCCGATGGCGGCGCGATCTTTCACGCTGCCTCCCGGATTCAGGTACTCCAGTTTCGCGAATATCTGCGCGGAGCGCTGGGAAGTGATTCGCTTAAGGTGGAGCATGGGAGTGAAACCGACGAGTTCGGTAATGTTCTCTGCGCTTCGCAAATGGGCCATAGCAAACTTTTAAGGTTAACACGAGGCCTTGCGCTTCCGCCCCGTCTCTGATGACCAAAGGATGCCTCGATCAATCCAGAGTTGCCGCCAAATTGGCGCTTAGCAGCGGAGTTTTGTATGATTCGTGCTGCCGAGGAGGTTCCACTATGCTCAAGGGATTTAAGCAATTTGTTCTGCGCGGAAACGTGATTGACCTCGCCGTTGCCGTTGTAATTGGTGCGGCGTTCGGGGCTGTGGTTTCTGCATTTGTAACCAATATCCTCACCCCGTTGATTGCAGCCATTATGGGCAAACCAGATTTCTCCGCATTTAACGCCACCTTGAATGGAGGAGTAATCTCCTACGGATTGTTCTTAAATGCGCTGATCAGCTTTATTCTGATCGCCGCCGCCGTGTATTTTTTTATGGTAATGCCGATGAATGCATGGAAAGCCTACCAGGCGCGCAACGCCACTCCGGCTGACCCGTCGAGCAAAAAATGCCCCGAGTGTCTGAGTGAGATTCCATTGGCAGCCCGGCGCTGCGCATTCTGCACCTCGCCGGTAGGCGCCAGAGGGGCGGAAGGCGGAGCGTAAACTTTCGAACTTGTCGTGAACGATATACGTAAGGAGAAACAGGAGGAACTATGAAGAGAAGTTTCGTTCTGCTGGTTGTGTTCGCTTGCGCGCTGACGCTGAATGCGCAAAAGAAAGACAAGAGCAAAACTGCGGCCGGCGACAAAGCATCGTCTACCAATGCCGACCTTTGGGCAGGTACCTGGAAACTGAATCCGGACAAATCGAAACTCATGGGCCCGGCCGGGGGCGACGTCACGATAAAGATTGATGCTGCCGATGCGAACTCGGTGAAGTACACAGTCACTGAGACGGACGCGAGTGGAAGTCAGCACACTGAAAGCTACGATGGCAAACCGGGCGTCGAGTCCGCTCTGACGCGGGACGGACAGGAAGCAGGAAAGGTGACGTACCATCGCATCTCCGCGCGCCATTCGACGGCGAAGGAAACCATGGGAGACGGAAGCACCGGGACGGAAAACATCACGCTTGCTCCGGATGGAAAGAGCTTTACCGTAAAGGCCCAGATCAAGGATTCGAAGGGAGTCCATCAGCAGACCGAGGTGTTCGAAAAGCAATAACAAGCGTCTGCGGTCCAGAGAAAGCCTGCTTGGCTCGCCCCGAATCTTTTCCCTGACCTGCAACTTGAGACTAAGTACCTTCGTTCCAGCTTGCCAGATACTCTTCCTGCTCGGCGGTGAGCTTGTCAATTTTTACGCCCATGGACTCCAGCTTCAGACGGGCAACTTTCTTATCCAGTTCCTCAGGAACGGAATAAACTTTCTTCTCCAGAGTGGTATGGCTTTTCACCAGATACTCGCAAGAGAGCGCCTGGTTGGCAAAGCTCATGTCCATCACCGAGGCAGGATGGCCTTCAGCCGCAGCCAGGTTGATGAGCCGTCCTTCGCCGAGAAGATAGACCTTGCGGCCGTCCTTCATCGCATATTCGTCTACAAACTCGCGCGTCTGGCGCTTGGAGGATGCCATTTTCTCCAGAGCGGGAATATCAATTTCCACATTGAAATGTCCGGAGTTTGCTACGACTGCGCCGTTCTTCATAGCCGCGAAGTGGTCGCGGCCGATCACGTTCTTGTTCCCGGTGACGGTCACAAAAATATCGCCAATCTTGGCAGCCTCGTTCATTGACATTACGCGATAGCCATCCATCACGGCTTCGATGGCCTTGGTTGGATCAATCTCGGTGACGATCACGTCTGCGCCCATGCCGCGAGCGCGTGAAGCCAGCCCACGTCCGCACCAGCCGTATCCAGCGATAACGAACTTACTGCCGGCAATTAGCGCGTTGGTGCAGCGGATTACGCCGTCCATAGTGGATTGCCCGGTGCCATAGCGATTGTCGAACATGTGCTTGGTGAGCGCGTCATTCACAGCAATGATCGGATACCTCAACTGGCCATCTTTGGCCATTGCGCGAAGGCGAATCACGCCGGTTGTGGTCTCTTCTGTGCCCGCGATGATCCCTTCCAGCACGTCCTGGCGCTTGGTGAGAGCCGTGGACACCAGATCCGCGCCGTCGTCCATGGTGATGTGCGGCCGGTGGTCGAGCGCGGAAAGAATGTGCTTGTAATAGGTCTCGTTGTCCTCGCCTTTAATAGCGTGGCAGGAGATGTTGAAATCGCGTACCAGCGAGGCCGCGACATCATCCTGGGTCGAGAGCGGGTTGGAGGCGCACAGAACCACGTCCGCTCCGCCATCGCGCAGCGTAATCGCAAGGTTCGCGGTCTCGGTGGTCACGTGCAGGCACGCCGAAATACGAATTCCCTTCAGCGGCTGGTTCTTGATGAATTCTTTGCGGATGCTCTGCAACACCGGCATGGACTGGTTGGCCCATTCGATGCGCCGCTTGCCCATATCGGCAAGCTCGATGTTCTTCACATCACAGGGAACTTGAGGTGCGGCGACTGTTGACATAATTCCTTATCGTTGCCTCAGAAGGCATGGGATTGAAAATCAGTAAGAGACGCAGCGAGAAACTGCGTCTCAAGAAACTCTACTTAGCGGCGACGACAGCGCTCTCGCTGGTTTTACCGAACGCCTGCTCGCGCAGTGTCGCAACCTTATCCGTGGCTTCCCAGGCGAAATCGGGGTCCTTGCGTCCGAAGTGCCCGTAGGCTGCCGTCTTCTTGTAAATCGGCCGGCGCAGCTTGAGCGATTCGATGATTCCCTTCGGCGTCAATTTGAAGGTGCCCCGCACCAGGGGTTCCATTGCTGAAGCCGGGATCTTGCCGGTGCCAAACGTGTCCACCAGAACACTCACAGGTTCAGCAACGCCAATGGCGTAGGCAAGCTGCACTTCACAGCGGTCTGCCAAGCCAGCAGCCACAATATTCTTCGCGATATAACGCGCCATATAGCAGGCGGAACGATCCACCTTGGTGGGGTCCTTGCCGCTGAATGCGCCACCGCCGTGACGGCCCATGCCGCCGTAGGTATCCACGATAATCTTCCTGCCGGTCAGGCCGGTATCGCCCATGGGGCCGCCCACGACGAAGCGGCCGGTCGGATTGATGTGGTATTTGGTGTCAGCATCCAGAAGCTTTTCCGGAATGGCGACTTGAATCACGTGCTTCAGGACGTCCTCGCGCAACGTCTTGTTATCAATCGTCTCGGCGTGCTGAGTTGAGATCACAACGGCGTCCACCCGAACCGGTTTGTGGTCGGGGCCGTACTCGACCGTTACTTGGGATTTCCCATCTGGCCGCAGGTAAGGAAGAGCGCCGGACTTTCGGACTTCAGAGAGCCTTCTGGTGAGCTTGTGGGCCAGGGAGATTGGGGTGGGCATGTAGTCGTCGTTCTCATTGCTGGCGTAGCCGAACATCATGCCCTGATCGCCGGCGCCGCCCGTATCCACGCCCATGGCAATGTCGGGTGACTGCGAGTGGATGGACGAAACCACCGCGCAAGTATTGCAGTCAAACCCATAAAGGGCATCGGTGTATCCAACCGCCTGCACTGTTCCGCGAACGATGGTGGGGAAATCCACGTAAGCTTCGGTGGTGATCTCGCCCGCGATTACGACGAGGCCGGTGGTGGTGAGAGTCTCGCAGGCCACGCGGCTGTAAGGATCTTTTTCGAGGCAAGCATCCAGAATTGCGTCCGAGATCTGGTCCGCAATCTTATCGGGATGTCCTTCTGTGACCGACTCAGAAGTAAACAAGAAACGTTCTTTTGGAGCCAATTTGAACTCCCTCCTGAAATGATATTTCTGCTTGAACAATCCACTAAGATAACGCAAGAAGACTATCCGCAGAACGCCATACCCGCACTCCGCATGGAAATGAAGCCGAATGGCAGCTTTCGCGGGGCGAAACGAGCTTTAACTATTCTAATGGAGAGAGGCGGGGTGCGCGCTAGGGCTATTGCGTTAGTCCGGCAGGGGTAAACATCAGGGTGCGAGTCTCACTCTCGCTGCCCACGGGGCCAAGCGATTTGCCGTTATGGCTGATCTCGATTCCGCCCGCGTTGCCGGTCCTCAGAGTAATTTCTTTCATCGCTCGTACCAATTTGTGCCGGTTCTGGCCGAGGACTCCCTGCGCCACCATCTTGCCATCGGCAATCACTGATATCCAAGAGTCTTCCTTGGCCTTGATGAGAATGGAGAAGGTATATTCGGGTTTGGGCCTAGTCGGCGGGCTGAACTCGAGAGAAGTGTTTTTTTGCACTGGCAAATTCGAGATCTGCTCTGCCGGCGCCCGCTGCTGCTCTGCTGATCCAGAAGCAACCGGTTCAGAAGCCGTCATGGTAGCGGCACTGACTGTCTCTGGCGTCGCGGGATGAAGCTTCTTGTTCTTCGACCAGGCGGTATAGCCGATGAGAATCCCGATCAGCGCCGCAACCGCAAAAATCATCGGAAAATTCGATTTCTTCGGGTTCAGTTCGCGATTCGGCTGCTCGTGGACATCGAGCGGGAATTTGTCTTCAGGCGGCGGAGCCTCATTGGCCAGAGCGGCGTAATCGGCCACAGCTTCATCTTCGTCAAGGCCGAGAAAGCGGGCGTACGCACGGACAAACCCTTTGTTGAAAACGCCCCCGGGAAGTGAGCCAAAGTCTTCTTTTTCGAGTGATTCCAGATGGCGGGTAGAAATCTTAGTTGATTCGGACATCTCCGCCAAGGTGATGCCGCGCATTTCTCGTTCACGCCGGAGTTTGTCGCCAAAGGAACCCATGAACACCCGTTCGAAGCTGAATTGTCCCTGTGTTGGGCATCATAGGAACATAAGCAGTGCCATGTCAAACCAAAAACGCATCGTAACTTCCAGTAGGACAATGACTTTGGGGTGCCGAAGGACGATTGCCTGTGGACTTTTCGGCGAATTTCGCTGGTTGCTGATTTCTGAGAATCAAGCGATAATACGCCCAAGTTTCCGTGTGTTTCGGAGGCAAAAGGGATTTTTGTTTTCATGAGCGAGGGCGCGGTACCGGAGCGTAGATCCAAGCAGTTGCAAGAAGTCGCGATCTTCAATGACGTCGCGAAGGCGCTGACTTCTTCTCTAAATCTGGACTCCATTCTTCAGACCATCATGGAAAAAATGGCCGAATTCTTCCGGCCTGACACCTGGTCCCTGCTTATGGTGGACGAGCAGAAGGACGAGCTTTACTTCGCCATTGCCGTAGGCGATGCCGCGGAGACGCTCAAGACGGTCCGCATGCGCGTGGGAGAAGGCATTGCGGGATGGGTCGCGCGCCACGGGGAATCGCTCATCGTGCCCGATGTTTACAACGATCCGCGTTTTGCCAAACGCATTGACGAATACACCAAGTGGAAGACACGGTCCATCATCTGCGTTCCACTCCAGTCGAAGCATAGGGTTTTGGGCGTAATACAGTTGTTAAACTGCGCCCTCGAGAGCTTTGGTGAGCAAGAGATGTTCTTCCTTCACGCGCTTTGCGATTATGCCGCCATCGCGATAGATAACGCGCGCGCAGTGGAGAAAATTCAGGAACTCACGATTACTGACGACTGCACCGGCCTCTACAACGCGCGGCATCTGTACAAGACTCTGGAATCCGAAGTCTATCGCTCGGCCCGGTTTGGCTACGAGTTCAGCGTAATCTTCCTCGATCTGGACCATTTCAAGTACGTGAACGACACTTACGGGCATCTGGTTGGCAGCAAACTGCTTCAGGAAATAGGTTTTAAGATCAAGTCACAGCTTCGTCTGATTGACTACGCTTTCCGCTATGGCGGCGACGAATTCGTGATCCTGCTGCCGCAGACGGACAAGCAGTCCGCTCTGGTGGTGGCCAAGCGTATTCAGGAGATGACCCGCAAGACGCAGTTCCTCTCAGAAGACGGATTAAATCTTCAGGTGCGTTGCAGCATGGGTCTGGCAACATATCCGGAAGACGCGAAGAGCTCGCACGAGATCATTCGCCAAGCCGACGAAATGATGTACATGGTGAAAAATTCCAGCCGTGACAATATCGCTGTGGCCCAGCAGGGGATCCTCAAGTAGCCGCTGGAACGGGCTCCTCTACTCCTTCTGCGCGTAATACCCTCTCCGAGCCTGGATTTTGTAGTGGCCCTTTGATTTGACCTCGAGCTTGCGGAAACTTCCGTCGAGCTTTTCATTCGTAGGCGTGTAGCCGATGCTGTATTGGCTTCGGAGTTCGTTAGCGATCTCTGAAAATGCGCTTTGTAATTTATCTGGATGGTGAACGGTAATGAGCCGGCCGCCCGTCTGCTCGGAGAGCATTCCCATAGCATGGGAATCTGCGCCATACATCGGGTCGCTGATGAGCAGGACATAGCAAATGACATCTGCTTTTTGGGCTGACTCGATCGCATCCTTCAAGCGCAATTGGCTTCCCTGGTCTACGCCATCGGTCAGGACAATCACGGCCTTACGCCCGACTTGCTTGCTCAGGATCTCGTCGGAGGCAAGGTACACGCCGTCATAGAGCAACGTTCCTTTAGGCTTTGAAATCGGAATCGGCCCCTGTCCCACTCCTGGGATTCCTGTGGGGATGCTGCCTCCGGCATCGTTGATCCGGGCTCGATCCAGACCAGCGCGTAAGAGCTTTACATCTGCGGTAAGGTCTTGCAGCAGGTCTGCGCTCACATCAAAGCTTTCGATGAATGCGAGGTCCTTATCGTTGAGAACCTGCTGCAGGAATTGGCCGGCGACCACCTTCTCTTCCGGAAGCATGTGCATCATGCTGCCGCTGGAATCAATCAAAATCCCCAGCGTCAGCGGCTGATTGCTCTCCGTCGAAAAATACTTGATGGTTTGCGGCTTCCCGTCTTCCAGCACTTCGAACTCGTTTTGGTTCAGGCCGGGAACGAGCGCTCCATGCTTGTCCTTGACGGTGAAGAAAATGTTTACTAGATTGGCCGTTTTGCGGAATACCGGAGGTTGCTGCTCTTTCTGATTCCCTTTCGGCTGCGGTGATTCCTGGGCTGAACTGCAAAGACAACAAGCGAGAAAGACTCCAACAATGAGCTTCCGCATACGACTGCCTCTCTGATTTTCGGGTATCTTCATTGTATAAGATGCACTCTGCCCTGTTCGGAGTGTCTGCCTTAGAATCATGAGGTGTGCGATTTCTTGAGATTTAGGTGCTCAAGATGCTTCCCTCGGTGTTCTGAACATTGATGGGGGCGAAGAAGCTCATCAGAAGAATGAGTCTCTGATCGCTTGAATCTGCGTCTAATCTGGTGGAGGCCTTATGCGGTGCTCTGGGCTGGTGAAAACGGTTCTGTGTGCTTTAGTGTTATTTGGCGCGTCTGCACTTGGACAGCAGCAGAACATTCCTGATGCACCAAAGCCAAAGGTTCCCGCCGCTCCCGCGCAGTTCCCGGATGATGCGCCGGCGGCGCCGGCAAATCCTCGTTCAGAGCAACCCGCACCTGGTGCTCCTGCCCCGGCCAATACCCCGCAACCGTCTCAACAATCACAGCCAGAGCTGATTACCAGCCGTAACGATCTTCCTCGGGTGGTCGTCTCCACCAACTTCGTACAGATACCGGTCACGGTGACCGATTCGTCGGGGCACTTAGTTTCTGGTCTAAGTCCGAGAGATTTTTCCGTTTACGAAGACGGTATCAGGCAGCAATTGAAATTCTTCACCAGCGATCCCTTTCCAATTTCTGCGTCAGTGGTGATTGATACCGATTTGCCGGCATCAACCATGCGGAAGGTAAATGAGACCTTGCCGGCGCTGATCGGCGCCTTCAGTGATTTTGACGAAGTTGCGCTCTATCGCTACGGACATACGGTGCAGCAGATTTCCGGGTTCACGGGCGCCAATAGCATTTCGACAACGACCATCGCAAAAATCAAGCGTCCCGGGCGTGAGGGTGGCCCACCTGTAATCGGCGGTCCCATGGGCGTAGGCAGCGGGCCCAGCATCAACGGTCACGAAGCGGTACCCGGCCAGACCAACAATCCCCAGGCTCCTCCTCCAATTCAAGAAGCATTCGTTCTTAATGACGCGATCCTGAAAGCGGCGCAGGATCTGAGCCATCGCGACAAGGCGCGGCGCCGAATTATTTTTGTGATCAGTGATGGGCGCGAAGCAGGCAGCAACGCCAGCTATGATGCGGTGAAGAAGGTGCTGCTCTCGAACAATATTGCCGTCTATGGCATGGGCGTGGATACCGCTGCCATTCCCATTTACGACAAGCTCAACCGGGTGCGCCTGCCGGGTTTCGGCTACGGAAACATTCTGCCGCGTTATGTCTCTGACACCGCCGGTGAAATGTATGCCGCCTTTGACCGCGGAACCATCGAGCAAGCGTATGGCAAGCTTACGGACATGGCGCGCAATCAGTACACGCTGGGGTACACCACGCGGATGACCGCCTCAGGAGCCTATCGGAGTATCGAGGTCAGAGTGCATCGCCCGCATCTGACGGTTACAGCCAAACAAGGGTATTACCCTCTGCCTCCGCAACGGCCGCAAGCGCGCTGAAGGCTTTCAGGGAATTTCCCTCCTACTGTTCCGGGCGCTGCGGCAAGGCGACATCTCAAGCCCGTTAGAGTTTTTCCTCGACTTTCTGCGGGTTTTTCCCAAAGGCTCAAGTGTGGGCGTTGTGATATAAAGCTTCTTTCAGCAACATTCACATAGAAAGCTCTGAACCGAGGAAACGTTTGAGTTTTATCAACTTCGCGGCCCGCGAGATCAATTGCAAAATCGTCTATTACGGCGCCGGTTTGGGCGGCAAGACAACGAACCTGCAATTTATCTTTGACAAAGCTGCCGATAAACAGAAAAGCAAGATGATCTCGCTCGCCACCGAGACCGATCGCACCCTTTTCTTCGATTTCCTTCCTCTGGATTTAGGAACGGTACGCGGCTTTAAGACCAGATTCCATCTCTACACTGTACCTGGACAGGTGTTTTACGATGCCAGCCGCAAGCTTATTCTCCGTGGAGTGGATGGCGTGGTCTTTGTAGCCGACTCGCAACAGGAGCGGCTCGATGCAAATCTTGAAGCTCTGGACAATCTTCAAGATAACCTCAAAGAGCATGGATATGATTTCAAGAAGATTCCGTACGTGCTCCAACTCAATAAACGCGATCTTCCCAGCGCAATGCCGGTAGACGCGCTTAAGAACGAACTGGTGAAAAAAGGCGAATCCGTCTATGAAGCAGTCGCTTTCCAAGGGCAAGGTGTATTTGAGACGCTGAAGGAAGTCGCCAGGCAGGTGCTGGTCGAACTCAAAAAAGGCTGACGAGCGCGGTTCCGGCTACTGCGGCGGGCGTTTCTCCAATCCTGGTTTCTGGTCCGTTTGCCCGCTTTCGGGTGTGCGTGCTGTCCATGCATTCGCATTCGCCGGAGCGTTGGGATCAACACCGAAATCCCACACATAGAGATTGATTTCTCCCTTGTCCAAAATTTCCACGAGCGCATATTCCCCCGGCGCGAGTGATTCGGCCGGCGTGATCTTGACCCAGTTGGGTCCGACCGCGGTATTCGTGGTCGGCACCCAGTTTTCCTTCTGGCTGACTTTGCCGTAGATCGCGACATTAAGATTTCCGATCACACGCCCATCCTTCGCCTTTTCCATGCGAACAATTCGATAGTGGTTCACGTTCGGATTGTTCTGAGCCGGGGCGCTGACGGGGCCACCGCGAGAGGCAGAGGCCTGGCTCAGAGCGGATGCCGCATCCTGAGGCTGATTCGGCTTCTGCTCTTCGGAATCAACTCCTACATAGACCGAAGGCTGCGTCAGATGAGCTTGAGTCTTTGCGTGATCCCCTTTTAATTCCACTGTTTGCTTTGAAGATAACGCGAGCGGGTTGACGGCTGCGCGAAGGATGTTTCTGCCCATGTGCTTGTTGACTTCACCGCCCGCCTGCTCCAGCTCGATGAGTTGAGGCTCGTTGTGAAAGCTGTCGAGCAGGAAAACTCCTCCGCCATCAGGAAGCCGCAGGCCAGCAGCTACAATTGGAGTCTCGATTTCGTCCGCCTCCGCGGCCCTGGCTAGTTCGCCTACAGCGGCGCTGCGATCGCTCTTTCTTTCTTCGTTGTACTTGTTGGTTGCAGGCCAGTCCACGAGATCCTCGGGCAGTTCCTCCCATGTGTAGCGCTCCGCGCTGTAGTAACGCACGCGAGTGCCCTGGATTTCCCATTTGGTGACGCTCTGGTAGGAGCCGTCCTTCAGGATCAACCTCTCTGGATTCTGCTGCGCGCGAGCCGGAATTGCCGCGAGAATGAGCGCCAGCACGGCGGACAAGGACAGACAATGCACTAGGCGGTTCATAGGGGTGTACCTGCCCGGATTAGATGCTGCCCCGGCAAACCAAGTGTTTTCCTGAAAGCCGGTAGAGCGGCGCTGGAGTCTTATTTTATAACCCTGAAAGGGCTTCAGAGTTGCCGCAGAATTTCCGGCGGAATACAATTCAGCTATCTTTCACAACTATGCGCCTTATACGCATTCTCCTGCTGATCTTCTGTTCGGGATTGCTGACAAGCATTGCTTCCGCCCAGCCGCGTGCGGCCTCACCGGCTCCTTCGCCTACAAGCTCGCCCAGCGCTTCCTCAACTTCCGCCACCTTGGAATACACGCTTCCTCCGGACAAGCTGGCCAAATCGAAGACTCTCTACGACCTGAGCGGCCGGCTGCGGCTGATCGGCACAGTTTGGTCTTTCGTTGTACTTCTGGGGATTCTCTATCTTGGCGTGGCTGCCCGTTACGGCGCCTGGGCGGGAAAAGGGTCGAGGTACAGTTTTCTTCAGGCACTGATTGCCATTCCTCTGCTCTTGCTGACGATTGATGTCCTCGACTGGCCGCTTGCCGCGTATTCGCACCATATCAGCCTGCAATATGGGCTTTCCGTGCAGGGCTGGGGCTCATGGTGGGGCGATGTGCTCAAAGGAGAAGCCATCAATATTGTCATCGGCATCGTGGCACTCTGGTTGCTCGTGTTTCTCATCCGCAGAAGCTCGCGTCGTTGGTGGTTCTACTCCTGGCTGATCGCGCTGCCGTTCATTGTCTTTCTCGTGTTCATCTCCCCTTTTGTCATCGAACCCATGTTCAACAAGTTTGAGCCACTCGAAAAGACTAACCCTCAACTGGTGGAAGCAATCGAGAAGGTCACGCAGCGCGGAGGACTGAATATACCGCGCGACCGCATGTTCCTGATGAAGGCTAGCGAGAAAACCACGGAACTTAATGCTTATGTCACGGGTTTGGGCGCTTCCAAGCGCGTTGTGGTGTGGGACAACACCATCAAGAAGATGACGGTACCGGAAACTCAGTTTGTCTTCGGGCATGAGATGGGGCACTACGTCTTGAACCACATCTACTGGGGGCTGGCGGCAAGCTGCGTGGGCCTGCTGGTTGGGCTGTACCTGCTGTATCTTCTTTCCGGCTGGTTGATGCCCCGGGTCCGCCAGCGCTGGCATATTCCTGAGCTGGGAAGTTGGGCCGCGCTGCCGATGATCTTGCTGATCTTCGCCGTCCTCAGCTTCATCGCGCAGCCAATCGGCTCAGCCTTCAGCCGTATGCTGGAACATAATGCCGATATCTACGGCCTGGAGGTCACACACGGGCTCAACCAAAACTCCCAGGAAGCGGCAGCGCATGCGTTTCAGGTTCTGGGAGAGGTCAGCCTCGACTACCCTTATCCCAGCAAGCTGGTGGTCTTCTGGTATTACGACCACCCATCCATCCCCGAACGCGTGCGCTTTGCTCACAACTACGATCCGTGGGACAAAAGGGAGCAACCGAAGTACGTGAAATAGCGCAGGCTTAGCATGTGCAGCGCGGCCTACGCCCTTGTCACCGTTGTTTGATTGCCCGCTATTTCAGCGGATATCCGGCCTCGCCTGGATATTTGCCGTCCACCTTCAGCACCTTCAGATCGGGGCGCAGGTTTCTTCCAACTACAAAGGTAATGGCTCCCGGCGTGTCTGCCACGTATTCTGTCGCCATTCCATTCGATGGCACTGCCAGCGGCTCTGCCGAGGCTTCGCCACGAAACACCATCGTGCGCCAGTATTTTGCAAACTCCTGGTCGCTCATCTTCAGGGAAAGGCCGATCACTTTATCGCGCTCCCGCGTCCCAGGATCGCGTAACACCAGTTGCACGGGCGCGTTTCCTTTCCAGAACTTGCGCTCGCCCAGCAGAATCCTTCGCAGATCTGACATCGTAACGGCGGTAATCGCGTTCTTCTCGTTCACAACCACAGCGATGTCGTCAGTGCTTTTAAAGGAGTTGAGGGTCTCTGCAAGGGCAGCACTCAATCCCAATAGAAAAAAGGCCGTAATTGAAAGGAGGCAAACTGTCTTTGCTGTTTTCATTTCTCCTCCTCAGAATGCGAATGAAAGCTGCGTACCCACAGAATTTGTGGGAGCCAGGCTGCGCCGCATGGTGCGGCCATATTCCACTTTGAAAGCGGCTGATTCGTTAAGCTCGTAACGCAATCCTGCTTTGGGTCCATGTTGCAGTCCAACATCAGCGTACAGCGGATCGCTTGCAGGAACATTCATGTACTCATAGCGGAAATACGGCCGGTAATTGCCGAACCTCCTCGAAATCTGCGAATAGAAAGCAGGAATGTTGACAGTTTCAAGTGCGCCATCGGGAGTATGCCGCAGCAGAACACCTTCATTCAGCAACTCGAAGCTCGTGTTCTGAAAAACCAGGTGGCCGGAGAAGATATTCTCCGTCACATTGGGAGTTCCCAAAGGCGTGAGGTGATCATGGTACTCGGAGAAGCCAAACTGCCAGCCGGGCATAGCGTCAGGCCGGAAGAACAATCCCAAGTTCACAGCTTTCCCGTTGTTTTCATCCGTCACATTCTGCACCGGATTGCTGATGCTGGTACGCGCGCTCCTGCCGTTCCCCACCTCCGCAATGTAGTGCAAACCAAGTTTGCTCCAAGCCAGACCTGTCGCACTCACCCCAACGTTGTGCACCGGCAGGATGCCGCCATTGTCCTCAAACTGGAACAGGAATGGCCGTTCCAATGTTGTTTGCAACAATGCGCTGTGATGGTACGCCGTGTTGTAGTATCCAATTCCAGTGTGGTAGCGGCCGAATGCCAGATTCAAGTGATCATTGACGCTGTAGTTCAGGAGTAACCGTTCCGGTTCGATTCCGAACTCGTTGGTTCCCTGGTCGGCTTCAATCACAGTCTCGGCCAGGAAGCTTGCTCGCTGTGAGAGACGCGACGTGATGAAAAGGTTGAATTGCCCCAGCGTAAAAGAATCCGTGCTGCCTCTAAGGTCGCTTACGTTCCAGTCCACGTCGCCATACCCACGCAGCGTTAATCTGGGTGAGTGCAGAAAGGAGCCTTCGGAAGGAGCCTGATCTTGCATCATTTGCGCCATTCCTGACGGCATATCTACCGCGTGCGCTGCTGCAACAGGCGCATTTGCAGGAACTGCCGCGCTCTGGCCCTCGGATGTCTGCGGAGCTTCCTTGGCGTTCGATGCCGACAGCGCGCTTACCTGCGACTGGAGGCTCTTCACCTGCGCTTGAAGTTCCTGCACCTGCTGCACCAGAGCTTTCACCGTTGCCGGATCAACCGCTGCAGTCTGGTCCTGAGCATTTGCAGAACTCAGAAGAAGAACCGTGGTCAAGAAGCAAAAGACGACCCGGCCTACTGTGCGCAATGGTTTGCGATTATTGAAGCAGAACTTGACTGGGCTTGGCCGCCCGACGACCTGTGACATTGACAATCCTATCTTCTGGGAACGACGAAACTATCGCCCAAACCTCAAGTTCTTGGTAGACACGAAGGTAACTAGAAGCTTCAGAGAAGGTGAGCCATTCCGCTCAACCTGTGGTTTACTGGTCAGTCTGCGCTGGATTGTATGGGGTACAGTGTCCGAAAGGACAGGTCTTGTCACGGCCTAAAAAGTAGTGAAACCTTTCGCGCGGGAACGTACTCTAGATGTCCAGCAGGCTCATCTGTCGACTGCTAAAAGCGGGAGGACGTTGATCCCCGGAAAATAATGGTCCTCCTTTTTCACTTCCCTTCCAGGATTCTTCTCAGCATCACCAGCTCTCCCAGATGATAAGCGTTGTGGTCCGCCACGAGCAGAGCTTCCCGCAGCAACGTCTGGCCATCGCCATGAGGAATTCGAGCGAAAAGGTCATGTTCAGGAGTGCTAACCATCTGGCAGATAGAATCGAGATCGCCAAGGAGGTGAGAGACACTCTCGCCCCAAGCTTTAGTACTGGGCGGAGCTTCACTCTTGGGCCAATACTCTTCCGGCCATTTTGGTGATGTATGCCTGCGATCGAGACTAAACTGGAGAATGTCCCACTGAGCAATGCGTATGTGTTCCAGCAACTGCCAAGGCGTATGTGGCGCGCCTGGAGGCTTCTTGCCACGCAACGCGCGCGGAAACTCACTGAGTGTACTGCGCAAGTCCACATGGGCTTCCGCCTTGGTCAGAAGGTTCAGCAAGTGTCGGCGTAGCGGATCGAGTTCTGCCTTTGGTACCATGCCTTCCCGCAAACCCAGGGTTCAGTTACAGCAAAGCGGCTATTTCGTTCTTCCGCCCTCCCCTTTCAGCTGATCTGAAGCTCCGGCCTGCGCCGCGGCCAGCCGAGCCGTCAGTACGCGGAAGGGAGAGCACGATACATAATTCAGCCCGATCTGATGGCAGAACTCGACGGACGCGGGATCGCCGCCATGCTCACCGCAGATTCCTAGCTTCACGTTGGAACGCCCTTTGCGGCCCTTCTCCACGGCCATTTTCATCAGTTGGCCGACGCCCTCGGTATCAATCGTGGCAAACGGATCATGTTTCAAGATGCCGCGCTCGATATATGAAGGCAGAAACTTTCCGATATCGTCGCGGGAGAAGCCATAAGTCGTTTGTGTCAGGTCGTTGGTTCCGAAGCTGAAGAACTCCGCTTCAGTAGCAATCTCATCAGCCACCGTGCAGGCCCGCGGCAGCTCGATCATGGTTCCGGTGAGATAAGCAACGGTTGCGTCTTTCTCTTTGAATACCTGTGCCGCAACACGCCGCACAATGGATCCCTGGTTCGCCATCTCCTTGAACATGCTCACCAGCGGGATCATGATTTCCGGAATTACCTTCACGCCTTCTTTGCTGACGTTTACCGCCGCTTCAAAGATCGCCCTTACCTGCATCTCTGAAATTTCAGGATAAGTGATGCCTAAGCGGCATCCGCGATGGCCCAGCATCGGATTGATCTCGTGTAACTCTTCCACGCGGCGCAGCAGTTCGCGGTTCTTCTTGAGCTTCGGGCTGTTCGAGTCCTGGATTTCGAGTTTTGCAATATCCACCATCAGCTCTTCGCGGCGTGGCAGAAACTCGTGCAGGGGCGGATCGAGCAGTCGGATGGTGACGGGGAAACCGTCCATGGCACGGAAGACGCCTTCAAAGTCGGCGCGCTGCATGGGGAGCAGCTTGTCGAGTGCTGCCTTGCGTTCTTCGACCGTGCGGGCCAGGATCATCGCCTGCATGTGGGGAATGCGATCCTCGGCAAAGAACATATGTTCCGTACGGCAAAGGCCGATGCCTTCAGCTCCAAAAGCACGAGCCTGAATTGCGTCGCGCGGAATGTCGGCGTTGGCGCGAACTCCGAGTTTACGGAACGGCTCTGACCATCCCATGAGTGTTTTTAAGTCGGGATCGTCCGGAGATGCCGGTACGGTACCCAGCCGGCCCTTGATGACGCGGCCAGTGGTGCCATCGAGCGACAGCCAATCTCCTTCTTTCAGCGTGACGGCGCCGACCCGCATTTCTTTCTTCTTCTCATCCACCTCTACGTCGCCCGCGCCGGCCACGCAACACTTACCCATACCACGCGTGACGACTGCGGCGTGGCTCGTCATCCCGCCGCGCGAAGTGAGAATTCCGGCGGCAACTTCCATCCCATGAATATCTTCAGGAGTGGTCTCGCCGCGTACTAGAATCACCGGCTTCTTGCTGGCTCCAGTTCCAGCAAAAGCAACCGCATCGTTCGCAGTGAAAACGATTTGACCGACGGCAGCGCCGGGAGAAGCTGGCAGTCCTCTGGCCAGGACTTCCACATTCCCTTTGCTTTCATCCAACTTGGGAACCAGCAGGTCATAAATCTGGTTGGGATCAACGCGAAAGATTGCTTCTTCCGGCTTGATTAGGCGCTCATTCACCATGTCAATCGCGATTCGCACTGCGGCGCGCCCTGTACGCTTGCCGTTGCGCGTCTGCAACATGTAGAGCTTCCCGTCCTGGATGGTGAACTCAAAATCCTGAACATCGCGATAATGCTTTTCCAGGCGGCTCGTGATCTCGCGAAGTTGGTCATAGACCTGCGGCATCTGCTTTTGCAGTTCATTGATCGGTACCGGAGTGCGAATGCCGGCGACAACGTCCTCTCCCTGCGCATTCATCAGGAACTCGCCATAAAATTCCTTCGCTCCATTGGCCGGATTTCGGGTGAAGCCGACGCCCGTGCCGCTGGTCTCTCCCATGTTGCCGAAGACCATGGCCTGCACGTTCACCGCAGTACCCAGATCGTCAGAGATGTTGTTGATGCGGCGATACACCTTGGCCCGATCGTTGTTCCACGAGCGGAACACAGCATCGCGCGCCATGGCGAGCTGCTCGATTGGAACTTGCGGAAAGTCTCGGCCGGCGTGTTTGCGCACCACCTGCTTGTATTGGGCAATGATCTCCTGCAGGTCCTCTGCGGTGAGTTCAGTGTCGAGTTTTACTCCGCGCTTCTTTTTCTGGCCATCGAAGACCTCGTCGAACTCATGCTTAGAAATATCAAGCACCACATTGCCGAACATCTGGATCAGCCGGCGATAAGAGTCGTAGGCAAAGCGCTCGTTGCTGCTCTTGCGGGCCAGCGATTTCACGCTTTCATCATTCAGGCCGAGATTGAGGATGGTATCCATCATTCCGGGCATGGAGAACTTGGCGCCGGAGCGCACGCTCACCAGCAGCGGATTCTCTCCCTTGCCCAGCTTTTGTCCCTGCAATTTCTCCAGATGTTCGAGCGCGGCCAGCATCTGCGAGTGGATTTCCTCAGAGACTCCGCTGGTGCGCATGTACTCGCGGCAGGCCTCGGTTTGAATCGTGAATCCCGGAGGAACGGGCAGACCGGCATTGGTCATCTCGGCCAAGCCTGCGCCTTTGCCACCCAGTTCATCCTTCATTTTTCCGTTCCCTTCGGCTTTGCCTCCGCCGAAGAAGAAGACGTATTGAATGCCTCGCTTTTTCGGGGTAAGAATCTCAGTTTCAGGCTTGGATAACGGCGTAACACTCATGAATTGCTCTCCGGATTTCAGGATTGCACCAGCGGACGGAAGGAAAGATCTTTGGCTGGAGCGTGAATCTTCTATTTTCACGCCGATGGAACCATTTGACAACTGCACCACGCACTTAGTACGGCCCTGTTATCGAGGTCACGTGGGGCAATTCGAGCGCACCCTAAGGTGAGTTGGAACGCGAGCACTCTTGCCTGCCATACAGAACAGCGCAGACAGGAGTGTCTGCGCTCCAACGATGCTAGGCTTTCCTGTCAAAAAATCTATGAATTGGGTTAGCGCTGGCCGCCAGCCGAAGACGCGCTGCGTTGTTCGTTCGCGAAGTAGCCTTTGCGCGTCCTCACTTCAAGGTCGCGATAGCCGGGAGCATGCGCTACCACCTTGATCTCCCGCCAGCCCGGTTTAGGGTCGGTTGGCTTATAGGTAATGGTGTACTGGTTGCGAATGTCACGCGCCACTTCGCGGCTGATGTCGTCAACTTCATCCACGGTCTTGGGAAAGAACGCAACACCACCGGTCTGTTCAGAGAGCGCTTGCAATGCGCGTTTGGCACGCTTGGGCTGCTTTCCTTCGTCGCCCAGAATTCCGATGGTGTAAATGGTTGGGCCATTTTCATCCTGCACGGAGCGGATCGCCTGTTCGAGCGAGACGCTGCTTTCGTTGTCCTCTCCGTCGGTAACCACCAGCAATACTTTCTTCTCCCTTTTTGCTGCCTTGGCAAGGTGATCTGACGCTGCAAACACGGCATCGTACAAAGCCGTCCCGCCGCGCGAGTCCATGCGGTCAAGGGCTTCCTGCATCATGCTGACATTGTTTGTGAAGTCCTGGTCCAGGAAAGGTTCATCGTTGAAGTTCACAATGAAAACCTCGTCGCCGGGGTTGCTGCTCCTTACCAAATTGACAACTGCTTTGGTTACGGCATTACGCTTGGTGCGCATGGAACCGGAGTTGTCCACCAGGATACCGATGGAAACTGGAATGTCCTCGCGGCTGAAGTGAAGGATGGTTTGCGGCTGGCCATTTTCATAAACAGTGAACTGATCGCGGCCAAGATCAGTCACAACGTGCTTTCGAGCATCAACCACAGTCGCCCGAAGGGTGATTTCTTGCGTCTCTACTTTTAATACAAAGCCTTTATCGGTCCTTTGCACTTGGCCCAATTGGCCGGCTGGTTCGCGCTGCAGATCTGGGGGGAGGGTTCCCGCCTTATTGGGAGCTGGCACGTTCCCCTCGTTCGTTGCGGTCTTGGATGCCGGTGGGGTTGCCGGTCGCGCCCACACCGGCAATGCGGGATCGCTCGGGTCCACGTCTGAAGGCAAAGGAGTGGGCTGCACTTTTTGCGGCTGGCTGGGAGTTGCTGGGGTCTGTGCCCACGAAGCAGAAAAGGTTCCGACCAAGAGGATGATCAGGACCCTGAACCAACTGCTATTGCGAAGGTGCATAATATCCCGTTTTGAAGTAAACATTCAGGTGGGGCAATCCCTTTGGCGGAAGAAGCTTAACTTTTATCTTACGCCAGTGCCCGTCTTTGTTCCTGTTGGTTGGACGGTAACCGAGCACATATTGGTTGCGCAGCTCTATTCCAATCTTTGTAGCAATGTCAGAGAGCTCGCTGGGGTTGTTTACGGTGAACATCCGCCCCCCGGTCACTTCCGTGACTTCGGTGAGGAGCGCCGGGCCTGCAATCTCTTCGGGTTGCACGGGGGCTTGATCGAAAATCCCGATGGCATAAATCTGCACATCGGCTTCCTTCACCATGGACTTGATCTCGCTCTCCGTATACCGGCTGTGATTGTCACCGCCATCGGAGATGATCAGCAACGCCTTTTTCGCATTGTGGGCATCCTTCATTTTATTGATGCCCATATAGATCGCGTCCAGAAGCGCAGTGCTTCCTTCAGGCACCGTGTACACCAGCTTCCCTTGGACGTCCTCAATGGACTTGGTGAAATCGGCCCGCAATTCCGGACGGTTATTAAACGTGATCATGAAGAATTCGTCCTGCGGATTTGCGGTCTTGAAAAATTCGATGACGGCGGCCCGCGCTTTGGCCACTTTATCGCTCATGCTGCCGCTCATGTCGAAGATTACGCCCAACGAGATCGGCGCATCCTCATTCGAAAAATGCCGCACCTCTTGCGCCTTGTTCCCTTCCATGACAGTGAAATTTTCTTTGTCGAGCCCAGTGACAATGCGGTTCCAGTCATCGGTTACCGTCACGTTCACCAGCACCAGGTCAACCGGGACCTGGAACGGCTTGCCGTGATTGAACTTGAGGCCGGGATCAGAATCGGCCTCGGTGGCTTTGCTGGTTGCGTCCGGAGTGGGTTTGGGTGCCGGCGGTTCGATGTGAACTTTTACATCTTGGGCGCCCAGGCAGACAGGCAAACTGAGCAGCAGCGTAAGGCCGATCATCAGGCGAGCGAACAGCTTGCCGCGTACTGCGAAGGATCCAGGCAACCGGGGGGAACGGGTACTGCCACACCCGCACCATGCATCGCGGGACATTTTGGGAACCTCTTTTTGCCGATGGTACCACAGACTGCCGCTCTTTTTTATCGAACCTGAACCGGCCGGAGATGGCTCCACATTCGGCTGAAAACTCATACGGTTAGATGGAACGGGCCACTCACAGGTTTTCTGTTGCGGCTTGATAGAATGCAAATCGGGAACACCAATGGCGGAAATCCGTCCCTTCAAAGCTCTTCGCTACGATCCTCACCAGGTGAAGCTGGGCGAGGTGGTGACGCAGCCCTACGACAAGATCACTCCAGAAATGCAGGCCCGCTATTATGAGTTGAGCCCATATAATCTCGTCCGCATCATTCTGGGGGAGGCCCGCGAGACCGATACTCCCGCCTTTAACGTCTACAGCCGCGCTGCAGAGTATCTCCATGATTGGCGGGCAGCGGGGATCTTGAAGCAAGATTCTGTTCCTTCCATTTACCTGTATTCTCAGAACTTTACGATTCCCGGTACGCGAGATGTTGCGGAACGCAGCGGGCTGATCGTGCTAGGACGCTTGCAAGATTATTCCGATAAGGTTGTGTTCAGGCACGAGCAGACCCTCTCCAAACCCCGCCAGGACCGGCTGAATCTTTTGCGCGCGACTCGCGCCCATTTTGGCCAGATATTCATGCTTTACAACGATCCCGATGGAAGCATTGGGCAGCTCGTGCGGCCTCGATCCGAAGATGATCCCGACATCTCCGTGCTCGATCAATATGAAGTCCTGCATCGCGTCTGGCAGGTTACGGATCCCGCCATAATTCAGGCGGTTCAGGACGGGATGCGCCCTAAGAAGCTGCTGATTGCAGACGGCCATCACCGTTACGAGACAGCGCTGGCCTATCGCGACGAATGCCGCACGAAGTTGGGGATCTCCGATCTCAATGCTGCACACGAGTTCGTTATGATGACGCTGGTACCTATGGAAAGTCCGGGCTTGGTGATCTTGCCGACGCACCGGATTGTGCACGGTCTGGCATCATTTGACCGTGAGCAGATGTTAGAAAAGGCCGGCAAATTCTTTGACATTGACCGCATTGACTTGCGCACCGAGAGCCGCAGCGCCACTACCCTGCTCCAGGAAGCGGGCCAGAACGGAACGGCTTTTGTCGCAGTCACCCGCCAGGGCCCCTACCTGCTGCGCGCGAAGTCGCGAACGGTCCATGAGGCGCTCAGCTTCCTCTCCCCGGCCCAGCAAAGCCTGGATGTGGTTCAACTGCATAACATTCTGCTTGAGCGCGTCCTCGGAATCTCAGAGGATGCGATCCGTAATCAAGAAAACGTTAAATACGAACGGGATGCTTTTGAAGCCATTTCCTGGGTCCGTCAAGGCGCGAACGTGGCGTTTCTCATCAACCCGGCCCGCATTGATCAGGTGCGCGAGACTGCCTTTGCCGGTGAAGTACTTCCGCAAAAATCCACTGACTTCTATCCCAAACTATTGAGTGGCTTCACCATTTATGCGTTGGACTGAGAAGCTGAAATTCGCGACGGCCATTGCGCTTCTATGCTGCGCAATTCCTGTTTTGAGAGCTCATGAGCAAAGCTGGTACCAAGTCCGTCCTTCTCCGGCGACAAGTCCTCCTGCTACGGTCAGCCCAAGCCCAGCAGCCCCGCAAAATGAGCTGTTTGTGCTGCTTGATCCCAGTCACGGAGGCGACGACAAAGGAGCGGTTTTGGGCAATCACGTGCTTGAGAAAGACGTCACACTGGCATTCGCCCGCGCAGTCCGCAAGCAACTCCTTGATCGCGGAGTCGCTTCCCGTTTGCTGCGGGATGGCGATATTACGATCAGCTTGCAGCGCCGCGCCGAAGCAGCAAACGATCCCCACGTTGCTCTTTACGTTGCCCTTCACGCAGGCCGACGGATACCAGGAATGCGTCTTTACACACCGGTGCTGTCGTTAACCACTCGAGACCCTGGATCTTTCCTCTCCTGGCCAGCCGCGCAGCAGGTTTCGTTAAAGCGCAGCGAAAGCATTGCCCAGCAGGTGGCAAAGGAGCTTGGTAAGGAGAATCTGTCCGCTTCTGTTCTGGCGGCGCCGTTGCGTCCACTTAGTAACATCGTGGCGCCTGCGATGGCAGTAGAGATTTCTCCTGAGCAAGGCGGCAGTGGTGCGCTTTTGAACTCTGACTCAGAGCGCACCCCGGCATCGGCTTTGGCAGCGGCTATTGCCGTCTCGCGTAACCAATGGAGCCTGCGACAGTGATTCCACGGCATCTACAGATCACTATCGCTCTGCTGCTGCTGGCGGTGCTCCTGACTGGTATCATCCTGATCAAACTGGAACAGCACGAGAAGGCCAAAACTCAGGCAGCCGAACTGGCGCCTGTAGCACTGACGGCTGAAAGTAAACCGGAGCACATTCGAATTCTTGTTGCATACGACGATGACCAGGCTCTGCGGTGGCGCGACACCGATTCGCCGATGCCGCAGGACCGTGCTTTGCGCGCAGAGGAAGTCTTGCGCGCCGTGCTGGCGCAGTACACTCAATTGCCTTCGCCTCATCCTTTGTCGCGAGCGGCGGAGATCAAAGAGGTTTTTCTGGTTGGCGATAACACACTTCTGGTGAATACCAACGCCGCTTTCGCGGACAATCACCCATCCGGAATCACTCCCGAGGAACTGACCATCACTTCGCTGATCGAGACCGTGTCCGCCAATGTACCTGGTATTGAGCGAGTGAAATTTCTGGTAGAAGGAAAGGAAAGGGAGACACTCGCCGGCCATATGGATCTCGCTTCCTTTTACGACATTAAGATGGTTCACGACATGGCCAGGGAGTTCGAGTAGGTTGGCTCCGCGAATCGGTGTTTTCGATTCCGGTTTCGGGGGACTGACAGTTCTCCGCGAGCTCAAGACCTCTATGCCCGAAGCGGATTACCTGTATTTTGGTGATACCGCCCACCTCCCCTACGGAGCCAAATCCGTGCGCACCGTCGCGAAATATGCCATCGCCAGCGCCCGGTTTCTGGAAAGTCGAGGAATTGAACTGCTGGTGGTGGCGTGCAACACGGCAACAGCGCTTGCGCTTGATGAGATCAAGTCCGCCGTAAGGATTCCAGTAATCGGGGTGGTAGAGCCCGGAGCGGAACGGGCAGCAAGTAAGTCCAAAGCGCGGCGCGCAGCCGTGATCGCAACTGAAGCTACGGTTTCCAGCCACGCTTACAGCCGCGCGCTAGAAAAGCTCGGGCTTGAGGTCACAGAGAAAGCATGCCCTCTGTTTGTGCCACTCGTCGAGGAAGGCTGGGTGGAGCACCCCGTAACGGAAAACGTCGCTCACATCTATATGGATGACATCTTTGGCAACGGAGCAACGCATCCTGACGTTCTTCTTTTGGGCTGCACGCATTACCCTCTTATCCGTCCACTGCTGCGGCGTGTGGTCCCTCAGCATATAGAAATTGTGGATTCCGCGGAATCCACCGCTACAAAAGTCGTCGGGCAATTGGGCAGCCAGTCCGATGCTGGTTTGCCGGGCCAACTGCGCTGCTATGCTACGGATTCCACGGATAAATTCCGACGACTTGGCGAAAAATTTCTGGGCTGCCCCATTAACAATATTGAACTGGTTGATATTGAAAGCTAGAACGGTATGATCTTCCGCTCCGATAATCGCACTCCCGATCAGATCCGGCCCGTCAACATTGTCCCGGATTTTATTTCAACTGCTGAAGGGTCAGCGCTCATAGAGGTCGGAAACACTCGCGTGATCTGTACCGCCTCAATTGAAGAAACTGTGCCGTCATTCTTGAAGGGAGCTGGAAAGGGATGGATCACGGCCGAGTACAGCATGCTTCCCCGTTCGACGCTCACCCGTACCCCGCGCGAAGCCAGTCGTGGAAGACAAAGCGGCCGCACGCATGAAATCCAGCGGCTCATCGGCCGCGCCTTGCGCGCCGTGATCGACCTGAAGCAATTGGGCGAACGCACCATCACCCTCGATTGCGACGTGATCCAGGCCGATGGCGGCACCCGAACGGCTTCCATCACCGGCGCTTTTGTGGCCTTAGGATTGGCAATGTCCAAGCTGGTTGAAGCCGGAACCCTCTCGGCCGCGCCCATTCGCGATTACATTGCAGCCATCAGCGTGGGCATCGTTGAAGGCGAAGTCCTTCTTGACCTGGCTTATGAAGAAGATTCGCAGGCAGAAGTGGACATGAACTTTGTCATGACCGGAGGGCGAAGGATTGTCGAAATACAGGCCACAGCCGAGCAACATCCGTTCGACGAGACCCAACTTAAAAAGATGATGGACTTTGCCGCAAGCGGAATTGAAGCTTTGATTGCGCGGCAAAGAAGCATATTAAAGAATCTTCCACTGCGCCAGTAATTGGCTATTCTTCTACGAAATCTTCGTCATCAAAAATATAGGGCGCAGTGCGGACGATCCTGAAGCGGACGCGCTCATTGCACTGATCGCATGGAGGAAACAGGTCACCGCGATGCATTACAACCTCGTGCGTTTCGCGATGCGCGCGGTCGTGGATCACCTCATAAATTCCAGTCTCCGGCACGGAAGCGCCCGGCGTAAACAGCTTGGTATGCCGGCTGCGTACGTGGAACTTGCCGGGAGGCGGACCGGACTTCTCTGCTTTGGGATGATAGAGTGGCTTGCGCGCGGTTCGGGTGATTGCCTTTTGGGGTGTCATTTTGCCGCGAATTTTATAACGTCCGTTTTTGCCAAGCAAGAGCGTAATCAGAATTCCTGCAGCGTCAATTTAGTAGAATGAACGGTGTTATTGCCAGGGTGCTCTGCATCCAAGTTGCTGCTGCTTTCCGACAGGCATTAACCATTTTTTAACTGCCACGCCCAGACCGGGCTGAGGAGATAAACCATGAAAATCACTCCCGGGAAGTTCAATGGCATGAAGAGGGTTTCCGACAGCCGGGGCATTATCGCCGCGGCTGCCATGGACCAGCGCGGCTCGTTGCAGAAAGCACTGGCAAAGGAAAAGGGTGGCGAAGTCACGGACTCCATGATGGAAGAATTCAAGTCCATCGTCACGGAAGTGCTGACCGCTCACGCCAGCGCTATCCTGCTAGACCCGGAATGGGGCCTGCCAGCCTCCCGTCGTCGCGCCAAGAATGCCGGTCTGCTGCTGGCCTACGAAAAGACGGGCTACGATAAGACGGGGCCGGGCCGCCTCCCTGATTTGCTTGACCACTGGTCAGCCCGCCGCCTGAAAGAAGCTGGTGCAGACTGCGTCAAAGTCCTGCTTTATTACACGCCGACCGACGGCAAAGAGATCAACGACAGAAAGCATGCTTGGGTGGAGCGCATCGGAGACGAATGCCGCGCTAATGACATTCCATTCTTCCTGGAATTTGTGGGTTACGAGGAAGGCGCAGACGAAAAGGGCCTGGAGTTCGCCAGGAAGAAGCCGGAGATCGTGCGCGAATCCATGGCGGAGTTTTCCAAAGAAAAATATGGCATAGACGTCCTGAAAGTTGAAGTCCCGGTCAACATGAAATTTGTGGATGGCGCCAAGTCGTTTGGCGGCCAGAAAGCCTATACCCGCCAGGAAGCGATGAATCATTTCCGCCGAGCTGCCGAGGTGGCGAGCAAACCGTTCATCTATCTTTCCGCCGGCGTGAGCAACGCCGAATTCAACGAATCGCTGGCCCTGGCCGCTGAAGCCGGGGTGAAATTCAACGGAGTGTTGTGCGGACGCGCGACATGGAAAGACGGCATTCCGGTTTATGCAAAACAGGGCCCTGAAGCGTTCCGCAAGTGGCTTCAGAACGAGGGCGTGAAAAATATTGAAAACGTAAACCAAAGCTTGAGGTCCGCCACGCCGTGGCTTTCTCTCTACCAAGTACAGGAGCCGGTGCTGGCGACGGCCTGAAACAACAAACGTAAGGAGGTTCTCAATGGCAGTAAATTGGACCAAGGACATTGATGCCGGATTGAACCAGGCACGGACAGAACACAAACCCGTTCTGGTGGATTTCAGCGCCGCTCCGGCTTGAGGCGCATGTGCTCGGCTGGAAGCCGAGTCATACGGTGATCCGCAACTATCTTCGGAAATCCAGAAGCGGTTTGTCCCAATTGGAGTTCATATCAAAGAGAATCCCGCAGGCTTCCACCGCTTTGACGCCGTGTGGACGCCTACGGTGCTGGTGCTGGATGAGAATGGCAAGGAACGGCATCGCATTGAGGGTTATCTGCCAAAAGATGAGTTCGCCGCTCAGCTGCTGCTAGGCCTTGCCCGCTCTGCCTTCATGAATAAGAAATGGCCGGACGCAGAGACGCTGTACGGTGAAATCATTCAGAAATATCCGAACAGTACCGCGGCCCCCGAAGCTGTATATTGGAAAGCGGTCTCAACCTACAAGAAGACCAACGACCATCACGTGTTGGGTGAAGTACCGAAGACCTTGCAACAGAAATATCCGAACAGCGTCTGGGCCAAGAAGGCGATTCCCTGGGCTGCGTAGAACCGGCAAAGCACGAGCCAATCAGATCCGAGCGGCAGAAAAATCTGCCGCTTCTCCTTTTTTACTCCCACTCAATCGTGCCCGGTGGCTTTGAGGTTACGTCGTAAACTACGCGGTTGATGCCGCGGACCTCGTTCACAATCCGACTGGAGATTCGTTTTAATACCTCGTACGGCAGCGGCGCCCAATCTGCCGTCATGCCGTCTTCGGAATGCACGGCGCGGATAGCGCAGGTGTAGGCATAGGTGCGCTGGTCGCCCATCACGCCCACTGACATTACCGGCAGCAACACCGCGAAGGACTGCCAGATCTGCGCATACAGGCCAGCTTGCTTGATCTCGCTGACCACAATGTCATCTGCTTCCTGAAGCAAGGCGACGCGCTCGGACGTGACCTCGCCCACGATGCGCACTGCCAAGCCCGGCCCGGGGAAAGGCTGACGTTGCAGAATCTCTTGCGGCATCCCCAGTTCGCGGCCGATGCGCCGAACCTCATCCTTAAACAAATCCTTTAAGGGCTCAATCAGCTTGAGCTTCATCTTCTCCGGCAGTCCGCCGACGTTGTGATGGCTCTTGATGGTCTGCGAAGGTCCGCGCACGCTACGCGATTCGATCACATCGGGATAAAGCGTTCCTTGCACCAGCCATTCCACCTTGCCGGATTCGCGCTCCAGACGATGCGCTTCCTGGTCAAAGACCTCAATGAACTCATTGCCGATGATCTTGCGTTTCTTTTCGGGATCAGTGACGCCGGCAAGTTTCTCCAGAAAGCGCTTGCTTGCATCCACGGCGACCAAGTTCAACCCCAGCTTCTCGCGCAGATTCTGCTGTACTTTCTGAAATTCATTCTTGCGGAGCACGCCATTGTTGACGAAGATCGAAACCAACCGGTCGCCGATTGCCTGGTTGACAAGCGTGGCTGCGACCGCTGAATCTACTCCCCCGGAGAGCGCGCAGATTACTCTTCCCTTTTCGCCGACGCTGCGTCGAACCTGCTCGATGGCTTCGTTGATGAAATGCTGTGGCGTCCACTCGCCGCGGGCGCCGCAGATGTTGTAGACAAAATTGCGCAGCAGATCGAAGCCGTACTTGGTGTGGTGAACTTCAGGATGGAACTGTACCGCCCAGATTCTCTGCTGCTCGTTCTCCATCGCAGCCAGCGCATTACCCGATCGCGCAACCACGTTGAAACCCGGGGGTAGACTCTTGGCCTCATCACCATGCGACATCCAGACATTCATCGTTTGGGGGAGGCCGCGAAACAGCCGTGAGTCAGCGTGGGAGATGGTGACTTCGGCGTGGCCATACTCGCGCTTTGGTCCTGGCACCACTTGGCCGCCAAGCCTCTGCGTAATGAAATGCAGGCCGTAGCAGATGCCGAGAAGCGGAACGTTCTGCTCCAGGACGCGCTCATCTGCCGGAGGGGCGTCGGTGTCATAAACCGATGAAGGGCCGCCGCTCAGGATGATTCCCGCAGGACGATAGCTCCTGATTTCGTCGAGGGAGGCCGTGCAGGGCAGGACAGCGGAGAAGACCTTCAACTCACGGATGCGGCGCGCAATCAGTTGTGTGTACTGCGAGCCAAAGTCGAGGATAACGATGGATTGTTCTTCCACGATTGATTGTGCCTGAACCCTCAGGGCCTGTAAAGACCAGCCCCAAAACCTTTGAAACGCAGAGGAAGCTGAGGAAGCGGAGGACTTTGAGTTCTTAAGCGAATCGGAAAAGCTCGATTCGATAAACAGAAATGACCAGCAGCTTCGTTTCAGAGACAGGATGCGATCAGACCCGCACCATTCTCAAATCTAGCCCAGAACCGGTTAAAATCCTGCTTGCCTCTGTTTCCTCCCTTCTCTACCGCACCACCACATTCACCAGTTTCCCCGGTACGACGATCACCTTCACCACTTGCTTGCCCTCAACCGCTGCTTTAACTTTTTCTTCGGTCAATGCTCTTTCGCGCACGAGTGCTTCCGGCGCTTCGGCGGGAACGGCAACGTGGCTGCGAAGCTTGCCGTTGATCTGCAAGGCATAGATGATCTCCTCTTCGCGGGCAAGTTCGGGGTCGTACTCCGGCCAGGGATGGCGAAGGAGATTGTCCTTCTCTCCGAGAGTCTCCCAGAGTTCAGCAGCGAGATAAGGAGAGAACGGCGCGAGCAGGAGCACAAGTTTGCGCTGGATATCGGCGAGCACCGCCGCAGGAAATCTGCCGGCGGTAATGTCTTCTTCTGCCGCATAGAGCGCGTTCACGAATTCCATTACTGCGGCGACGGACGTATTGAAATGCCAGCGTCCTTGAAAATCCTCGCTCACTCGCCGGATCGTCTGGTGGAGCTTGCGTTGTACCTGACGAACTGCAGCCGAGTTCCCGTCCCTGGAGGTTGAAGCGCCTGGCGCATTCACCGCATTCCGCATCACGAACCGGTACACCCGGCTCAAGAAACGGTGCACGCCTTCCACGCCGGCGTCTTGCCAATCAAGTTCGCGGTCGGGTGACGTGGCAAAAAGCGAGTACATGCGCGTGGCGTCGGCGCCGAAACGGGCCACCATGTCGTCCGGGGAAACGACATTCCCCTTGCTCTTCGACATCTTGGAGCCGTCTTTGATCACCATGCCCTGAGTGAAAAGACGAGTTGCCGGCTCGTCATTGTGGATGAGGCCGAGATCGCGCATGAATTTGGTCCAGAAGCGCGAATAGATCAGGTGAAGAATCGCATGCTCCACCCCGCCGATGTACTGATCAATGGGGAACCAGTAGTCCACAGTAGCGGTATCGAGCGGGCGGTCATTCAACTGTGCGTTGGTGTAGCGGTAGAAATACCATGAGGAATCCACGAACGTATCCATGGTGTCGGTCTCGCGTCGCGCTGCTCCGCCGCATTGGGGACAGGTGGCGTTCACAAACTCCGGCACGCGTCCAAGCGGTGAGCCGCCCTGCAATGTGATGTCCACATTTTCGGGAAGCAACACCGGAAGCTGGTCTTCAGGGACCGGCACAATGCCGCATTTTTCGCAATATAGCATGGGGATCGGAGTGCCCCAGTAACGCTGGCGGGAGATGCCCCAATCCTTCAAACGATAGGTGACCGTTCCCTTGCCGAACCCGTGCCGCTCCGCATAGGCCGTCATTCTGACGACGGCTTCTTCGTTGGAAAGCTCGTTGAACTCACCGGAATTGATGAGCATGCTGTCCTTGTGCGTGTAAGGAATCATCGGTTCCTCGCGCTCTCCAGTGCGGCGCGGAAGGATCACAACGCGGACATCAATTCCGTACTTCTGCGCAAATTCGTAATCGCGCTCATCGTGCGCAGGTACTGACATGATTGCGCCTGTTCCATAGCCCGTCAGGATGTAGTTCGCCACCCAGATCGGGACCTTTTCCTGGTTGAAAGGATTGATGGCATACCGACCGGTGAACACCCCGTGCTTCTCCATGGTTTCGAAATCATCCGCCGCACGGGCGCGCGCCTGCTCTCGAATGAGATCTTCAACCTTTGCATGAAGGGATGGATCGTTGCCGACCAAATCCGGCGCCAGCGGATGCTCCGGTGCGAGCTGAATGGAAGTTGCGCCGAAGATCGTGTCAATGCGCGTCGTAAAGACCGTGATCTTGTCACCCGCGCGGCGGCTGGGGCCGTCAATCTTGAAATCCACCATTGCGCCTTCGCTGCGCCCGATCCAGTTGCGCTGCATGGTGCGGACCTTCTCCGGCCAGCCCTCGAGCTGATCAAGACCGTTGAGCAACTCGTCGGCATACTTCGTCGTGCGGACAAACCACTGTTCGAGTTCGCGCTGCTCCACCGGCGTTTCCTCGTGACGCCAGCACATGCCTCCGACCACCTGTTCGTTGGCCAGGACAGTTGCACATTCCGGGCACCAATTGACTTTGCTGCTCTTGCGATACGCTAAACCCTTCTCGTAAAGCTTCAAAAAGAACCACTGGTTCCAGCGATAGTATTCAGGAAGGCAGGTGGTGACTTCGCGCGCCCAGTCGTAGGCGAAGCCAAGACGCTTCATTTGCTGCTTCATGTGCGCGATGTTGCGTAGCGTCCAGTCTTTGGGTGGAACGTTATTTTTGATGGCGGCATTTTCCGCGGGAAGGCCGAAGGCGTCCCATCCCATGGGATGAAGCACGTTGTAGCCGCGCATCCACATATGGCGGGCCAGAGCATCGCCAATGGCATAGTTGCGTACGTGTCCCATATGGAGAGCGCCGGAAGGATAGGGCAGCATTTCCAGGACGTAGTATTTCTTGCGCGAGCTGTCGTGCGGCTCGGCGGCAAACAATGCCGGATCGGCCTGCCAGCGGGCGTACCACTTCTCTTCAATCCGCTGCGGATCGTAGCGGTCTTCGCGTTGTCGCTCGGAAAGCGGCGTGGTCGGGGTTTTGGTGCTCTCGGCCATGTTCTATTATGCCCGTTTTTTGCGGGCGGAGGTTTGTTTGACGTTTACCAGAGATTTCAGGGCTTCAATGTTGCGCAGATCGTCGCGAGCATGATCAATTGGCGTTTCCGCGATGAAGGCCGCGTGCTCGGCGCGTTCATCGTTCAACAGGCGCCGGAATGGTTCCAGCCCAATGGTTCCCTGCCCGATGTGCTCGTGCCGGTCGCGACGAGAGCCTCGCTGGTCTTTGGCATCGTTGCAGTGCCACACCAGCACGTTCCCAAGTCCGACTGTCTGGTCAAGTTGGCGCATCGTGTCCTGCCAGCCTGCTTCGCTCACGATGTCATAGCCGCAGACGTGAGTGTGGCAGGTGTCAATGCAAGCGCCAACGGGACAGACCGGCTTCAGGTATTCGAGTAAATGCGCGACCTGCTCAAACGACCCACCCAGCGAGAACTCCGCCCCGGCGGTGTTCTCAATCAGGATGCGCAGATTTGAATTCTCCAGTTCAAGGCCCTGCGCCGCTTCGGCAATGGAGCGGGCCACCAATTCCAATCCCTCTTCACGACTGCGACCGCGAAACGACCCCGGATGCAGCACCAGATACTCAGCGCAGAGCGCCAGCGCGCGCTGCAACTCGCCACGAAAGCTTTCCACCGACTTGCAATGAAACTCCGCTGTGGCGCTGGCCAGATTCACCAAGTAACTGGTATGGATCACCAAGGGCGCAATCCCATACTTGTCGCGAAGCCGCCGCATCTCCAAACACTGGCTCTTGCCAAGTCCGTACGGTTTCCATTGCCGCGGGCTGGAAGAGAATATCTGGAACGTGTTCGCGCCGAGACGGTAGGCGCGCTCCGCCGCTCTCTCCACTCCACCCGCGGTCGAAGTATGAATCCCGATGCGGCGTGGGCCAGGCGCAGGCACTTCTCCCTGAGACCAGAGCAGAACGTCCTTCATGTTGAGCTTGTGCTTCCGCTCTGTTAACTCTGCCGACATGCGCTAAACCACTGATTCTAACACGCTAAAACGCTGGTTTTCGTTGCTCGCCGAAGCGAATCACAGTAAACTGAGACTTCACAGAGGTCAGTCCTTATGCTTGTCGTGATGAAGGCGCACGCCACTGAGGAGCAGGTGCGCGCGGTTTGTGAACGGATTGAAAGCCTGGGCTATCGCCCTCACGCCATCCCGGGCGCCCAGCGTACGGCCATTGGAATTACGGGAAACAAGGGAGCCATGGAAGCGGGCGCGCTGGAAGAAATGTCCGGCGTGCAGGAAGTCATCATTGTCAGCAAGCCGTACAAGCTGGTGAGCCGCGACGTAAAGGAAGAAGACACTGTCATCAATCTTCCCGGCACGGATGCTGCAGTCGGCGGACGCGAACTGGGCATTGTGGCGGGGCCATGCGCGATTGAATGTCGCGAGCAGGCATTCGCGATCGCGGAGCGCGTGGCTAAAACCGGAGCGCGCTTCTTCCGCGGCGGCGCTTATAAGCCACGCACCTCGCCTTACGCTTTCCAGGGAATGGGCGAAGCCGGACTGAAGATCATGGCAGAGATCCGCGACCGCTTCGGCCTGCGCATCGTTACTGAGGCAATTGATAACGAGTCACTCGATCTGGTAGCCGAGTACGCCGATGTTGTCCAGATCGGAGCGCGCAACATGCAAAACTTTTCTCTGCTCAAGAAAGCGGGCAAGATTCGCAAACCGGTGCTGCTGAAGCGCGGCATGTCAGCAACACTGGAAGAATTCCTGATGGCGGCCGAGTACATCCTGAGCGAAGGAAATTACGAGGTAATTCTCTGCGAGCGCGGCGTGCGCACCTTCGCCGACCACACCCGCAACACGCTTGACCTGAGCATCGTTCCGGCAGTGCAGAAGCTAAGCCATCTGCCAATTCTGGTTGACCCCAGCCATGGCACGGGCAAACGAGATAAGGTGCTTCCGCTTTCACGAGCTGCCATTGCGGTGGGCGCAGACGGCTTGATCGTGGAAGTCCATCATGACCCCGATCGCGCGCTATCTGATGGAATGCAGTCGCTCTTCCCGGATCAGTTCGATGAGCTTATGGCGGAGATCCGGCAGATTGCGCCGGTGGTGCATCGCACCCTTCAGGAACCGCTGCGACAGCCTGTGGTGGCGAAGGCCGGAAAGTAAACTTGCTCAACAAGTTCGCCACACGCTTGCTAGCGACGATTTGCCTGGCTATCCCACTCCTCTGCGGATGCCGGGACGCGCCGGAACCGGTGCCGAACTACCACGAATATGCCTACGTTACGAACGGTGCGGACAACACCGTAAGCGTGATTGATCTTCGGTCGCTGTCTGGGAAGGCACGAATTCCTGTTGGAAAGAACCCTACCGGAGTGGCCGCCAATCCACACAAGAACGAGCTTTATGTCGTCAACACTGACTCCGATAATGTCAGCGTGATTGACGCTGAGACAAGTAAAGTCACTTCGATCATTGGGGTGCATCGCGCCCCTTACTTTATTGACGTTTCCCCGGATGGCAAGCGCGGTTATGTGGCGAACTCAGGCTCCGCCAATCTCTCCGTGATTGATCTCGATCAAAAGAAAGTCCTCAAGACCATCAATGTGGGCGGCGGCAGCTCCCTGGCTAAAGTGACGCCTGACGGCAAGCTGGTGGTGGTGACTCTGCGCGATGAAGATTCCGTCGCCGTTGTAGATGCTGAGACGCTCGCGGTTCGGAACAACGTGAAAACCTGCAGCAAACCTGTTGCTCTGGGCATTCTGCCGGACTCAAGTAAAGTTTTCGTGGCGTGCAGTCAATCGAATCAGATCGCCGTCGTAGACCTGAAGACGGACAAGCTTCTGGCGCTGCTCGACGTGGGCAAGACTCCCATTTATGTCGCCGCAAAGCCCGATGGCGGCGAAGTTTACGTCTGCAACTTTGATGGGCAATCTCTTTCCGAGATCATCAGCGGGACGAATGAAGTCAACAATACTTTCTTGATTGGAAATCGTCCGGTGGAAGCGCTGATTTCGCGCGACAATTCCCTGCTCTATGTGAGCAACTTCGGGTCCGATTCCGTAGCCGTGTACAGCATTGATAATGGCAAGCGCACCAGTTCGGTGAACGTCGGCAGCCGGCCAGAAGGGATGGCGTTCTCGCCCAATCACCTGATGCTGCTGGTGGTGAACACCGGAAGCGGAGATCTTACGGTCCTTTCTCTAACCGATCGCAAGGGCAACTCGCGGGCCGATACGCCGGCACTGGAAACCATGGTCCCATTGGGCCGCGACCCGCGAGCGATTGCGGTGAAGGCATTTGTGAGCCAGCGATGAAACCTTGGCGCTGATCAACGTTGCAAGCGCCGATCGGCTCAGACCAGCCCAAGCCCGCCATCAACTGTGAGTACCTGGCCGGTAATGAAGTGAGGGCCGGTGGCGAAGTACATCACCGCGCTGACTACATCTTCAGGAGTTCCGTTCCGTCGCATCGGAGCGCGTTCTGCCAACCGCTCCAGCAGGCCTGAATCGCGCCCGCCCTCGCCCGAGTCAATCATGCCAGGAGCGATGCAGTTTACGGCGATTTCCGGCGCAAAGGCTTTCGCCATCACCCTGGTGAGCATGTGCAGGGCGGCTTTCGAACTGCAATAGTGCGCGTGAGTGACCCAGGGCTTTTCGCCGCCGAGTGAGCCAAGATTGATGATCCTGCCGTGACTCCCGCGTAGCGCAGGCGTGCAGGCTCGCGACATGAGAAACGGCCCGCGAACGTTCACGGCAAAAATGTTGTCCCATTGCTCTTCTGAGATTTCTTCGAACTTCGTGGTCTCAAACAGGCTGGCATTGTTGATGAGAACGTCGATTGTTCCAAACTTGTCTACAACCGTTTCCACTGTGTGGGAGACGCTGTTCTGGCTGCGGACATCGCACCTGAGAGCCTCGTACTTTACAGAGAGCTTTGTGAGTTCAAGGCTCAAAGCATCTGCGGCCACAACAGAATTCAAGTAGGTGAATGCCACCTGAGCGCCTGCTAGCGCGGTAGCAAGCGCGATGTGGCGGCCCAGGCCGCGCGCCCCTCCAGTGATGAGGACGGTCTTACCCTTTAGTTCAGACACGGGAGAATTGTAAAAGATGGGGGAGGCTGGTTATCGTCCGCAGGGGCTAAAGCCCAAGGTATCTTGAAGCGCTTGCGGCACGACTAAAGTCGTGCCCTGACACTTACCTTCGCTGTTTGGAGTTTTCCGCAAGCTCTACAAGCCGAACAGCTCGCGCAGCCGCTTGGTTTGGGCGCGGCTTACGGGAATCTCAGTCTGCTTGCGGTCATCCATGCGAAGTTGATAGGAGCTCTTGAACCAGGGCACGACTTCCTTGATCCGGTTGATGTTCACTACAAACGAGCGATGGGCCCGCCAGAACATGTTCGGGTCGAGATCTTCAAGAAGTTGCTCCAAAGTACGGCAGTTCGACTGCCCTTCATGCTGCGTGGCAGAGATGCTGATGGTTCCGTCGTCTATGGAAGCAAAACAAACATCCTTCTGGTCAACAAGCAGCAGTCGTCCGGCGGAGCGGAGCAGTACTTTGGAATTTTGCGGTTTCTGCGCTTCCAGCATCCTGACCAACGTATCCAACTGATCGCTGGCAGGATTCTCCGCTGCTGCCCGCATTCGTTTACGGGCCTTCTCAATGGCCTGAAGCACGCGCTTTTTGTCAAAAGGCTTCAGCAGGTAGTCAATCGCATTCACCTCAAATGCCTTGACTGCATATTGATCGAATGCGGTGGCGAAAACGATCTGCGGCACGGCCACCTTTTTGTCCATCAGCTTCTTGAGCACGCCAAATCCGTCAAGCCCAGGCATTTGCACATCGAGGAACACCAGATCGGGAGAGTGCTCTTTAATGAGGTTGACTGCTTCCAGACCGTTGCGGCCCTGCGCCAGAACATGCACGTCATCCACGGATTTCAGCAGATAGCTCAACTCATCGCGCGCGAGCTGCTCGTCATCCACGATTACGGCGGAAAGAGGCACTGACATTTTCTCCGAATTCAGTATAGAGGTTGGCTGGCGCATGCTCAATACGGATTGCACAGGAAACAGTGCAGTTGGCCGGCAAAAGAATTTTTATGTTTGGCTGTCGAATTCCCAGTCTTTGCGCGTCGTTCAGGCGAGCAGGTACTCGAGAACCTGAAATCACTTCTTAGGAGGAAACGATGAGAAACATACGTTCTGGAGCAACGTGGGTACTAACGCTTGCAGCAGCGGCATTGATCGGTTTCGGAATAGCGGTGACGCCGGCTTTTGCGGCAGACCAGCAGCCGACGAATGCGAATGCAGCTTTCGCCAAGCTGAAGACACTGGTTGGCACCTGGGAGGCGGAGTCGAGCAAAGGCAAGGCCGTAAGTACCTATGAACTGGTTGCGAACGGCACGGCGTTGGTCGAGCACATCCAGGTACCCGGTGAAAGCGAAATGCTGACTGTGTACCATCTGGATGGCGACCATCTCGTGCTGACCCACTATTGCACCGCCGGTAATCAACCAGAGATGCAGGCTGAAGCCTACGATCCGGCTTCAAATCAACTCAGATTCGATTTTCTTCGTGCCGGCAACCTACTGGACAAGAATGCGGGACACATGCACAGCGCGGTATTGAAGTTCACCAGCGACAATTCGTTTACCGCGAACTGGAGCTTTCAGGAAGGCGGAAAGATTCGCTTCGTCGAGAGCCTCCCCTACACGCGAGTAAAATAGCGCAAATCACTTCAGGGGGAGCTTCTGCTCTCCTTGTGCTGGGCAACGAAATACAAGGAGGAATGATGAGATACATGCTGCTGATTTACAGGGGCGAAGAAGAATTAGCCAGGCTTACGGACCAGGAGAGGCACCAAACCATTAATGCCGTTCATGACCTCATGGATGAGTGGCGGTCAACAGGCGTTTTGGAAGGAGCCGAGCCGCTGACCCGCACTTCCACTGCGACAACCGTCCGGGTGCAAAACGGCAAGAGCCTGATCACGGACGGTCCATTTGCCGAAACGCGCGAGCAGCTCGCCGGGTACTACATTCTCAATTGCAAGAACCAGGAAGAAGCAGTGGCCTATGCCGCGCGGATTCCTATCTGTGGCGGAAGCAATGGATGTGTCGAGGTGAGAGAGCTTCCCGGTCTGCCAGCACGGGTGGAAGAAACTGCTGAGGCCGTTTCCGCTTCAGTCAATGGATGAGATCCAGAGTACGGTGGAGGCGATATTCCGGCGCGAGTCCGGCCGGATTATCGCCGCGCTCATCCGCATTGCAGGCTCCTTTGATCGGGCTGAAGAAGCTATGCAGGACGCTTTTGCCTCGGCCCTGACGGCCTGGCCGGAAAAAGGCATTCCCGAAAACCCCGGAGCATGGATCACCGCGGTCGCGCATCGCCGACTGATTGACTACGGACGCAAAGAGCGGACCCGCCGGGAGAAACAGGAGCCGCTGCTCTATGAGACTCCGACCGTGCAGCAGCCCGAGGCCGAAATGCTCTTCGAAACAGCCGAATCGGAATATCCCGACGACCGCTTGCGTTTGATCTTTACGTGCTGCCATCCGGCGCTGAATGCGGAAGCGCAGGTAGCGCTCACGCTGCGCACTCTCGGCGGATTGAATACGCCGGAGATCGCACGCGCTTTTCTTTTGCCCGAGCCGACCCTGGCGCAACGGCTGGTGCGCGCGAAACGCAAGATTCAGGACGCCAACATTCCTTACGAGGTCCCTCCACGCGACCAGATCGCGGAGCGGCTGGCCCAAGTGCAGTCGGTGATCTATCTGATCTTCAATGAAGGATACGCCGCCACCTCCGGCGACAGCCTAATACGCAGGGAACTCTGCGGTGAGGCAATCCGTCTGGGACGAACGCTCGCCGAACTCGTGCCTGCTGAGCCGGAGAATCTGGGCCTGCTGGCGCTGATGCTGCTGCACGATTCGCGGCGCGACGCGAGGGTTGATCACGACGGAAAGATCGTGGTGCTCGAAGAGCAAGACCGCTCTCTCTGGGATGGCGAAAAAATCCGTGAAGGCTGCGGGCTCGTCCACCGCGCGCTGCGGTTGCGACGAATAGGGCCCTATCAGTTGCAAGCAGCAATCGCCGCGGTGCATTGTGAGTCGCCCTCGGCTGCTGAAACCGACTGGCGGGAAATCGCGGCGCTCTACCGCGAGCTGTTGCACATTTCTCCTTCGCCGGTTGTGGCTCTCAACCATGCCGTTGCGATTGCAATGAGTGAAGGACTGGATCGTGGGGTGGCACAAATTGATGAACTTGGCGCTTCAGGCGAGCTTAAGGGCTACCATCTATTCCATGCCGCGCGAGCCGATCTTCTGCGCCGGATGGGACGCAACTCGGAAGCCGCACAAGCGTATGAGGAGGCCTTGCGCCTGGCAACGAACGCAGTGGAGCGGGAATACTTACGAGCAAGATTGAACACGCTCCGAAGCGTCAGCTAGCTGTTTCGCGCGATGACAAACTCGGGAATGCCCAGCAGACATCGTTTGATTTCAGAATCAGGAAACGAGCAGATGGCTTTCCGCGCGGTTTCGGCGTGGCGTGCGGCTTCGTCGTAGGCGTACTGAATGGAGCCGTAGCGACTGAGCAGGTTCAGGATCTCGCCGTGTTGTACGCTCACCAGCGCCCGCTCCTCCAGCACTGCTTCCACCAGCTTGCGTTCAGCTGGAGTGCAGCGTCCTAGAGCGTGGATTACAGCCATGGTAACTTTCCCTTCGCGCAGATCGCTGGCTACTGGCTTGCCCAGGACTTCTTCTGAGGCGGTGAGATCCAGCGCGTCATCCACGATCTGGAAGGCTAGACCCAGATGTCTACCGTAATCCCCTATAAGTGATTCCTGCTCTTCTGTGGCTTTGCCTAGGACCGCGCCTAAACGCATGGAAGCTGAGAACAAGCAGGCCGTCTTGCGGAAGATGAGATCAAGATGTTCTTCCAGGGGGATGCACTTACCGAGCTTCTCCATTTGCAGGAGCTCGCCTTCCACCATCTTCTGGGTGAGATCTATCAGCAAATCGAGCACGCGAAAGTTGCGTTCCTGGACGGCGATTTTGAAGGCCTGCATGTAAAGCCAGTCGCCGGCGAGCACGCATTTCGAATTGCCCCACTGCGTATTAGCGGCAGGACGGCCGCGGCGGGTCTTAGCTTCGTCAATGATGTCGTCGTGAACAAGTGTCGCTGTGTGGATGATTTCGACTACGGCGCCCAGGCGCACAGCGCTGCGCTCATCATGGGGGAAAAGCTTGGCGGAAAGCAGCAGCAGGGCGGGACGAATGCGCTTGCCGCCGCCGGCGCGCAGGTGCTCGCCAATATCGGTGATGGCGCGCACGCCGGAGACCGTATCGCGCCCGAACTCGCGCTCAATGGCTGCAAGCTCGTCGCGTAGCAATTCAAAAACTTCTCTTCCGTTCGATGTGGCAGGAGAACTCAATCGCCGTCCCTTCAGTTGTTGCGATAGTTCGTGAACTGCATGTCAATACCGAAGTCGTGCCCACGCAGCAATGCAATGATTTCCTGCAAGATGTCTCGGTCTTTGCCGGAGACACGCACCGAGTCGCCCTGAATGGAAGCTTGGACTTTCTTTTTGGAGTCCTTGATGACCTTTACGATTTCGCGCGCCTTTTCTGTGGGGATACCCTGCTGCATCGTCACTTTCTGCCGCGCCCGCGAACCGGCGGCCGGTTCCACGACCCCATAGGTCAGCGCTTTCAGAGGAACGCCGCGCTTCACCAGCTTGCTTTGCAGGATGTCATTGACGGCCTTCAACTTGTATTCATCAGCGGAGGCGAGAATGATGGCGTCCTTGCCTTCCAAGTTGATCTCGGATTTCGAGTCCTTTAGGTCGAAACGGGTGTGGATCTCCTTTAACGCGTTCTGAATCGCATTCGTCACTTCCTGAAGGTCCACTTTGCTTACAATATCGAACGAGTTCTCTGTCGCCATGCTGGTATTAGCTTACTAGAGGCATAGCGAGGTGCGGGAAAATTTCGCCTAAACGCGGCACGGGTCGGTTGCGTTAATCATGCGTAACTTTGCTGCTGTTCAAGACTCTTTCAGTTTTCCAGATTCTCCTCAGGAGACAGAATGCCCGAGTACACAATTAAGCTGCTGGAGACACACGAGGTTGCGGAAGGCACGATGGCCTTTCATATGGAAAGGCCCGTCGGATTCGATTTCAAGCCTGGCCAATCGGCCGATCTCACCATGCTGGACCCGCCGGAGAACGACGAGGCGGGCAATATTCGCACGTTTTCGATCGCCAGCGCGCCCTCGGAAAGCAGCCTGATGTTTGCCACCCGGCTGCGTGACACAGCGTTCAAGCGGTCGCTGCGCACACTGCCCGCAAGTGCACTGTTCAAAATGGAGGGGCCTTCGGGCGGGTTCAACCTGCACAAGAATCCAACCAAGCCCGGAGTGTTTCTTGCCGGAGGGATCGGCATTACGCCATTCATGAGCATGATTGGCGAGGCCGGACATGTCAAAGACCCGCACCAGCTCTATCTTTTTTATTCCAACCGGCGTCCGGAAGATGCGGCTTTTCTGCAGGAACTCGCAGCCATGCCGCAGCGGAATCCCAACTTCCACCTGATCGCCACTATGGCCGAGATGGAGAAATCCAAGCAGAATTGGGAAGGCGAGCGCGGCTTCATCAACGCCGCGATGCTCCAGCGCCATCTGCCAAGCCTGAGCGGGCCAATCTTCTATGTCGCCGGGCCGCCGGGAATGGTGGCAGCCATGCGCGACATGCTGACAAAAGCCGGCGTGGACGAAGACGACATCAGAAGCGAGGACTTCCCTGGCTACTAAGGCTGGTTGGCATGCAGCCCGATTCAGAGTATGAGGCGGCGCCTGTAAGGCTGCTAGAATCCCTTTCTCATGCTCACTCGCGCTCCAGGCTTTCTTTACAAGAATGGCGAGCTATATTGTGAAGGGGTGTCTCTAGCCTCGCTTGCGAAAAAATTCGCGACGCCACTGTACGTCTATGCCACTACTGCAATTCGCGAGCGCTTCGCGTTGCTTGATCGTGCATTTCGCGGCGTGAAGCACACGCTCTGCTATTCGGTGAAAGCCAACTCCAACCTGAGTATTCTTCGGTTCCTGGCGCAGCTCGGGGCAGGATTTGACATCGTCTCTGGCGGTGAACTGGAACGCGTGCGCCTGGCAAGCAAGCCTTCATTGAAGGGCATTGTTTTCTCCGGTGTGGGTAAGACTGCGGAAGAGATGACCCTGGCGCTCAAGAGCGGGATTCTCCTCTTCAATATCGAGAGCGAGGGCGAACTCGACCTGCTGGCCCGCTGCGCCGCAGCTCTTCGCAAACACGCGGACATCGCCTTTCGCGTGAACCCTGACGTGCCGGCGGAGACGCATCCGTATATTTCCACGGGCCTGCGAGAACATAAGTTTGGTGTTCCCATTAGCGCGGCGCGGCGACTCTATCAGATTGCAGCAGCTCATCCTTATCTGCGTGTCGCGGGAGTAAGCCTGCATATCGGCTCACAAATCACTGACGTTGCTCCTTTTCGTCTGGCTCTAGAGCGTGCCGTCGAACTGGTTGAGCAATTGGCCACAGACGGGCACAAGATCCGATTTCTCGATGCAGGCGGGGGCCTGGGAATTTCATACAACAGGAACCATCCCGAAGATTACGCTGCCCTTGCGCGCCGCTATGCTGAAGCCGTCACCGTCCCATTACGCAAGCTGAAACGCAACCGCCCGCATCTTCTGCTCGAACCTGGGCGCTTCATCGTTGCCCAGGCCGGAGCTCTTGTCACGCGTGTTCTGTACCGCAAGGAAAACGGAACAAAGCGATTCACGATCGTGGATGCCGCGATGAACGATCTGCTGCGACCCTCTCTGTACGGTGCTCGTCATGAGGTCGTCCCCGTAGACCTGAGGGTTAATGAGTCAGCGCGGAGCCAATCCGACATCTGCGGGCCAATTTGCGAAACCGGGGATTTCCTGGCGCGCGATGTTCCGCTGCCCGTGGTCGCCCCCGGCTCATTGCTCTGCGTTTACGATGCTGGCGCTTATGGTATGTCCCTGGCATCGAACTACAACACTCGCCCGCGCGCCGCTGAAGTATTGATTGATGGCCGGCGTGCTCGCATGGTGCGGCGCCGCGAACAGTTGAAAGACATGCTCCGCCCGGAAGTTGATTGCTTATGACTGACCTGAAGGCACTCGCTTATGAACTTCTGGCGGAGGCGCAACAATCGTTGAAGAACGAAGGCCACCTCAATCCCACGGCGGTCGTCATCACTCCCGGAGAGAACCTCATCTTTGATATGGAGTTTGAGAATGATGAAGAGCGCGATGAGCTTTACGCGGAAATGATGGATCTCGCGCGCTCCCAAAATGCCTCTGCAATCGTTACCGTGAATGATGTTTATCTGGACGAGACCAACTCGCCTGTTCATCTCGAAGGCGAAGAATGGAGAACGCTGGCGCAATCGCCGGCCGAGGCCATTGTCGTCACGGCTTCAGGAAGTGGTTTTGAAACCTGGAGCTTGAGTTCCGCATACTTGCGCAAAGACGGGCAGTTCGTCTTCCAGCCCAGCCGCGAAGCGTTGGATCCTGGCGGTGAAGTCCCATTGCTGGGGGACTGGACCGGCAAGACCGGAGCCGCATAGACGATTGGCATTCCTGATTCCACAGCACCTCCGACGCTAACAAAATCCTCCGCTCTTTTCAGCTCAAGATTTACAGATTTTCCCTGCTCTGAACTCTCGTCTCAAAAGAATTCCGGAAACCTTTTCTGCTGGTCGCCGTATATAGGTTTGAGGCCCGGGGGGAAACTCGCCTTAAAAGGACAAGTTGAATGCAATTTCTGGAGCATGTTCGTTACGCGTTGCGGCAGTTCAGGAAAGCGCCGGGATTTACCGCGACCGCTATTTTAACGCTCGCCCTCGGGATCGGGGCTACCACCGCGATTTTCACGCTGGTACACGCGGTGCTCCTGAAATCGTTGCCTGTGACGAAACCGGAAGAACTCGTCCGCATTGGCAATGAGGAAAATTGCTGCGTTAACGGTGGCTTACAGGACAACTGGACTCTGTTCTCTTATGAACAATACCGTCAGTTCAAAGAGAACACTCAGGGATTTCAGGATCTCGTGGCGGTCCAGTCAGGAGGCAGTCTGCTGGGCGTGCGGCGGGCCGGCAGCGACAAGCCCTCAGAGTCCTTTCGAGCGGAGTTCGTCTCTGGCAATTACTTTTCGGCCTTCGGAATTCCCGCTTACGCCGGACGCATGATTTCGCAGCAGGACGATCAGAAAGGCGCGCCTGCGGTTGCTGTGATGAGCTTTCGCACATGGCAGGAAAAGTTTGGGGGCGATAAATCCGTGGTCGGCGGCGGTTTCGTGATTAATGCCCAGCCGGTCACGGTAGTTGGCATCGCGCCGCCCGGATTTTTCGGCGACCGTATCCGAAGCAATCCTCCTTCCTTCTGGTTCCCTTTAAATAACGAGCCGGTAGTCGAGCCTGCCAACGCAATCTTGCCGGACCCGTCGCTTGATTGGCTTGACCTGTTCGGGCGCATCAAACCCGGAGCTGATACCAAAGCCATGGAAGCTCAGATGCAGGTGGAGCTGCGGCAATTTTTAATGAGCCCGCTCAGCAAGGTAGAAGACCGTGACCGTCCGCTGATCGCCAAGCAGACGCTGCATTTCTCGCCCGGTGAAGGAGGAGTGCAGCAGATGAGGGATGAATACCAGGATGGATTGCACCTACTGATGTGGATCTCCGCATTTGTGCTGCTGATCGGCTGCGCTAACCTGGCGAATTTGATGCTGGTGCGCGCCACCACACGCAAGCAGCAGATCTCACTACGAGCGGCGCTGGGCGCTCCTCGACGCACATTGGTGCGGCAGGCGCTGACCGAAAGCGTGGTCCTGGCTCTGATGGGCGGCGCTGCGGGAATCGCTCTTGCTTATGCCGGCACACGCACGATTCTGCGCCTGGCATTTCCCACCGAGTACGTCCCCATCCACGCGTCACCTTCGCTGACCGTCCTGGCATTTGCTTTTGCAGTCGCAGTTCTTACAGGAATCCTTTTTGGCATGGCGCCAGCGTGGATGACCGCCAATACCGATCCCGCGGAAGCGCTGCGCGGCGCCGGACGTTCCACAGGAAAGAAGGGCGCATGGGGACAGAAAGCGCTGGTAGTTGTGCAGGCTGCTCTGTCGTTGGTGCTGCTGTGTGCCGCAGGCTTGCTTACGCGCAGCCTGAACAACATGCATCATCGCGACTTCGGCTTTGAAACTGCGAACCGCTATATCCTGCACATTGATCCTCAGATGGCCGGATACTCCGCAGACAAGCTGGAACCGCTTTACCGGCAGTTGAAAGATAATCTGAGCGCAATTCCCGGCATGCAGCAGGTCAGCTTTTCCATCTACAGCCCAATGGAGGGGGACAACTGGGGAGAGGGTGTTTACATTGATGGCGAGCCACCGCCAGCGCCAGGAACACCCGACCACGGCGCTTCATGGGTCCGCGTGAGCCCCGGATATTTTGAGACCATCGGCACGAAGGTTGTCGAAGGCCGTGCCATCAATGAACAGGACACGCCCCAAACCCGCACTGTGGCGCTGGTCAATCGCTTTTTTGAGCAGAAGTATTTCAAAGACGGACACGCCATCGGAAAACATTTCAGCGACGATCTAAAGCATCCGGGCGCGTTCGAGATTGTCGGTGTAACCGAGGATACGAATTATTGGGGTGCAGCCAGCAAAATGCGGCCCATGTACTTTCTGGCGAAAGGACAGAGCGCGCACAATCCTGATCCGCGGTACCAGGAGTTTGAGGCGCGTTCCGATTACCTGAACGCGATCGAGATGCGGACGCGAGGTGAAATCCCCGCCCTTGACGTGCAGGTGCGGCGTATTCTTTCGCAGATCAACCCCGATTTGGCGGTAATTGATTTTCGCAGCTTTGCGGATCAGGTAAACACGAACTTCACGCAGCAAGAGATGATTGCCAAGCTGACCTCGTTTTTCGGGATCCTGGCCCTCATCCTGGCTTCGATCGGCCTCTATGGCGTCACCTCGTACTCGGTGGAGCGGCGGACCAGCGAGATTGGAATTCGGATGGCGCTGGGCGCTAACCGTCTCAACATGTTGGGAATGGTGCTGCGCGGCGCTTTTCTCCAGGTCGGAATCGGGCTGGCGATCGGCATTCCGGTGACGATCCTCGGTGGTCGCGCCATGGCCAGCCAACTCTTCCGCGTGAAGCCTTACGATCCGGTAGTGCTGCTGATCACGATCGTGGCGCTCGCATTCGCGGCCCTTGCGGCGGCTGTGATCCCCGCGCGACGCGCCGCCAATACCGAACCGATGCTGGCTTTGCGGACTGAGTGAATTACTGGATCTCGGCCCAACAGATCAATGTGGCTGGAACATTGCTGAACCGATCTCAAGGTGCCGTTTGCGGCGGCCCATCATTTACAATTTGCCATTCTCGACTCAGAAGTTCCCAGGAGCCATGAATGACTCTGAAGCACGCCCTGCTTGCTGCACTGCTCGGTTCGATCACTCTCATCCCTCTATCTTCCCTTAGTAGCGCCGCGCCAGACGACGAGCCACTGTACGGGTACACCCAAGCCAGCTCGCGCGTTGAGAGAGATTGGGAAAACAAGCTGCGCGCTATTCCCGATCCCAAGCTCATGCGCGATACCATGCAGCGGCTGAGCGCGCGCCCGCACCATCTGGGCTCGCCGTATGACAAGCAGAACGCCGAGTGGATCCTCTCGCAATTCAAATCCTGGGGCCTGGACGCGCAGATTGAGACCTTTGACGTGCTCTTCCCTACGCCGAAGGAACGGGTCCTGGAACTGATTGCGCCGGCAAAGTACGTCGCTAAGTTGCAGGAGCCTCCAGTGCCGGGCGATCCCACATCCAATCAGACCGCGGAGCAACTGCCAACGTACAACGCCTATTCGATTGATGGCGACGTGACGGGGCCGCTGGTCTACGTAAATTACGGGCTGCCCAAAGATTATGAAGAGCTGGATCGTCTAGGGGTCTCAGTAAAGGGTGCCATCGTGATTGCACGATACGGAAATTCCTGGCGCGGCATCAAGCCCAAGGTGGCAGCGGAGCACGGCGCGATTGGCTGCATCATTTATTCCGATCCGCGGGACGACGGATACTTTGAAGACGACGTTTACCCTCAAGGTCCGATGCGCAATGAAAATGGAGTGCAGCGCGGCAGTGTGATGGACATGCCGACCTATCCCGGCGATCCGACCACTCCCGGAGTCGGAGCAAAAGGCAATGTAAAACGGCTAGCGCTCAAAGACATTCCAACACTGACCAAAATCCCAACGCTTCCGATTTCATACGGCGATGCCAAGCCGCTGCTGGCTGCGCTCCAAGGCCGGATGGCGCCGGAGAGTTTTCGTGGCGCGCTGGCGCAACCCTATCATGTCGGTCCTGGGCCCGCCAAAGTGCATTTAAAGGTCCAGTTCAACTGGGACATCAAGCCCGCGTATGACGTGACGTTCAGGATCCAGGGAGCCGAAGAGCCCGACCAATGGATTGTGCGCGGCAATCACCATGACGCGTGGGTAAACGGCGCGGAAGATCCCATCTCCGGCCAGATTGCGCTGCTGGAAGAGGCGCGCGCGCTGGGGCAGTTACTCAAGCAGGGCTGGAAGCCGAAGCGCACCATTATCTATTGCGCCTGGGACGGCGAAGAGCCCATGCTGCTCGGTTCCACCGAGTGGGCGGAGTTTCATGCAGACGAACTTCGCCGGCACGCGGCAATCTACATCAACACTGATGGCAACGGACGCGGCTATCTCTTCACCGAAGGTTCGCATTCACTGGAGAAGTTCGTAAATGGCATTGCCCATGACATTACCGATCCAGAGAAGAATATCTCGGTATGGAAGCGGGCCCAGGCAGGGCGTCTGGTCCGCGGGGATCCCGACGCAAGAAAAGAAGCGCGCACCCGCGCTGATCTGCGCATCGGAGCGCTTGGGTCCGGCAGTGATTACACCGCTTTTGTTGATCATCTGGGAATCGCTTCACTGAACGTCGCCTACGGTGGCGAAGACGATAACGGCATTTATCACTCGATCTACGACGATTTCTACTTCTTCACGCATTTCTCTGACATTGATTTCGTCTACGGCCGCGCGCTCGCCCAGACGATCGGCTCCATGGTGCTGCGCTTCGCCGATGCCGACGTATTACCGTACGACTTCAGCGACTTCGCGGACACCATGCATAAATGCAGCGATGAGGTGAAGAAACTCCTCAAAGACCGCCAAGACGAAGCTCGTGATCGCGATCAGAACCTGGCCGATGGTGTATATGCGGCAACCTCTGATCCGCGGCGTCCGACGGTGGCCCCGCCTAAGGAAGGGCAGCCGCCATTCATCAACTTTGCCCCGCTTGATAACGCCCTTGCCGCGCTCGATCGCAGCGCCGACCACTACAGCAAAGCTATCAAAGCATTCACCAAAGGAACGTCGCAGCCAGTCCGAACGGGCAGCACTGCTCCAGGAGCGTCGGCTCAATCTCTGCAGGCGCTGAATCAGGCGCTTATTGAAACCGAGCGCAAGCTATCCGATCCGCAAGGCCTTCCTCGCCGCCCCTGGTACCAGAACTTGATCTACGCGCCCGGCTTCTATACAGGTTACGGCGCCAAGACTCTTCCCGGCATCCGTGAAGGTATTGAGGAAAAGCGCTACGCAGAAGCAGAACATGAAGTCACGCGGGTGGCCAGGGCCTTGGAAGACTATGCAGGCGCCATTGATCAGGCCGCGGGAGAGTTGGAGCAGCTAAACAGGCAGTGACGTGCCTGTCACGATCTGGATGGTCACTGTTGCGTTGAGCTGTTAGATGTCCTACACGACTGCCAAATGAACATCGCGCATGAGCTAATTTTACTCCGGGGCGTTCTCGGGCTGATCAGCGTCTTCGCCGTGGTTATTGGATCTCGCTTCAACGCTCCAATCCTCTTGCTCTTTCTCGTTCTTGGCATGCTCGCAGGCGAGGACGGCCCAGGTCGTATCCAATTTGCAAATTTCGGCGCCGCCTACCTGATCGGCAGCATCGCTTTGGCGGTCATTCTTTTCGCGGGTGGATTAAAGACAGAACGCGGCATGATCCGCGTTGCGCTCTGGCCATCTGTCATGCTTGCGACAGTTGGTGTGGCGCTCACGGCGGTACTTGTGGGCACGGCGGCAGTTTGGCTGTTTAGCCTACCCTGGACCGAAGCACTCCTCATCGGGGCGGTTCTGGCGCCTACCGATGCGGCTGCGGTGAACACACTGCTGGGATCCGCCCGCGTTGCTCGGGATCGCCCCGCCGTCACGACCCACGATCTTGTCGATCCCCAGCCAGGCATTGAACTCCGTGGGAGCAAGTCTTCCCATCTCTTTGAGAAATCGCAGATCGCCTGCATCGTGATAATGCTCGCTCATCGTCTCCTCCTGATTGCGACAGCATACGCCTTCTGTGTTTTCCGGTTCGAAAACTCGAGCCAGGAGATCCGGATATATATATTGCGGCGGTTCAATATTGAAGGTTGCCTAACGCCACGCGACCCGCAACTCATTGCGAGCGGTGCTCACGTGTTTCAGCTTGTGTGTTGGAATGACGCAGCTTGAAACCGCGATAGAGCAGAGCGAGTCCGATCCAGCCAAAAACGACCATGGCCAAATAGGATGGGACGCGCGGGAAGAAATATAGCAGAACCGCGAGGCCGAGGAGCAGCAGCCCGGCAGCAAACAGGATTCGTCGTTCCACTGGTTGGAATACGCGGCGATTCGTAAATGCCGCACCGACGGCGTTACCGATGCGGATGGCGCCGGCGGCGGCGCGGCCCGCGCTGCCCCCGCCACTGGTCGCAACTGGAATCGGGTGCTGCGGTTCGCCGGGAGCGTGAACTTTCCTACGCGCATCCAGGACCACTTCGGTCGCATTGCTCAAATCCTGCAGATACTGTTGTTCCATTTGTCGCGCGAAACCTTCGTTTTCAACCATAGCATCCAGTTCACAGTTGCCGAGCCAACTCGCGATGTTCAAGTTGGTCGAGCCAACTCGCGCCCACCGGCCATCCGCAACGGCTGTCTTCGCGTGGATCATGGTGCCGTTCCATTCAAAGACGCGAACGCCGGCTTCGAGCAAGGGGCGATACCCCGCGCGCGAGAGCGGCCGCAGAAGAGGAATGTCAGTGGCATTCGGAACAAGCAATCGCACATCAACTCCGTCTCGCGCTGCTGCGCGCAAGGCCTGCACGTACGAAGTCGTTCCTGCGTAATAAGCGTCCGTCAACCAAACGCGGTGCTTTGCAATAGCAGCGACCAGTTGATCCAGGCGGAGCATGGCGGCAGTTGCAGGTACTGTAGCAACGATGCGCAGGCTCACGCCGCCGGGGGGCTCCGGCGCATCAGCGCCGATCAGTTCAGGATCAGGAATGGGATCGCCCATCATCGCCCATACCTGCTCAAACGCGCGTTCGATCTCGGCGACGGCTGGACCACGAACCTCGATGCCAGTGTCGCGCCAGGGTTCGATCTTCTTCTCTGGCACGCCAACCCACATGCGTCCAACGCACAGGCCTGTGACAAAGCCAACCTCGCTATCAACAGCCAGCATTTTGCGGTGATCGCGAGAGAGCCAGCCAAATGGAGACTCGAAGCGCGGCGGATTGTAGCAGCGCACTTCCACGCCGCCTGCGCGAAGCCGGTTCCAGAACCCGCGGGAACTCTTGCCTAGTCCTCCCATCCAGTCGTAGATGAGCCGAACGCGCACGCCTTCCTGTGCTTTCGCGATGAGCGCTTCCGCGAATTCCCGGCCGGCGCTGTCCTCGTGAATGATGTAACTCTCAAAGTGAATGTGCCGGCGTGCCGAAGCAATGGCTGCCAGCCAGGCGGGATAATTCTCAGCTGCATTGATCAATAGTCTTACGCTGTTGTTTTCAATCAGGGGAGCACCGGCGGCGCGCGAGAACGCCTGCTCGGCAAGCGCGCGGGCTGCTTCCGTGTGTTCGCGCTGTTCGGAATGGAGCACAGTATTCAAGATTTCTTTCAAGCGGCCCAGGCGAGCAGATAAACAGCAGCTCGCATGCGCAGTCGCAGAGTGTATTCTCTTACACACAGCCGTCGACAGTAAATCCACGAGCCCTTGGGCAAGCCCGTTTCTCCGAGCTGCTCACTTGCCTTTCGCATCTCAGCCACAAGGTTCGCCCCCGTAATTCATCCCACTTTGGAAAACCGGAGTTGAGGCAATGGTGGCTGCAACTCAGGGTTGGTTATTTTGATGTGGATTTGGCAATATGATGGCCGATGACCACGCACGCATACACGCTCACGCTCACCCTTGATCTTGCCGGCACATTCGTTTTTGCGCTCAGCGGCGCAATCGCTGGAGTCAAGAACCGGCTCGATCTTTTCGGCGTGCTGGTGCTCTCGTTTGCTGCTGCAAATTCCGGCGGAATCACCCGCGACATTTTGATCGGCGCCACGCCGCCCGCGGCGATTGCCGACTGGCGATACATAGCCGTCACAATCCCTGCCGGCCTGATCACGTTCTACTGGTTTCACGTGGTCAACCGAATCAGCAACTCTGTGCTGGTGTTCGACGCCGCGGGACTGGCTCTTTTTGCCGTCTCTGGCGCTACCAAGGCCCTCGCATTCCACCTGAACCCTTTTGCGGCAGCGCTCCTCGGAATGCTGACGGGAATTGGAGGTGGCATCGCTCGGGATATCCTGCTGGCGGAAATACCCATTGTCTTGCGTTCCGAAATCTATGCTGTTGCCGCGCTGGCTGGCTCCACGACCGTCGTGATCGGGACCGTACTGCGTTTGCCTTCAAGTGCCGTAATCGCGACGGGTGGAGTCCTGTGTTTTGGCCTGCGTCTGCTGGCGATTTATCGAGGATGGCGCCTGCCAACCTCGGGCGAGATCGTGGCGCCGGGTAGGAGAATCGAGAAAACGGAGGGAAAACGCTTGGACAAAGACGCTTTAGAATGAGTGCCCTCTGCTCCTATGCTGTGTGGCAGAAGAAATGGTTGCGGGGGCTGGATTTGAACCAGCGACCTTTGGGTTATGAG
>JAICYU010000082.1 GCA_025934025.1 Terriglobales bacterium
AAGCCTTGAACCCGTTTCGTGCAGCCCCCAAGAACCGTTAATATCGCATGTTCCGGCTCAGGTCTTGCTTCTATGCCAAACCCTCGCCGCGTTTCTTATGATTGGTGGCGCAACATTCATTCATGATGAACCGCGCGCAACCATGCCCAATGCCGTTCCGTTTTAGAAAATTCGCTTCTCTGCTCTTCCTGCTGCCCCTTGCCGCCTGGTCGCAAGAAGGCAAGCAGGTATCTTTCTCGCAGGTTGCGCAACGTGCGGTTGAGCAGTCGCGGATCACGCTGGCCGGCGGCATTCCGTTTCATCTGAAAGCACACATCTCGGCTGCTGACGGACCGAGCGCCGACTACACTGCGGACATCGAAGAGTACTGGGTTTCGCCCACCAAATGGCGTCGCACCATACAGTCATCCGCCTTTTCTCAAGTTCTCATCGCCAATGGCGACAGCACCTCAGAGCAGGACACCGGAGACTACTATCCCTTTTGGCTGCGCGATTTGGTAACGGCGATCTTTGATCCGTTGCCCATGCTGCAACAGCTCAAGAGCATTCAGAGCCTCATTGATGTTCCCTCGGATTCAGTCCAATCCAACTCCTGCCTCAACATGAACGTGCCTGCGGGCGTTCCGCCCATCAAGAGCAGCATTAGCTACGCGTTCTGTTTTCAGGGTCGCGGAGGACGGTTGCAGTACGTGATCACGCCCGGTTATCGCGCGCACTTCGAAGATTACAAGCCCTTCCAATCCAAGATGGTCGCGCGGCGAATCACATTCGACCCAACGCCGCAAACGCGGATTGAAGCGCGCGTCAGCGAGCTTACCGAGCTAAAAAATCCTGACGAATCTCTTTTCACCTTTGCCGCAAGCGGCTCCCCTGCCGGTGAACTGAAGTCACAGCAAATCGGCGAACCGACCGCCCGCGCCATTCTGCTCAGCTCGCCCGATATTAGCTGGCCCGAGGTGCGCGAAGGCAAGACGCAAGGAATCCTAAGCGTCTATGTATCGGCAGACAGATCAGGTCAGGTGCGCGAAGTGTGGCCCCTGACTTCTGCGAACCCTGAGCTGCTCCGTGCCGCGCGCGATCAGGTGATGCAGTGGCGTTTTAAGCCCTATGTGAATGGCGTTCCCATGCAGATGGAATCTGTACTTACCTTTGGCTTCAGCGCAAAGCAGGGGCCGCCCATTCCCGTGCTTGGCAATACCGAGGCGCGGAAACTGGCAACGCGAATCGTAGAACCACTATTGGCCAAGCGACCGGCCAGAGCAGCGCATTTCGTGCTTCGCGCCGCAGTGGATGAACAAGGCAAGCTGCTGGAAGTGCGCAATCCCAATCAGGTGAAGCCGGCGCTCTTTCAGGCCGGCGAAGCTGCTCTGCGCCAGTGGCAGTTCCGGCCTTACGTGCACGATGGAAAGCCGGACCGCTTCTACGCCGACATCAGCTTTGCCACGGCAGCAGCTCACAAAAATTGACTTGTGAGCCAGGCGCGCGGCTGCTCTCTATGCAACCACCACGGGAGATGTTTCCTTGGAGGAACTTTCATCGGGATGCAGCGTAGTTTGAGTTCTGCGCCCCAGGAGCTCGAAGTAAAGCTGTCGCATGTCATTAACCAGTCGGTGAGCCGCGAAACGTTCGCGCACGAATTGCCGGCCACGCTCTCCCATTTGGCGTGACTGCGATCTATTCCCGGTCATCTCTTCAATTGCGTGCAGCAAGGCATCATGACGGGGAGGAGTGAGATAACCGTTCTCGGCTTTCAGGCCAAGCTCTGCCGCCAAGCGGATACACTTGCCGGCTGCGAGATCGCGCACGCCGCCTACATCGGTCGAGATAAATGGAAGACCGACAGCCATGGCTTCAATGAGGGCAGTCGGCGTTCCTTCATTTCGTGACGTCAGAATTGCGGCATCTGCAGCCTGCCAGATCAGGTCCATTTCTTTTTGCCAGCCCAGCAGGCGCACATTGTCGCAGCCGGAGATCAGTTCTTCCAGGGCAGGCCGCTCTTCGCCATCGCCTACAACCAGAAAGCGTGCTGGGCTCCCAATCGCATGTGCTCCGCGTACTACTTCCGCCAGCAGGCGCACATCTTTTACAGGCGCCATACGCCCGGCCCATACCAGCACAAATTCATGCGGCTGATATCCGAACTGGCGGCGCGCTTCATTGCGCTGCTGCAGAGAAAATTCAGGGAAGCGGAACCCGTTCTGCACGACAGTGATCTTCTCGGCGGGGCCTATGGCGTATTTCAGGCTCAACTCTCCGCGCTGCGATTCCGAAATGGCGACGATCCGGGTGGTAATTTTCGCCAGCAGACGCTCGATTGCGAGGAAAAATCCGGTCTTCCGCCGGCTGAAATATCCATGAAAGACATGGCCGTGATAAGTATGGATCAGCACCGGTACACCGGCCAGCCATCCCGCCACCCGGCCCAGCGCACCGGCTTTGGCAGTGTGGGTGTGAAGAATCTGGGGCTTTTCGCGGCGCAATATTCGCCAAAGTTTGAAGAGTGCCTTGAGATCAGACCATGAAATTTCGCGCGACATTTCCGCCAGGCGGTAAACGTCTTGCTCGGACGAGAGCAGGTAAGCCATGTCATGCTCGCCGGAGCAGGGGCTGCCGCAAATCAGGCGCGTTTCAAAATCACCGCGGAGTTCCTCGTGCAGAAGGCATGCGTTGCGCGCCGGGCCGCTCACCAGGCGGCCGATGATGCGGACGACTTTGGGCGCCGCCTCCGGTTTTGACATTTCGGTTTCCACGGGGAACTCAGGATTCAGAGTAACCCAGTGACCCGTGCAGGAGAATAAGCTAGACCGCTTACTCCGGCTGCGGGCAGCTCGCGACAGTCGAATGAATCTCCCCACAGCGCTATGTTTAAGTTTTGTAAGCGACGAACCGTCCTGTCGAAAGAAAGCATCAAAACGAATATAGCAAACAGGTAGAAATTAGGAGCAAGTATGAAGAAAGTGTGGAAGTGGTTTTTTGCCGTCGCATTGGCGATCGGGTGCTCGAGTGCGATGCTTGCGCAGCAGAGCGGAACGAGTTCTTCAAGCGCAGATCAGAAGCTGCACGATCGCATTGTGCGCGAAGTTCATCATCAACTGGTGATGATCCCGCAACTGACTATTTTTGACAATCTGGCTTACAAAGTTGATGGAGACAACGTGACGCTGCTGGGCCAGGTTGTGAATCCAGTGATTAAAAACGATGCTGAATCAGCGGTAAAAGGCATTGAAGGCGTTGGCAACGTGACCAATCAAATTGAGATCCTGCCGCCATCGCCCAACGATAACCGCATCCGCCGACAGGTAGCGCGAGCAATTTTCAACGACAATAGCTTGTTTCGTTACTCGATGGGAGCGGTGCCGCCAATCCATATCGTAGTGAAAAGTGGCCATGTAACTCTGGAGGGCGTGGTCAACAACCAATCGGATAAAAATGTGGCGGGCATCAAAGCCAATGGCGTGCCGGGCGTGTTTTCAGTCACCAACAATTTGCAGGTGGAAAACGCGAAAGAATCTAAGAAATAGACTTCGCGTAAACGGAAAAACAACGAGGAGGCAGCTTGCCTCCTCGAAACCATTTGCGGGTCTCTCTCACCTGCGGGCGATCTTTCCTTGTTCCTGGCAGGTACTTGCACGCCCATCCTCCGCAGAACGAAGCGTGTGCTGATCATCAGAGCAGTAAGCCATGCCACGTCCCGTCAGCGGCTCTGCGGCAATGCGGAAGCTTTTTGCGGGCTTCCCCTGGCATCCGGTCAAAGAGAAACGGTAGCCGTTGTAAACGCCGTTGCGAAACTCCGGATCCATAAAGGTGTAAGGCTCGCCGTTATCCAGCCCCCGGCCAATGTTAATCAGATCGGCCATCGAGCAGGTGTAGCCCGCCTCGGGATATTTCTGCGCATACTGGTCTTCTGCAAGAGTTACCAGGCGAACGGCGCGAAAGGCGGAAATTTTGGGCGTGGCAGGCTGTAAAAGGGTCGCGGCGGGAGGGGATTGCTTTTCGGCCGCCATGGCTGTATTCACCACCCCTGAACTCCACCAGGATTTATCCAAAATTCGAGCATCTCCCACCGGAACCCGCGCGCTGACAGTTACGGCATCTACACGCCAAACTGCCTGCTGCACCTTGAGGCTCAAGCGCAAGCCAAAGCTCACGGGCGTAGGCTGTTCGATCCCGCCGCGATAAGAATGTATTGATAGGTCAATATCGTCTTCGTCTCCGCGCGCGGTATCTGATTCAATGTGGACTTCCAGCCGCTCGTGGGTGGTGTTGTTGTGCAGAGCGAAGAGGATGGGACCGTAATCGAACGCGTCGAATTTCTGGTCCTTGCCGCTCTGGAGCAGACTGAGCGTCTGCAGTGGAGCAAGCTCTCCGTTAAGAGAGTTCTTTCGCAACTCCTCAACTTTTTGCTGTACTTCAAGCGTCAGATGGCGGACGAATTTGTCTTCGCCGCCCGTAAACATCTCAATCAACGCCTGGCGAGGAGATTGGGCCGGAACCTCCGGCCTCTGCTGGGCAGCAGCGTACCCGGCGAGCGCAGGCAAAAGTAGTGCAATGAAACGATACTTGCGGAGTGCCATCTGAAATTGTCCCCAGCTCAGCCGGAAAGCAAGGAGCGTTAGGGCAGAGTTTGCACCTTTTGTGCCGATTGCAAAAGTGACTTTAGGACCATGCCGAGCCCGCAGATGTGCTTAGACTGCGCGGTTCAGCTTCAGGCTGCGCAGGACGGAAACAGGCTGAGGAGTAGAAACTTCCATCCGGGCGCCGCAAACCGAACAGTAAACTGCTCCGGTGTGCTCGACTACAGCGGGGACGGTGCGGAATTTCCGCATGCATTTAGGACACTTGACGTCAATGATCGTGACCAACGGGGAACCCTGCTCCAAAGAAATTCTTGTTTTGGGACTCAACAACTGCACCACCAGTTTACTTAGAAGCTTACCATTCGGGCGCTCAATTACAGCGCGATTTGGTTGAAATAAGAGATTTGATCTTCAGCGCGCAATGCCGTTGCTGGCCACTACGCGGGCGACGGCCAGCATGGCAATGGCCTGGGCCGATGTGTCACGCAATTTCTGCGCGCGGAGAAGCGCTCTGATGGAATCCACCTGAGCCGCAGCCTCTCCTACCTCTTGAACCAGCGCAGCGGTATTGGTTTCGGGAGTGCGTTTGTCCCAGGCTTCGTCAACCGCAGCAAAGGCGATGTCGAAGTACTTGGAAGCCTGCTGCTTCTGCCCTGCGGTACCGACGGCAAAACCGTGAGCGGCAGCTTCGCGCGCACGCTGGCGCGCAGGGAGAGTGCGGAGCTTATCGCTTTCGTCCACTCCATTGTCCTTCATGGCTTCAAGGACCGAGACAGTCTCTTCCTGGGGCCTTTCGATTTCCCGCTCCGGGCCGGCGTTCTGGGTCACCGAGTTGGCCACAACGTCAGTGCTGAGAGCCTTTTGATAAGCTTCGTCCCCAAGGGCCTGCTGCATGGAGCCGCTGGTGATGCGAATGGCCATTCCCCGCATGGGAGAATCCTCCAGCTTGCCCAGCCAGTCCAGCAGCTCAAGACCGGCTTTCTGGGCGACGTCTTTGTTTACCTGCGGCGCCATCTGGGCGTACATAGCAGCGAAATTTTCCGCTTCGCTCTTGTAGTCAGTTGGGTCCGGCAGCGCGGCAAACATCCGGTCAAAATGCTCCTGTGACCAGGGTGAGCCGCCGCCGTGAGCTTCCATTGCGGCCATCAGAGCTCGCGAAGGAATCACGTTCTTCTGTATGGCAGCGTCCAGCTTACGGGACACCGAATCAAGGGTCTGCCTGGAACACGAGGTCAGCGCCCCAATGAGCGACTGCTCCGCTTGCAGTGCGGCGGTGGCGGGAAGATTTTCCACAAAGTCTTCCGCCGAAGCGCAATCTGCCTCTCCGGTGGACATCATGGAAATTGCCGGGGTCTGGCCAACATTGATCAGATCGCTCTCGATGCGAACGCCTTCGCGCCAGAAATTCTTTGCCATCTTACGATCAATGGTGGCCACCACGTCAGCCGCCGAGGAGAGCACGCGCAGCCGGTCCTGCGGATCCGGCTGAGGCAGAGCCACGGCCATTTGCACCGTATCAATCACGAACTTCTGCTGTGGCGTAAGCTTCGCCGCCGGCCGCTGCTGCTTCTGCTGCGGCTTATTGGAAGCCTGGAGCGCCGGTGTCTGTGCCACCGCCGCCAGAGACAATGCCAGACTCACACCTGCACCCAAGAGCTTTTTCATGCTCTGCAAAACTAACTCCACTTGTTGTTGGTTGTCCTTATGGACTGCTGAGAGGCTACCGAATCATCTATTCTGCTTCAACCTGAAATGGCAAGCTGAACAAAAAAGTTGGAGGCCAGGGTTAAATGACTCTCTTACTCCTCAGTGCCGTCGCTTGTGCCTCAGGCACTTGCGAGATCAGCCCTTAACACTCGCCGCTGGAGCCTTCGCTCGCGCGCAACTCGGCGACGATTTCCGCTGCGGCTTTTCTGGCATCGTCAGCTCGGTCCACGGGAAAGGAAATCGCTCCAACCCGAGCGTGTCCGCCACCACCATAGCGCTCGCAAATTGCCGCCAGATTGAGCATGTCACTCTTCTTCGTCCAGGGATTGGAGCCTACTGCCACTTTCACCCGAAAGCTGCTGTTGCTCAGGCCTACGCTATACACCGAATCGGGATGCAGATAGTAGGGGATGAATTTGTTGTAGCCCTCCAGATCATAGTCAGTGATATCGAAATAGATTGTTCTCTGGCGGCATTCCGAACGCTGCCGGATGATATCAATGGATTTGCGATGACGCTCGAGCAATGGCGGCAGCAGGCCGGCCACAAACGGTTCTTCCAGCACTTTGGCCAGCGGCTCCTCCACCAGACAGGGAATCAGGTTGGGCAAAAACTCGGGATCATTCGTGGACTCAATCGCCATAGTCAACTTCATGGCGGGCTCGGCCATCTCGACGGCCTGACCGGCACTTGCGAACTGTGCTCCATCAATGATGTCCGCCCACTTCACCAGCTCCGCCACCGGTGCAGGGTCAAACCCGAATTTTTTTTGCGCTATATGAGCAATGAACTTGGTGCAGGACTTGAAGTCAGGATCATAAAACTTCTGCTTCTTGTCGCCGTTGCGGTAGTGTTCGGCATCCTGCGGAGTAAGAAACGCGCTCAGATGATGGTCAAACCACCAAGTGATCCGGGGAGAGGCGGAGTATTTGAAATCCACGATGGCGTTTTCGTCGCCGGTGAAATCGGCCTCGTTAAAGAGGGCTCCGGCCCGGTGCACCAGCCCGCTGAACTGGAAGTCGGCATCCGAATGAATGCGCTCGCGGTAAAAGCGGGAAAACAAGGCCGCGGACGCGGTGCCATCGAAACATTTTCCGTGATAGAAGACTCGAACTTTCACTTGGTCCCTTGGAGATTCCGCCAAAGCAAAATGCAAAGCTACTAGAAATGACACTCCGGTAGTGCTTCTGTCAAGCCGGACCGCGGAAGCGCGCGGCCGGTTATTTGTAAATGGAAACCTGAGGCTTGGGTTTCTGCAGTTTGATCGTGATCTCCATACCGGGGTCCTTGATGTCGTAATCTTCACCGTAAGTCCGAAATCCGCGAGCGATTACCTGGATGCGCACCTTGCCGTAGGGAATGCCGTCCGTCTCGGCTTTGCCGTCCTCATGGGTCTTCAGTTCCAGGCCCTCCTGCTTTTCGTTGCCGGATTTATCCAGGACGTGCAGCACAACTTCAGCGTTTCTGACAGGTTTACCGTTCTCCTCCCGGACGATCGTCAGGCTGACGCGGGCGGTCGGGGACTCGTCGGGCTGACTGGGCTGCTGGGCGGAAGCAGATAGCGCGACCAGAGCAGCGAAGAACAAAGACCGAAAAAGGAGAGTCATAGAAATTATTGTACAAGCGTCTCGATCCTTACAGATGGAGCCCTGGTTATGGTCGCTGTCCCCGCGGTTGTGACCGGTCGTCGGAATTGGGACCGTTCGCAAACTGTGTACCTTGGTAACTCCGACCGGGGCCTTTGTCGGGATGAGGTTAGTCCAGTACGAATGAAGTGCTTTGTAATGAGTCGTCTACCGACACTTAAACGTGGCGAACCGCCTTACCGGATGTTCTATGGCGGTAAGCCTTTAAGGACACTCACTTCAGGTGCTGGGCACCTGTCCCATCGGTTATTGACCTCAGTTTTCCACAGACATACTCTCACTGCGTGGTTTAAGCAGGATTCCGTTCTCAGGCGAGATGAGCCAAAGGAGCGTTGTTCACGTGCAACCGCGCAAAGAACAAGAAGGATTTAGCCTCACGGAAGTTGTGGTGGTTGTAGCCGTTCTGATGACGGCGGCAGCCGTTGCGGTAATGAACGTGAGCGGCGCAGTCCGTAACGCTCATGTGGATACGGCTTACGAAACGGTACTGATGCAACTGCGCTATGCACGCCAGAGCGCGATTGACAAACGCGCGGTTTGCATTGCCACCTTTACCGCTCCCCAGACACTCACAATCAGCCTGGTTTTCAGTGACGGTACGCCACCGCAAACTCAGGTAACGCCCTTGCCGAGCGACGTACAGTTCACGGTCGTAAATGGCATCCCGACAACACCGGCTGGGACACCCGACGGGATTGGAACTGGAACCACAGCGATTGACTTCAATCGGATCGGAGGCGGAGGCGGGAACACAATCTACTTCCAGCCCGATGGATCGGCTGTGAACGCGGCTGGCAAGATTAACGATGGCGTGGCCTATCTGGCTCGCCCCGGTGAACTGATGTCGTCGCGCGCTATCACGCTTCTGGGCACGACTGGACGGCTTAAGGGGTGGAGACTTAACGCCATAGCAGGAGGCAGAGTGGCATGGCGATAAACGGCAAACGAGCAGCGCAGCGCGGCTTTAGCTTGGTTGAGGCCATGGTGGCCGCAGTGGTCATGGCGGTTGGTCTTCTCAGTGCATTGTCACTGTTTGCTTACGGCTTGAGCACGCTGCAAACCGCTCAGGAAGATTTGATCGCGCGTCAGAAGTCGAAAGAAGGATTGGAAAGCGTCTTCAATGCCAGGGACTCGGCACAAATCACCTTCGATCAAATAAAGAACATTTCCAACGGTGGGATTTTCGTTGATGGGTTTACGCCCATTTACGAGCCGCCCGGGGCGGATGGCATCGCAAACACGAATGACGACGCGAACAGCGGTGGCTCAAAAATTGATTCCATCATACTGCCGGGCCCGGATGGAATTCTGGGTACCGGAGACGATGTTCTCCAGAATTTAACCAATTTTCAGAGACAGATCACGATCACCCCGATCCTGATCGCAGGAACGGCCAATGAGAATCCTAATCTTCGCCTTGTGACGGTCACGGTCCGCTACACCGTGCCTCAGTTCGGGCAGCACTCGTACACGGTGAGCGCATACATATCGAAGTTTCGCTAAGGAACAGCAATGGCAAAAAGAGAACAAGGATTTTCCTTATTGGAAGCGCTGGTGGCAATGCTGATCGGTGGGATTGTTCTGGCCGCTGCTTCAACCATGGTCATCAAAGCCCTTCAAGTCAGTGACACAGTAACCGTCCGGGTGGAAATGCAGCAGGACGCCCGCGCAGCGATGAATAGCGTGATGAAGGACCTCGCACTGGCTGGAACAGGGATGCCCGTGGGCGGGATCCAGCTGCCAATCGGAGATAGCGCATCGGCTTCTCTCTATGGCTGCTCCGCTGGGGGAACATGCTATCTCACCAACCATCTTCTGCCCGGGAACCACTTGTATTCCATGCTGCCCGACCCAGGCGACGCCAAAGTCCTCACCGGCACCGGAGACGCCGTTACCATGGCTTACGCCGACAGCAGTTTCAATCTCGGCCTGGCAAATTCAATCACGCCCTCAGGCTCTCAGTTGAAGCTCGATAGCGTGACCAATGTAGCGATCGGCGACCTCATCATGCTCACCAACGCCCACGGAAGCGCGTTAGGGATGGTCACCAATGTGCTCCCTGGATCAAATACGGTCGTCTTTGCCAACAGCGATCCGCTGAATATCAATCAGCCAAGCGCAGCAAATGGAAATATTGCGGCGTTGAAGGATCCGCCTCCCGGAAACACCTATCCACCGACAACGGCCAGCAAGATTCTCATCATCAGCTACTACCTGCAGCAGGGAGTTGGACCGGACGGCGTGGCCGGAACGGACGATGATGTCTGGCAACTCATGCGCCAGGTAAACGCGCTGCCGCCGAGCCCGGTGATTGACGGCGTGCAAAGCTTTCAGCTTTCTTATGATCTTTACGACGATACAGCCGGCGCGCCTTCAACAACTCTGAGCACCAACACGAAGAATGCAAACAATACGCCTGGTCTCATCCACAAAGTAAACGTTTTTCTTAACGTGCGTTCTCCCCGCAGGACGGGTGTTGCGCGAGCCTTCAGCTTCCTGACGCTTGCATCGTCGGTGAGCCCGCGAAACTTGAGCTTCCGCGACCGTTACAAATAGCAAAGGAGCATTTATGGCCAAGCACACAGTTCGTCAGCACGGGTTTGCGTTAATCGGCGTAATGCTGTTTCTGCTCTTATTGTCTGCGATGGCAGTGACTCTGACCTACACGGTGACAACGGAAAAGCGCATGAGCGGCTCCGATCAGGAGCAGAACCAGGCCTACTACTCTGCCGAAGCCGGAATGGAAAAAATGACGGCAGACCTCGGGGCCCTCTATACCTCAAACCGGTCGCCGAGCGCACAACAGATCATCAATCTTGGAAATGACAAGCCGAACCTGCCCGGAGTCGGTTACCTTTACTCTCTGAGCGTTCCACAGAATCCTGACGGAAGTCCGCAGAGCCGGGTTCAGACCATCAGCGCAGGAGATATGGCCGGATTGTCCGCGCAAGTGATTCCCATCTCGCTCGATGTGACCGCCACGCGCGTCTCAGGCGCGCAGGTGCACTTGACTCGTGATGTTGAAGTGGCCGAGATCCCGGTATTTCAGTTCGGAGTATTCTCCGACACCGACCTGAGCTATCACGCCGGACCTAACTTCGATTTCGCAGGACGAGTGCACACCAACGGTGATCTCTATTTGTCACAGTCCAGTGGCGCCATTCTTGGTTTTCACGACAAGATTACAGTTGGCGGGGAAATCATTCGCCAGACGCTGGTCAACGGCGTCAGCACCACGCCAAGCTACACAGGAACGGTCTACGTGCCAACTGCACCCTCGGGATGCACTCCAACTCCTACTGTTCTTAGCGGACCCCCTATTCCCGGATGCCGAGCCCTGGCGTTAATTGAAGGCAGCGTTGTAGGCGGAAAAGGAAGCGGGCTCACTCCAGGATGGGAATCACTTGCTGCGAACACTTATAACCACATGATTAACCATCAATCCAGCAAACTGACTCTGCCATTCGTGCAGGATGGTCCGCCGATTGAAATCATCCGCGAGCCCTTACCGACGGACACCACGAACCTGAATTCATCCCGATTGTTCACGCAAGCACAGATCCGCGTTCTGCTTGCGGACACGCAGGCCGATCTGCCCACATCAGCAAATTCCGGCGGAGACGTGAATCTGGATACACCTGGAGCTTGCTTTCCTATTACCGGCGCCAATACCACTTGTGTAGCCACCGCGAACGACTCGATTAGCCCGATTAATCATCAGTGGAAGCGGCCTCCGGGGACGACAGGCGATTGGTCTTTGATCAATGGCTGGCTGCGGGTGGAAGCGCGCCAGAATGACGGGAGCTACAAGAACGTCACGCAGGAGTGGCTGAAGCTGGGATTTGCTCGAGACGTCTGGACTCCGGATTTGGAACACGGAAGAAGCAATACTGTGAATCCCAATGCCATTCTCATCTTTCAGCAGTTGGCTGATCTGAACAAACCCGGAACTGCTGATAACAGCAACCCTAATCAGCACTATAACTGGCTGCCCTTGAATTTTTATGATGCCCGCGAAGGCGAACGGCGCGAAAACGCAGCCAGCGGAACCAGTTGCTCCGTGGGCGGCATCATGAACGCGGTGGAACTCGATGTGGGCAACCTTCGCAAGTGGCTGCTTGGGACGATTGTAGGCACCGGTGTCAACACGGAATCGGCCAGCCAAAATGGATACATCCTTTATTACGGCGACCACAGAGGCATGCTGGCTGATCCCAGCACACCCGGTTCCGCGCTGGGAAAGCACGGCGATTTTGGTTATGAAGACTTTATAAATTCGAGTAGTCCGTCTGGCGCTTCAGACAATTTTGGAGAGCCAGCCGAGGATGTCAACGAGGACGGCGCTCTTCAGACCTACGGCGCTTCCAACTTGGGAAGTGGTTTCGGAGTGGCCGACAACGATCCTACAATTTCCATAGACTGCTCCACCGTCGGGCGCTTGAACCGCGTGAGCGGCGCCCGCCATGCGCTCATCGCCGTCAACGGAAGCCTGGGCCAGCTTCCCATCAACTTTGCCAATAACACAGGAGGCTTCACCATCGCCAGCGAAGAACCTGTCTACGTTGAGGGGAACTACAATGCCAGCGATGCCGGCCAGTTCGGTGATCCGCACGCTTCGGCTGCCGTGATTGCGGATGCAGTGACCCTGCTCTCGAAAAACTGGAATAATGAGGTGAGCATGTTCAGCCCGCGTTCTGCAAAAGGGAAAGCGAGTTGCTCAGGGCCGCTGGCGAATCCGGTGGCTAACAATACCGGACGACAGGCATGCACCACGTGGTATCGCCTGGCTATAGCCTCCGGCAAGAGTATTCCCTTCCCGCATCCCTCTTGGAGCACCAGCAATGATTTCGGAACCGATGGTGGTGTACATAATTTTCTCCGTTATCTGGAACAGTGGGATGGTCAAACCTCACATTATGAGGGCTCGATGGTAAGTCTCTATTTTTCGCGTTACGGAGTGGGAGTCTTCAAGTGTTGTGACATGGTGTACCGGCCACCGGATCGCAAATATGCGTTCGATGCTGACTTCCTTGATCCTTCCAAGATGCCTCCGGGCACGCCGAGGTTCATTGACGTCGTAAACGTTGATGTCGTTCAGGATATGAAGCCTCGTTAACGCGGAACCTGGACGAATCTATGCTTGTTTCCGGGTGATCACCACGGCTCCCAATACTGCCGCGATTCCCAATACCTGCGAGCCGCGCAGCCCTTCCTGCACGAATACAGCGGCGAACAGGATGGCAAACACCGGCTCCAGGCAACTGGCGAGAACGGCGCGAGTGGGGTCCAGATATTTCAGTCCGGTGAAATAGAAGAAATACGGCAGCAGCATGGAAAGGCAGGAGAAGAGGAACAGGAAGCCCCATTGTCCGGCCGAGTAGTTTTGCGCTGCCAAACGCCAGGGAGGATCGAGCACAGCCCAGAGAACCGTTGCTCCAAGCAGGGCGTAAGCCATGATCTTGAATTGGTTGTTGCGCGTGACCAACGATTGCGCCGCGATGTTGTAAAAGGCGTAAGAAAACGAAGCCAGCAGCGCTGCAACAATTCCGATCCGGCTGGCGTTGAGACCGGAATGGAACAAATCAATGGTCAAAGCACACCCAAACACTGCCAGCAGAACCGCGGCAAACCGGCCCGCACTGGCGCGCTCCCTTCCGGCCAAAATCATGGTGAGCAGAACCCAAATTGGCGCGGTGTATTGCAGCGTGATCGCAATTGCAACGGTGGATCTCTCGATGGCGAAGTAATAAAAGAAGTTTGAACCGGCAAGGCCCAGCGTGCCCACGAGCAAGGAAAGGATAAGGTCGCGCCGGCTGATACGAAAGAATCCGATGCCATAACGCACCGCCAGAAATACCAGCAGAAGCGCCGCCGCGAACGTTGTTCTGGTCTGAGTCAGGACAAGTGGCGAGACAAAAGCATGGCCGGAAAAGAGCCTGCCGCTGAATAGGGCTTTGCCCGCCGTGGCCGCGGCTCCCCAGCAGAAGGTCGCTGCGGCGATATAGAAGAAGCCTCGCCAGGAGTGAGACTGTGCCGGCATTAGCTCCGGCTGGGCTGATGATCCTGGTTCAGAGAGTGTACTGGCTCGCATTGAAGATGGAAGGACGGGGCGCTAAAGGCTGCATCGTTTCTC
>JAICYU010000208.1 GCA_025934025.1 Terriglobales bacterium
AGAAGATGGGGTCCACTTCGGCAGATTTCACGAATTCCAGCACTTCCATCGCTTTGGCGGTCTTGGGAGCGACCTTTTTAATCTCCTCATCCTCGACCACTACGTACTTGTCTTTCTCGTATTCGAAGCCTTTGACGATTTCGCTGCGCTGGATCGGTTTGTCCTCGAGCTGGCAGTAAAGGACCTGTTTTACGCGCGAGTGGTCGTCCTGGTGGAGCTGGTTGAAGCTGACGGTTTCGCCGCGCGCGGCGCTATAGAGCTTCACGGGCAATGAGAGCAACCCGAAGGTCAGGTGCCCCTTCCATACGGTGCTGGCCATTCAGTTATCTCCAAAACTGGGCGAGATACTCGTATTTAGCACAAAAATTAGGGCATTACAATCTCAGCAACGCTGGACAGGTAACCTGAAAGCTTCACCCCCCAGAAGCAAGTGTTACGGTAGGCCGCCTTTCGTCTTGCCCGCGAAACACGTCAAACGCGCGTCGCATCGCGACCATTAGAAACTCTAATTCCCCTTTAACTGCGTCTTAATGTCGCACGCCGAGATTGTTAGAGCCTCGACGTGATGCCTTCCGGCCAATCTCACGGGAGATCTTCGCCAACAGATGGCTGCTCTGCTTCTTGAAAACAACAGAAACGAAAAGATCAAGAGGGCACAATGCACAGCCATATTTTCTGCCGCACCCGGCGCAGCCTATGCGTGTTCACCGTCCTGGCTCTGACCGGCCTGCTTTCCCTGAGCGCGCACGCGCAACGCTCCATCAACGACCAGGATCGCGTAACTCTTCACGGCAATACCCATCCCATGGCGCGAGCGGAATTTGACCGCGGCTCAGCTCCAGCCGCCATGAAGATGAACAACATGATCCTGCTGCTGTCGGTGCGTCCGGACGCGCAGTTGGCCTTGCAGCAGTTGCTCAATGACCAGCAGGACCCGAGTTCGTCGAGCTACCATCAGTGGCTCACGCCGGCGGAATTTGGCGCGCGTTTCGGCCCCACAGACCAGGACATTGCCGATACCGCGAACTGGCTGAAACGTTTCGGCTTCACCATTGACCAGGTCGCGCAGGGAAGAATGTGGATCAACTTCAGCGGCGACGTGCAAAAGGTGGAGCGCGCATTCCAGACCAACATCCGCCAGTATGAAGTGAACGGCAAGATGCATCACGCCAACGCGTCAGACCCGACCATTCCGCGCGCTCTCACCGGGTTGGTCCAAGGGGTGGTCTCGCTGAACGATTTCCCCAAGCACCGCAACAGCACCGTGTCGCAGCTTCCGCCGGACTTTACCAACGCCACGGACGGATCGCATTTCATTGCGCCGGGAGACTTTGCCACCATTTACAACGTAACGCCGCTTTACAATGCGACGCCGGCGATTGATGGCACGGGGCAGACGATCGCGATCGTGGGCCGCACGGATATTAATTTGACAGACGTGCAGTTCTTCCGCAGTTTCTTTGGACTGCCTGCCAACGATCCTGTGTTCATCAACAACGGCGCCGACCCCGGCGACCTGGGCGGAGCGGAAGAGACAGAAGCTGATCTGGACGTGGAGTGGGCAGGCGCAATCGCCAAGAATGCGACGATTGATTTTGTGATCTCGCAGTCCACCCAGACCACGGACGGCGTGGATCTCTCGGCGCAGTACATCGTCAACAACAACATTGCCAAAGTGATGAGCACGAGCTTTGGGCTGTGCGAGTCAGCGCTCGGTACCACAGGAAACAATTTCTGGGGGACGCTGTGGGCGCAGGCCGCGGCGCAGGGGATTACGTCGTTCGTTGCTGCCGGTGATAGCGGCGCAGCAGGTTGCGACGCGCCAAACTCCGTGAACGGAACAGTGGCGGCAGTCAGCGGCTTGAGTTCGACCCCCAACAACGTGGCTGTGGGCGGAACGCTGTTCAACGACAGCACCGGCACGTTCTGGAATGATGTCAACAATCCCGATCAGTCATCGGCCATCAGCTACATTCCTGAAAGCGTTTGGAATGAGAGCGCCAACGACGGCGGCTCAGGCCTGCTGGCTACCGGCGGCGGCACCAGCACGGTGTACGGAAGACCTTCCTATCAGACCGGAACCGGCATTCCCGGCGGCGGGCAGCGGCTGGTTCCTGACGTCTCATTGAGCGCAGCCACGCACGATGCTTACATCGTGGTGCAGGGCCACACCGATACATTCTCTGGACTGGAAGGTGTGGGCGGAACCTCGGCTTCATCGCCTTCCTTCGCCAGCATCATGGCGCTGGTGCTGCAACAAACCGGATCGCCGCAGGGCAATGCCAATCCTGTGTTCTATTCGATGGCGCGGAACCAGTTCGCGGGCGGAATTGGCGTTTATCACGACGTGACGCTGGGCGACAACAGCGTTCCCGGCGTAAATGGCTTCAAAGCGGGCGTCGGCTATGACCAGTCGAGCGGCTGGGGATCGCCTGATGTGACGCAGTTGGTGAACTTCTGGAACAACAACGCCGGCACACCGGACTTCAACATGAACGCCAGCCCGCTGTCGCAGACGGTGGGGCAGAACGCATCAACCACGTTCACCTTCAGCATCGTTCCAGTGAATGGCTTTACAGGCACGATCAACTTCAGCGTGAGCGGATTGCCCAATGGGGCGACCGCAAGCTTCAATCCGCCCAGCGTCGTCACGCAGGGAACCACAACGCTGACGATCACGACTTCGGCAACGGCGACACTCGGCACTTTCCCGCTGACGGTTTCCGCCACCAGCGGCAAGGTCGGGCGCACCGCGGCCATCACGCTGATCATCGCGAACCCGGATTTCTCGGTTGCAGCTACTCCGAGCTCGCAAACGGTAATTGAGGGCAATTCGGTCAGCTATACGGTCACGCAGACTGCAATCAACAAGTACGCAGGAACGGTGAGCTACAGCGTGAACGGTCTGCCCGCGGGAGCAAGCGCAACGTTCACTCCGGCGAGCATTACCGGGTCCGGCACAACCACGATGGCTGTGAGCACCGCCGCTACAACGCCGGGCGGAAGCTATCCGCTGACGATCACCGGAACAGATGGAACGCTGACTCACACTGCATCCGTCACGCTGGTGGTTTCTGCGGTTGATTTCTCGATCGCAGCGACTCCGGCTTCGCAAACAGTGGTGCAAGGCAACTCCACCAGTTATAGTGTTTCGCTAACGCCTATCAACGGCTACGCCGGCACAGTGAATTTCAGTGTAAGCGGCTTGCCCGCAGGCGCAACAGGAACATTCACTCCCACGAGCCTCGTCGGTTCTGGGACGACAGGCCTGGCCGTGAGCACCACAACGACAACTCCGGCGGGAAGCTATACGTTGACCATCACCGGAACCGACGGCACGCACACACACACCGCTACTGTCACGCTGGTGGTGAACCAGCCTGACTTCGCGGTATCTGCGGCTCCGGCTTCGCAATCGGTGCAGCAAGGCGGCTCAACCAGCTACACGGTTACGCTTTCCGCAATCAACGGCTATGCCGGAACGGTGAACTTCAGCGTAAGCGGATTGCCGGTGGGCGCAACTGCGAGCTTCACGCCTGCAAGCCTTGTTGGCTCAGGAACCTCAACTCTGGCAATCACTACAGCGAATCCAACGACCAGTGGCAGCTATGCGCTGACGATTACCGGCAGCGACGGAACCCTGACGCACACGGCTGCGGTGACGCTCGTGGTTTCCGCTCCTGATTTCTCGCTTTCGGCGACTCCTGGATCGCAGACGATCAATCAGGGCGGCGTGACCAGCTACAGCATCGCCGTGAATCCGATCAGCGGATACACAGGAACCGTCAGCTTCGGCGTCACCGGATTGCCGGCAAACGCTTCGGCAACATTCAATCCGGTCAGCGTAGTGGCGGGCAATTCGAGCTCGCTGAACATCACGACTACAACGACCATTACTCCCGGCTCATATCCGCTGACTGTGACCGGATCGGACGGAACGCTGACTCACACCGTTTCCATCACTCTGGTTGTGACACCGGCGGGCGACTTCAACATGACGGCCAGCCCCGCGTCGCAGACCATCAATCCCGGAGAAAACACCGGATTTGGCCTAACCGTAACCAGCGCGAATGGGTTCACCGGCGTTGTCAGCTTAAGCGTCAGCGGATTGCCTGCGGGCGCGAGCGGTGTGTTCACGCCGTCCTCGATCACCGGCGCGGGCACGGCGAACCTGGCTGTGACGACTTCCGTCACGATAGCTCCCGGCGTTTATAACTTGACGATTACCGGAACCAGCGGCGTTCTTGTTCACAGCGTCGGCGTACAACTGATCGTGAATCCGGCAACTCCTGGAGACTTCACGCTTGCGGCCACTGACATTACAGTGAAGCGCAACAAGACCGGCTCGGAAACTGTTAGCGTGGCTGCAACGAACGGGTTCACCGGAAATGTAGACTTGAGCGTTACGGGAGCGCCTTCAGGTGTGAAGGTGACGCTTGCGCCCACAACTATCGCGGGCGGAAGTGGCAGCTCAACTCTGACCTTCCAGGTGCCGAACAATGCTAAGCAGGGCGCCTATCCGATAACCATCACTGGAACCAGCGGATCACTCATCCACGCAGTTGGGATTACGCTGAACGTTAACTGATACTTGAAAAACAAAAGGGCACGGCGTGAGCCGTGCCCTTTTTCATTTTCACGAAGCCTTCTCGGAGGCCCCCCCGGTTTCGTTCTCCAAGGCGGAGAAGAATCTTCCGATCATCATGTTGGCGGTGGCCTGGATCATGCGCTGGCCTACGCTGGCCAGCAGTCCGCCCACGTTGACTTCGCCGGAGTAGGCGACGATTGTGCCTTGCCCGCCCTCACGAAACTCAAGCCGGCCTGAACCTTTCACGAATCCCGGCTGGCCGGCGCCGTCAACCGAGAGGCTGTAATGTTCAGGGCGGCGCAGATCATGCAGGGTGACGGTGGCGCTGAACTTTCCTTTGATTGGACCGACCCCAATCGCCAGCGCCGCTTTGTATTGGTTTTCTCCTTTCTTGTCCAACTGCTCGCAGCCGGGAATGCATTTTTGCAGAACAGCCGGATCGGTGAGAGCGTCGAAGATGCGTTCGCGCGGGGCGGAGAGCTGGTGGGTGCCGGAGAGTTTCATGGGATTTGTAATTGGGCAATTTAATAAGTTGGTAATTGGGTGTAGGGTTTGCAATTGCGCCATTGGGTCGCGCGGCCGGCCCTGAGCATTATAGTCTCTGGAGCATTACAGCCTTGCATTTTTGCAAATGTCGGTTCTCAGGGGCTAAAGCCCAAAATTCTAAAAGCTAAAGACGGCACGACTAAAGTCATGCCCTGACACTTTTTTGCAGCTGATTAGTTCCAACAATCAAATTACCAACTTACCAAATTACTCAATTACCAAACCCCTTCAACACTTTTTTGCAGCTGATTAGTTCCAACAGTCAAATTACCAACTTACCAAATTACTCAATTACCAAATCCCTTCAGCGCTTTTTTGCAGCTGATTAGTTCCAACAGTCAAATTACTACCTTACCAAATTACTCAATTACCAAATCCCTCACTTCGCTCTGCTCGCGGCCAGTTCCAGC
>JAICYU010000040.1 GCA_025934025.1 Terriglobales bacterium
TAATGGAGCAATGTCAACCGTCCATGTGCCTCCGAAAGGAAGCTTCCTGTCGGCGATGCGGGCGACCATGCGGCGCGCCGGGATGGACTCGATCTCTTCGTAGGCGATCGTCTGGCCATGGGAATCGGTTTCCCTCCACATGCGGCGGCCGTTATGCGGAGGCAGCTCCTGATAACTACGAATCTCTGCGCGCCAGGTGGGAGGACCACTGATGACAGCCCATACTTCTTCCGGCGGCTTCGGCACAACGATGCTGCGGGAAACCACATGCGTTCTCGGCAGCAGCGCGCCTACAGAAGCGGCAATAATGACCGGCGCAGCCACCACGATCACGAATAGCAGCAGCCATTTCATTGATCTTTTCCTCTGATTGCGGCTGCATTATACCCCGAGCGGCTGCTCAATCATTGCCGTTGAATGAAAACGTACTCTCGACAATTCCCTTGTGCTGCAGGTAGACTCAGCAACAATCAACCCATTGAAGTGAGGACGTGAAGAGAATGAAGTTCTTGAGCAACTTCGAGCCGGTGGCTTATGCCCTGTTGCGCATCATCTTTGGTTTTCTGATCGCCTGTCATGGAGCGCAAAAGCTGTTTGGCGTCCTCGGTGGAAAGTCTCAGATTCACGTTCCCCTGATGCTGGCGGCCGGAATCATCGAATTCGGCGGCGGCGTTCTGATCGGCTTGGGCCTGTTTTCGCGGATCGCCGGCTTCATCGTGAGCGGCGAGACGGCCATGGCGTATTTCATGGTGCACGCCAAGGGCGGCTTTTTCCCCATCGTGAACCACGGCGAACTCGCTGTGATCTATTGCTTTGTGGCCCTGTTGATCGCCTGCCATGGCGCCGGCCCGTTCGCCGCGCGCAAGGATTCCTGAGCCTGAACCTCCTGACAAGAGTCGCCCATCAAAAAAGTGTGTCAGTACTTGATCCCAGGTTGCGAAAAGCTCTTACATGCGCTACAAGTGTGAGGGCATGACTTTCAGTCGTGCCCTCTTGGATCGAAAGGAACCGGCTTCAGCCCCGCGACACAAGTGTCCGGGAATGAGTTTACTCGTGCCGAATAGCATGTTATAAGACTTCGGGCTTCAGCCCCTGAACAGCCTCAGACATGACCCGGCGTTTTCTTGAACAGCGCTCTCTCAAGATCCTGATGCGCCTTGACCTCCCGAAAAACCAATTCCTTTTCGTGTTGGCCGCGATATCGCTCCAGCGCCGCTCCCAGTTGCTCCAGTGCGGCGCGAACTTGCTCGGTCGGAATGCCGACGCCCACACGGAAATGGTCCGGCATCTCGAAGAATTTTCCCGGCACGACACTGGCGTTGAACTCATTACGCAGCAAGTGGCAAAAATCATCAACCTTGCCGCGCTTCAGACGTGGAAACACGATGGTTCCATATTGAGGCCAGAAATACTCCAGATCGCCGCGCCCATTCAGAAATTCCCGCAACAGCCGCCGGTTTTCATCCAGCATAGCTCTCATCTTCGCGGCGATCTGCGGCAACTTTTCGAAAGCAAGCACGCTGAGAGCTTCCGCAACAAAGGGATAAGTTCCCGCATGAATATCGTGCAGGCTCCACATCCGTTTCGCCAGCTCTCGCGGCGCAAGCACCCAGCCGCAGCGCAGTCCGCTCAGCCCATAAGCCTTGGTCAGGCTGCTGGTAACGATGAAGCGCTCTGGATCAAGATGAAACGCGCTTTGCGGCTGCGCTTCAAACAGCATCTCGCGATAAACCTCGTCCACCAGGACGTACGCTCCGCGTTTCCGGGCAAGATCTGAGATTTCGCGCAGCACCGAATCATCAATCAGCGCGCCGCTGGGATTGTGCAGGTTGCAAAGCGCAATCACCCGCGTGCGCGGGCTGAGATTACGTTCGAGGTCCTCAACATCAATGCCAAACTGTTTTTCCGCCGGACGCGCGAATCTCCTGATTTCCAGCCCCAGATAGCGCGCTACGCCGAGGATAGGATCGTACGTCGGTTGCTCGATTAACAATGCATCGCCCGGCTCGGTTGCCGCCGCAAGCGCAAGATAGTTCGCCAGCGACGTTCCCATGGCGCTGACAACATTTTCGCGATCCACTTGGTAACGCGCCGCAATCGCTTCCAACAGCGGCGGGTAACCATATGCATCAGAACCGTTGATTTCCAACTGATCGGCTTCCACCCCGAGTTCGGCCAAAGGAAGGTTCGCCATGCCGCTGGTGGCCAGGTTGTGCTTTGCCCCGGAGTAGAGCTTCGCCCAGCGCATGTATTCCGATCCGGCGGAGCTTCGGATGTTTGCCATCATGAGATTCTCTTCCAAATGTAATACACCGGCACGCCGGTTGCGAGAATGGCTATACCGATCAGCGTATTCCCGGGAAACCGGTAAATGGTGTTTCCGACTACGGCGGCGCAGCAGAAACAGAAAAATGCCGTCGTCCAGGGATGCCCGGGCATTCTGAAGTTGGACGCAGGATTTTCTCTGCGCAGCACGAAGAGACAACTGGCGGTGAGGCCGAAGAAGATCCAGTCCATTGAAGTGACGTAGTTCAGAATTTTTTCGTAGCTGCCTGAGAGCAGAATCACCATGGTCCAGATGCTCTGCAAGGTGATGGCCAGCACGGGAACATGCGTGCGCGGATGCACCCATGCAAGCTGTCGGAAGAAAACTCCATCTTCAGCCATGGCAAAGTAAACGCGCGGCGCCGTGAGAACGCTTTGGCTGAGAAAGCCAACAATCGAGATCGCGATACCGAATGCGATGATCGTTCCTCCCAACTCTCCCATGGCAGAGCGCATTACCGCTGAGGCTGGTGTGTGCGTCGCGGCAAGGGCGTCCACTCCCAACGCGCGCACGCAAACATAGTTCACCAGCGTGTACAGGATGGCCACCCCGGCAACTCCCAGAATCAGCGCGCGCGGCAAGTCGCGGCGAGGATGTTTCAATTCGCCTGCAACAAAACAGGCGGTTTGCCATCCTCCGTATGCAAACAATACCGGAACCATGGCAGCGCCGAAGGAGGAGGCCAGGCCGAGCGATGGCGGCTGGTCGAAAACGGGCCGCCATGCAGCGTGCGAGTCGTGAATCAGAAATCCTCCTGCGCCCACCAGCAGCGCAATCGCAGCGATCTTCATCACCATCAAAGCGCTCTGGACTGTCCCGCCTGCGCGCACTCCCAGGCAGTTCACAGCGGTTAAAACTCCCAAAGTCAGGAGCGCGATTTGCCAGTCGGCAGCGTGGATACCGGTGAGTTCAAGAAAATAGCGCGAGAATGTGACGGTCACGGCAGCCATGCCGCCGGTTTGGATCACCAACAAGAGGACCCAACCGTAAAGAAATGCCAGCAGCGGGTGATAGACCTCGCGCAGGTAGGCGTACTGTCCGCCAACGTGAGGCATGCGGTCGGCCAGCTCCGCCCAGATGAAGCCGCCAATCAGAGCAATCACGCCGCCGGCGACCCATGCGCCCAGCACCAGAGCAGGCGTGTGTACCCGCAGAGCAACAACATAGGGATTGATGAAGATGCCTGCGCCGATGGTGCCGCCCATCACCAGCATGGTGGCGTCGAACAATCCCAATCGCCGCGCCAGTGACGCACTTTGCGGCGAGGAAGCGTGCGGTTGAGTTCCGCCGGATGAGGCCATGGTTTTGCGGCTGGCTGCCTGCCGCATGATACAAGAACGGGATCACAAGCTGGATTCCGTGCGACCGAAATCAGCGGTGTATCATCTTATTCACAGGGCATTTTCTGATGTGGAATTTTCTTAAATCATTGAATACGCCGGAACTGCGGCTGGCCTGGGCGATCGCCATCGCCGCAGACGCACTCCAGATTTTTGCAATGCCCTTGTTTGCCGAAGGCGCGCTCTCGCCCGCCGATGGCGCGCTGGACTTGATTGTCGCCGTCATATTGACTCGTCTGCTGGGTTGGCACTGGGCGTTCCTGCCAACCATGGCTGCGGAGATGCTTCCCGGCTTTGATCTCGTGCCCACCTGGACCATGGCAGTCTTTTACGTGACGCAGAAGAGCATGGCGCAGACGAAATCTGAGCCCGAGATTCTTCCTCCCGGACCAGCCCCTGCTCCGCGTCCTTAACGCTGAGCTATTGTTCTCGCAGAGCCTGGATCGGTTCCACGGCGGCGGCGCGCCGGGCCGGAATCAGCGATGCCAGCATTCCTACAAGTAACAGCAGCACGATCACACCCAGATAAGTCCAAACGTCCACCGGCTTCACGCCATAGAGAAAGCCCTTCACCAGCCTGCCTGTGGCGATCGCGAGCACAACTCCGGCTGCAATCCCCGCCCCGACCAGGACTGATCCCTGCCGCAACACCATAGTCAGAATGCTCTGCCGCGTAGCGCCCAAAGCCAGCCGGACGCCAATTTCGCGCCGGCGGTAGCTGACCAATTGCGCCAGCACTCCATACAATCCCGCTACCACCATCAACATCGCCATACCGGCGAACGCAGCAATTAAGTACAGGCCAAGGCGGTCACTGAAGTTGCTCTGGTCCACTGCCTGCTGCATGGTTTGGAAGTTGTCCAGCGCAAAGTCGGGCGCCACCTCTTTGAATACCGTCCGCATTGCAGGAGCAATCGCGATGTCAGTGCGCGACTTCACCGTAAAGTTCACCACCGTCTTCAACAAAATCGGATAGAACAGTGACGTCGTAGGAATCTGCTGATATGGAACCATCAGATACGGCCTGGCTCCTTCCGCCACGCTGGCCGTTACCTGATCTCCCATGATCCCCACAATCGTATAGGGCTTGATCATCCCGGTATCTTTGCCGCCCAGATCCAATTGCTTCCCGATTGGGTCTTGTCCAGCAAAATACTTTTTCGCCAGCGCTTCATTGATCACCACCACGAACGGGGCGTCCGTCGTATCGTCATCGGTGATCATGCGCCCGCGAATCACCGGCGTGCGCATCACGTGAGCGTAGTCTCCACTCACGGCAGTAATCTGCGCCTGGCGATTATTCGCGGGATCGTGACGTGTCCCTACGATGTCAAAGCTTGTCCCCATGTCTATTCCGGAAAGGGGAGGCGCCGTGACCAGCGCGGCATCTTCGATTCCCGGCAGGTGCCGCATCCGCTCCAACACAGGTTGATAGGCCACAACCGCAACTGAAGGGGAGGTGTTGGCGCCTTGCTCTGAAACGGAAGCGTTGCCAAACCCGTTCGCATCCGCAGGCACGGCAGTGAATGTGCTCACGCGGCTCACTTCAAAGCCCAGCCGCGCGTGCTCCATGTTCCAGAGTGTGTGAAAGAGCAGACCAGTGGCGATGAGCAAACTGGCGGAAAGCGCTACCTCGCCTGCTACGAGCCAGCCAGTGAGCCGGCCACGGGCAGAACGCGTGCCCACCCCGCGTGAAGCAGCTTGCAGCGCCGGTTGTGGATCCGTGCGAGCCACCAGCAACGCCGGCAGAAGCGACGACAAAATTGTGGTGATTGTCGCAATCGCGGCCAGCGCCAGCACCACCGTCCAACGGAGGGAGATGTCGGTAGCGCGTGGAATCGTGTCTGGCGGAAGTTTGCCAATAGCTGAAATTGCGATCTGCGCGAGGAAAAATCCGGCAGCGCAACCCAGAAGACTCAACACCGAGCTTTCCACTACAACTTGCCGGACCAGCCGCATGCGGCCGGCGCCCAGCGCGGCGCGAACGGCAAATTCCTGCTGCCGTCCGATGCAGCGGGCAATCGAAAGATTGGCCACATTGGCGCAGGCAATGAGCAGCACCAGTCCCAGCGCAACTACTAGCCCAATAAAGACCGGCCGCACTGGTCCTGTGAGCACCTGCTGATAGGAAGCCGCGTCAAATGCCAGGTCGCGGTTCTTCGTGGGATCAAGTTCGCGGATGTGCCGAGCGATGGATGCAAGCTCGCTCTTTTCCTGGGCCGCTGTTACTCCGGGCTTGAGTTGGGCAACAATGTGGAAGAAGTGATATCCGCGCTCGCTCAGCATCTCCTTGTTCGGCTGGATCGGCAGCCAGAGTCCCTTGCGCAGATCATTTCCCATGGATTCTGGAAAGCGGAACCACGCCGGCATTACGCCGACAACAGTCCGCGGCTGAGCGTTCACCCGAATTTTCCGCCCGACGATCTGTGGATCGGCATTGAACGCCTCTCGCCACAGTCCTTCCGAAAGCAGCACCGCTTTGGGCCCGCCGGATTGCCCTTCCTCTTCAGTGAATGTGCGCCCCAGCAGCGGCCGAACGCCTAACGTTGGGAAAACACTGGGCGTCGCTCCTGGAGTCACCACGCTCATGGACCCGTCCTTGCCTTGCACTACGCCGACATCTTCGGAATAGCCTGCGCTCTGCGCGAGGTTCCTTGACTGGTCACGAATGTCGCGATAGTTGAGCCACGACGTCGAGCCAGGTCCTTGCGCGCCCGGCGGGCCGATCGCCAGCAGGCGATCAGAATGGGCATACGGCAACGGCCGCAGCAGCACCGATTCAACGACCGTGAACATCGCGGTGTTCGCGCCAATCCCCAGCGCGAGCGTTGCAATCGCCAGCACCGCAAAACCTGGCGATTTCATGAGCTGGCGAATCGCGTAGCGAAAATCCTGCAGAAGCGTGGGCATGAATCTCCTCACCATTTCCAAGCACGTCCTCACCCGAACAGACAGATGCGAACAACTAACTGCAAATCATCAGTTTACATTTCAATGCTCACCTCCGCGTTGAGCTGCGGTTGTTCGCTTCTGTCATCGAGCTGTCCGAAATCGAACATCGCACGGCCTCCTGGCCGAGCGCTAATCCGATTCCGCCGCATTTGCGACTTCCTCTCCGCTGCTTTACCCTTTTTTACTGAGGTCCTATGAAGCTCGATTTACGTCCTCTCGCACTTGCTATCTCATTTCTGATTCTTTCCGCAGCTCTCCAAGCCCAGGACATTGCCTCTTTTGAAAAGAAAATTACGGTCAAGACTTTACCCAACGGCATGACTGTTCTTGTAATGGAGCGTCCAGAAGCGCCCGTGTTCTCCTTCTACACGCGTGTGGATGCGGGCTCAGCTCAGGAAGTCCTGGGCATCACCGGATTGGCGCACATGTTTGAGCACATGGCATTCAAGGGAACTGACAAGATTGGCACCACCAACTATGGCGCCGAAAAGGCCGCGCTGGCCAAGGTTGAGCAGACCTATGCTGCTTACCAGGAAGAAGACCACAAAGAAGTCGGGCGCGATCCGAAAAAAGTCGCTGACCTGGAAGCCGCATGGCAGAAGGCCATCGCAGAGGCCGACAAATTCGTTGTCCCCAACCAGTTTGGCGAAATCGTCGAGAGCGAAGGCGGCGTGGGCCTGAACGCCAGCACTGACTGGGACGAGACGGTTTACTTCTACTCCATGCCGGAAAATCGCCTGCGGCTCTGGGCTTATCTGGAATCGGCGCGCTTTCTGCATCCGGTGATGCGGGAGTTTTACAAAGAACGCGATGTCGTGATGGAAGAGCGCCGCATGCGTACAGACAGCTCGCCCCAGGGCCGCCTGATCGAGCAGTTCCTGGCTGCCGCTTACACCGCGCATCCTTACGGACGTCCGGTGGTGGGATGGCCCTCAGACCTGCGTTCTTTTTCCGCCACTGATGCCACGCACTTCTATCACAAGTATTATGTTCCCGCGGATATGGTCATTGCTGTGGTAGGCGACGTGAAGGCCTCAACCGCCATGCCAATCTTAGAAAAGTATTTTGGCCGCATTCCTGCCGGCCCAAAGCCTGATCCGTTGCGCACGGTGGAACCACCGCAACGCGATCTGCGCGAAGTTGTTCTGCACGATCCCAGCCAGCCGCTCTACATTGAGGGCTATCATCGGCCGAACTTCCGCGATCCGGACGACGCCGTCTATGATGTTCTCTCAGACCTGCTCTCCAAGGGCCGCACCTCTCGTCTTTACCGCTCGCTGGTGCGAGACAAACAGATCGCCATCGCCGCGCAGGGCGGCAGCTTTCCCGGAGTGAAGTATCCCAGTCTGTTTTACTTCTTCGCCGTTCCCAGCCGCGGCCGCACGGCGCGCGACATGGCTGGACCGATCCACGAGGAGATTGAAAAACTGAAGACTCAGGATGTCTCCGACGAAGAACTACAGTCCATCAAGACTCGCGCCAAGGCAGACTTGATTCGCGGGCTGGCGGATAACTCGGGTCTGGCGGCGCAGCTCGCTGAATATCAGGCTTACTACGGCGACTGGCGAGAGCTCTTCCGCCAGATCGATCGCATTGATAAAGTCAGCAAGGCCGACATCAGGCGCGTGGCCAACAAGATCTTCACCGAGCAGAACCGCACCGTAGGGATTGTAGAGACCAGCCCACCACCCAACACTCCTGCTCCCGCCGCGACGCCACCTCAGCCTGCTCCCGCCGCAACCCCGAAAGGAGCCCAGCAATGAGGAAAGCTCTCGTTTTTGCAATCCTTCTCGGCCTGGCTGCCAGTCCGGTTGCTCTGCCCCAAACTTCTGCGCCGGAAAAAACAACATCAGCGCAGCATCCAAAGTCGGCGGCCACTCCCGGCATTCCTGGTTCCTGGGAGCAAGTACCGATTCCGCCCCTGCATGCCTTCAAGCCGCAGGAGCCCCGGCGGGTTGAACTGCCGAACGGGATGGTCATCTTTCTGCAAGAAGACCACGAGTTGCCGTTGATTGATGGGACCATCCGTATCCGCGGCGGCGCTCGCGACGAACCTGGGGAAAAAGTCGGCCTCACCAGTATCTATGGCGAAGTCTGGCGGATTGGCGGGACGACAAACAAGACCGGAGATGAGCTTGACGATTTTCTGGAATCACGCGCTGCCCGGGTTGAGACTTCCGGCGGGATTGATTCGACGTTCCTGAGCTGGTCGTCGTTGAAAGAAGACTTCGACGAAGTCTTTCCTGTGATTCTCGACCTGCTGGAACATCCCGAATTTCGCGAAGATAAGATCACTCTGGCCAAACGCCAGATTGCCAGCGCCATCTCTCGCCGCAATGACGATATTGATGACATCGCGGGCCGCGAAGCCACCAAGCTGGCCTACGGACCGGAAAACCCTTACGCCCGCACTGCCGAGTACTACACGGTCGGCGCCGTTACGCGAGACGACCTTCTGACCTGGCACAAACAGACTGTTGTTCCCAACAACATGATGCTGGGCATTACCGGTGACTTTGATTCGGCTGCAATGGAACGCCGCCTGCGCCAGGCTTTTGCTGCGCTGCCAAAAGGCCGGCCTTATACCAGTACCACGATTGCTTTTCATGAGCCTAAGCCAGGGATGTACTTCATCGAGAAATCTGACGTGAACCAGAGCGAGATCAGCATGGTGGATCTGGGAATCGAGCGCAAGAATCCCGACTACTACGCGGTTGTCGCGATGAACGAGATTCTGGGCGGCGGCTTTGCGTCGCGCCTTTTTTCCAACCTTCGAACGAAGGAAGGACTTGCTTACTCGGTAGGCGGAGGCGTTGGCTCGGCGTTCGATCATCCCGGAATTACAAATTTTGGAATGGGAACCAAGAGCGGCACCACGGCCCGCGGAGTTGAAGCTCTGAAGCAACAGATTGCCGAGCTGATCAAAGGCGGCGTCACAGAAACGGAGCTGAAGCGCGCCAAGGATTCCATCCTGAACTCGTTCATTTTTGAGTTCGACTCTAAGGACAAAGTCCTGGCCGAACGCATGCGCTATGAGTTCTACGGCTATCCGCCGAATTTCCTGGAGTTGTTCCGCGCAGGAATTGAGAAAGTCACCACCGCGGATGTGGACCGCGTCGCGCGCAAATACCTGCATCCGGAAAAGCTGGCTGTTCTGGTGGTGGGTAATTCGAAAGATTTTGATCGCGATTTGGCCAGCTTCGGGAAGGTAACTTCAATCGACATCACCATCCCGCAGCAAAAGAAGCCGGGAATGTAATTTGCGAGTAGAGACGCAGCGCACCGCGTCTCTACCATAGAATTGCTTCCGCTACGGATGCTATTGCGTTACCGCTTCTTTTCCCGCGCAAACTTTGTCAAAGGCGCGCGCCAGCGCTGAGGCGATCATCTCCGGCGAGCTCATTTCGATGTCGCTGCGCTGCATCATGTAGGCGAGTTGTCCATCGCGCAGAATCGCAATCGAGGGCGAAGACGGTGGATATCCAGTGAAATACGCACGAGCTTTCTCCGTGGCCTCGCGGTCCTGGCCGGCGAACACGGTGATGATGCGATCCGGTCGAATGCTGTGGCGCAGTGCTGCGCGTACGCCGGGGCGCATTCTTCCTGCCGCGCAACCGCAGACGGAGTTCACCACAACCATGGTTGTGCCCTTTTGCTGGATGGCGCTCTCAACTTCGGGGGCCGTGCGGGCTTCCTGAATGCCTGCCGAGGTCAGTTCCTCGCGCATTGGGGCGATCATCATTTCTGGATACATTCGTTTCCTCTCCTTCGATGTCTAATTCCATTTTAGCAAGGAATGTTGGCTTGAATCAGGCGCCGTGCGTTACTGTGGTAGCGATTGAGGCTCCAGACAAACATTCCTCTGGCTCCGCTGACCACGCTTGGCGTGGGCGGACCGGCGCGCTATTTCGCCCTAGCGAAAAGCGAAACCGAGGTTTTCGAGGCTTTTTCCAATGCGAAAGACAAAAACATACCTCTATTTGTGCTCGGCGGAGGCAGCAACCTGGTGATCTCCGACCGTGGCTGGCCCGGCCTGGTGCTGAAAATCGGACTGCAAGGAATCGAGCGCGAACCGGACGGTGACGGCCAGACCTTCCATGCTGCGGCGGGCGAGAGTTGGGACAACTTTGTCGCGCTTACGGTCAGCGAGAACTTCGCCGGGCTGGAATGCATGAGCGGAATCCCGGGCAGCGTGGGCGGGACGCCGGTGCAGAACGTGGGCGCTTACGGCCAGGAAGTTTCGCAGACCATCACCAGCGTGCGGGTTCTTGAGCGGGCAACGGGAACGATTCTTGATCTCAGCAACGAACAATGCCGATTCGGATACCGCAGCAGCATCTTCAATACACAACAGCGCGACCGCTACATCATTCTGCGCGTAAGCTATCGTCTTCGAAAAGACGCCCAGCCCACGTTGCGCTACGCTGACTTGCAGAAGTTCTTTGCTACTGCGCAAAACCCGCCAACTTTGTTGCAGGTACGAGAAGCCGTATTACAAATCCGCCAGAGCAAAGCCATGCTGCTGATTCCGGGCGACGAAGACGCGCGCAGCGCCGGATCATTTTTCAAGAATCCGATGGTCTCCCGTGAAGAAGCAGCCAGAATTCAGGCCTTGGCTGACGCGCGGACTCCTGGGATGAAACTTCCCAGCTATGAGTCTGGGGATGGGCAAGTGAAGCTGGCGGCGGCGTGGCTGGTGGAGCAATCCGGATTTTCCAAAGGTTACACCCGAGGTTCGGTAGGCATCTCGCTCAAGCATGCGCTCGCAATCGTGAATCGCGGGGGCGCTAAGGCAGATGATGTCATCGCGCTGAAGAATGAAATTCAGCAGCAGGTCCTGGATCTCTGGGGAGTTCGACTGGAACCTGAGCCTGTCTTCGTTGGGTTTGAAGGTGCGAACTAGCATAACTCGCAGCACGCATGTCCAAATCCGCCAGGCCGTATTCTGCGTACAGAAGATGTAACATTTCTCTTAATCAGTTCATCTCATAAGCAGGCCGGAGTCATACATGCTTATCCGCAAACCCGACGATATTCCTTCTTCAGAAATCACTCCGAAAGCGGCTTACCTGAGCCGGCGGCAGTTTCTCACCGGAGCGGCGGCGGCGGGAGCTGCCCTGGCAGGCGGCTTTTACTTGCGAAGCAACAGCCATGACGAGTCAGTGGTCCAGGCTTCCGGAGAGAAGCTGACTGGGATCACAAAAAGCAAGTACAGCAGCACAGAGAAGCCGACATCGTTCAAGGACATCACAAATTACAACAACTATTACGAATTTAGCACTGATAAATACGAGCCCAACGGCATGTCCAAAGATTTCCGCACGCGGCCATGGTCACTGGCAATTGACGGCATGGTCAAGAAGCGCAAGAGTCTGGACATTGATTCCATCCTGAAGCTGGCTCCGCTGGAAGAGCGCATTTACCGGCATCGCTGCGTGGAAGGATGGTCCATGGTGGTCCCCTGGGTGGGATTTCCATTAAGCGCTTTGATCAAAGCTGCCGATCCCCTGCCCAGCGCCAAATTTATCGCGTTTCAAACCATCCTTGCTCCCGATGAGATGCCAAACCAGAAACGTGACGTGCTCGCGTGGCCTTACGTTGAAGGCTTGCGCATGGATGAAGCCATGCATCCACTGACCATTCTCGCCGTGGGACTCTATGACCAAGTGCTGCCCAATGTGGATGGTGCTCCGCTGCGGCTCATAGTACCGTGGAAATATGGGTTCAAAGGGATCAAGGCGATTGTGAAAGTCAGCTTCGCGGACAAGATGCCGCCCACCACCTGGAACGTCATGGCCCCGGACGAATACGGTTTCTACTCCAACGTGAATCCCACGGTGGACCATCCCCGCTGGAGCCAGGCCACAGAGCGGCGCATTGGCGCGAGTCTCTTCGCGCCCAAACAGCCGACTCTGATGTTCAACGGATACTCTGATCAGGTAGCCAGCCTTTATTCCGGAATGGACCTGCGAAAAAATTTCTAATGGCAAAGATTCCGGAACCAATTTTGCGGTCTCTCAAGGTAGTCGTCCTTCTGCTCTGCCTTGGCCCACTCATGGTGCTCATGTGGAAGGCGACTCACGACCTTCTCGGCGCCAATCCGGTTGATGTAATTACGCGCTCCACCGGCAGATGGACGCTCACCTTTCTTCTGATCACGCTGGGTGTAACTCCTCTGCGCAAACTGGTGAGAATACCCTCACTCGTCCGATTCCGGCGTATGCTTGGCCTCTACGCGCTCTTTTACGGCACTCTGCACTTGATGACCTACGTCTGGCTGGACAAATTTTTTGATGTGCAAGCCATGCTGCACGATATTGCGAAACGCAGGTTCATTACTGCGGGAATGACTGCCTGGGCGCTGATGCTGCCGCTCGCTTTGACTTCCACCGCCGGTTCGATCAGAAGGTTGGGAGGAAAGCGCTGGCAAAGACTGCACCGTCTTATTTACTTCAGCGCGGCAGCGGGAGTCATTCACTTCATTTGGCTGGTCAAGGCTGATCTCAAACGGCCCCTCACGTATGGTGCAATTCTTCTTCTGCTGCTTGGATATCGTGCTGTGAGTTCAGCCATCACGAGAGTGCGAAGTCGTCAGACTGTGCCCGCAGCGAGCGCGTGATTTCGCAAGACACAGTGTCTCTCGATATTTCTTGTTTAGATCCGGTTGTCATGGTGCAATGGGTGGTTGGGCCGCATCTAACAAAAAGAAGGATTCCTGTGTAGACGCTCTGGGAGTCTCGCGAGCAACCTGCATGAGACCTATGGATCTGGACGATGTGAATGTCGCGGAAATTCTTGACCGCGTCATGGATAACGGAATTGTCGTGGAGGCCTCCGCGCGTGTGATTCTGCTTTCCCGCGAGCTTCGCGGATTGAACGATAAACTCGTTGTGGACTCGATTCAAACAAACCTGAAAAGGGCCTCGTAACCATCTTCCTTCCTCCTTCCTTTGAAACTCTGTTCAGCAGCTACTCAGCTTGGATAGGGTGACGCCCAAGCAATTTGCGGGCGTTCGAGTTCCTCTGCTAACCTGAAGAGTTTTGAACCGAGGCATCCTGTCTCCTGTTCGCCTCAACTCTCATCTAAAAAATCCTGAGCTTTTTTCGGAGGACTGAGAACCGATGGCTGTGAAAATCGGAATTAATGGTTTTGGCCGGATTGGCCGCAATATCCTGCGTACCGCGATCAACAATTCGGAACTTGAATTTGTCGCGGTGAATGACCTTACCAGCCCGGCGACTCTGGCCCATCTTCTCAAATACGATTCCATCCTGGGAAACCTGGAGCACGATATCCGCGCCAGCGCTGATTCCATCAGCATTGATGGACGCCGCATGAAGGTGTTTTCGGAAAAGGACCCCGCCGCCATCAACTGGGAATCCGTTGGCGCGCAGGTCGTGGTCGAATCCACCGGGAAATTCACGGAGGCGGAGAAGGCCAAAGCGCACCTTCGCGGCCCGGTGAAGAAAGTGATTATTTCCGCCCCTGCCAAGAATGAGGACATCACCATCGTTCTGGGGGTGAATGAGAACAAGTACGATCCCGCGAAGCATCATGTGATCTCGAATGCTTCGTGCACCACCAACTGCCTGGCCCCCGTAGCAAAAGTGGTGCATGACACGTTTACTATTCGCAGCGGCGTCATGACCACGATCCACTCCTACACCAATGATCAGGTCATTCTCGACTTCCCCCACAAAGATCTGCGTCGCGCCCGCGCTGCCGCTATCAACATGATCCCGACTTCCACCGGCGCAGCGAAGGCGCTGCACCTGGTGATCCCGGATCTCAAAGGCAAGCTGGACGGCTTTGCCATGCGCGTCCCCACGCCAAATGTCTCAGTCGTGGATCTTGTGGCCTTCGTAGAAAAAAGTACGACTGTGGAAGACGTGAACAAGGCCCTGAAGTCCGCGGCGGATGGGCCGATGAAAGGGATTCTCGGCTACGAAACTGCCGAGTTGGTCTCCACCGATTACCGCGGCGACAGCCGGTCGTCCATCGTGGACTCTCCTCTCACTCGCGTTGTCGGCGGCAACTGCGTCAAGGTGATCGCCTGGTATGACAATGAGTGGGGCTATTCCTGCCGCGTGCGCGACCTGATCCGTTTCATCGCGAGCAAAGGGATTTAGCAGCAAAGGAGAGGAACCATGAGAAAGCTCTCCATTCAAGATCTGAGTCTGGAAGGCGAGCGCGTTTTCATGCGCGTTGATTTCAACGTGCCGCTTTCCGACGATGGCCGGGTCACTGACGACACCCGCATTCGCGAAACGCTGCCGTCCATCGAATATGCCCTGCGCAAAGGCGCGCGGCTGATCCTCGCTTCGCATCTGGGCCGCCCCAAGGGGAAGGTCAATTCCAAGATGAGTTTGAAGCCTGTTGCCGAACGCCTGCGTATCTTGCTGGATCAGCAGTTGGGAAGGAATTGCAACGTTGGATTTGCCCCGGATTGTATTGGCTTGGCCGCTGAAGAAATGGCGGGGAAGCTGGAAAAGGGCCAGACTCTGCTGCTTGAGAATTTGCGTTTCCACGCTGAAGAGGAAGCCAATGATGAAAGCTTCTCACGTCAGCTCGCCGCACTGGCTGATGTTTACGTTGATGACGCTTTTGGCTCCGCGCATCGCGCTCATGCTTCTACCGTTGGCGTGACACAATTTCTGAGAAAGGCCGCAGCCGGCCTGCTGATGCAGAAGGAACTTGAATTTCTGGGCAAGGCTGTCACCAATCCGGACAAACCATTCGTCGCGATCATCGGCGGGGCGAAAGTTTCCGACAAGATTGAAGTGATTCGGAACCTTCTGACCAAAGTAGATGCTCTGCTGATCGGCGGCGCCATGGCTTATACCTTTCTCAAAGCCCAGGGAAAGCGAGTCGGCAAATCGCTGGTGGAAGATGACAAGCTCGATCTCGCCAAGGAGCTAGTCAAGGAAGCGCAGCGCCGCGGAGTTCGCCTGTTGTTACCGGTTGACCATATAGTGGCCGAAAAGATGGATGGCAATGCGCGCAGTTCTGTCGTGAGTACAGAGGCAGGTATCCCTGAGGACAAGTTGGGCCTCGACATCGGCCCGGAAACGGTCGCAGCCTTTGCCAATGAAATTGCCACCGCGAAAACAATCGTTTGGAACGGCCCGATGGGAGTGTTTGAACTCACGCCGTTTGCCAAAGGGACAATGAAGATTGCTCAGGCCGTGGCGGCGAACAGCAAAGCGACTTCAATCGTTGGTGGCGGCGATTCCGTTGCCGCAGTCCAGCAATCCGGAGTAGCCGGCAAAATAACCCACATCTCAACAGGCGGAGGCGCGTCCCTGGAATTTCTGGAAGGCAAGAACCTTCCGGGAGTCGAAGCGCTGACCAACAAGTGAGTGACGAGAGTTCTCGCTATCGCATTGGTGGCAATGCGATTCTGGAATTACTGCTGGGAGATATCACGCAACAAGAAACGGACGCAATTGTGAATGCAGCGAATTCGGGCCTGCTGGGTGGAGGAGGTGTGGACGGCGCGATCCACCGCGCTGCCGGACCAACACTGCTTGCCGAGTGTCGCAAAGTTCGCGAGCTGCGCGGTCCGTTGCCGCCGGGCGAAGCCGTGGCAACCGGCGGGGGTGCTTTGAAAGTAAAGTACGTAATTCACACAGTCGGGCCTATATGGCAAGGTGGACAGGCGAATGAGGCCAACATCTTGGAAAGTTGTTACCGCACGTCGCTGCAGGAAGCGCACCGGCTCTCCTGCTCCAGCATCAGCTTCCCTTCGGTTTCTACCGGCGTTTATGGTTATCCCGTAGAAGCTGCTGCTGAAGTTGCATTGCGGACCGTTGTTCATGAGCTACCGAATTTCCCATCAGTCCGCCTGGCGCGCTTCCTGCTTTTTGATCAACGGACTCGGGATGCTTATGCGCGAGCGGCACGGGAACTCGCCGAGACTCTTGCCGATTTGGAAGTAGACCAACAATGACAAGAAAAAAGCTGATGGCAGCGAACTGGAAGATGCACAAAACGCCCGACCAGGCGCGGGAATTCGTTGCATCATTCCTGCCCCTCATTTCAGGGCATCACCGCGATGAGATTGTGCTGTGTCCTTCGTTTATTTCGATTCCGGCGACCATAGAGGCGCTTCAAGGCAGCCGGGTGGACACCGGCGCACAGGACGTCTGCTGGGAGCAGCATGGCGCTTTTACCGGAGAAGTTTCACCAGCCATGCTTCGCGCGGCAGGATGCACGCATGTGATCATCGGCCACTCCGAGCGGCGGCAGTTCTTTGGCGAGACCGACGATTCAGTGAACCGCAAGCTCCGTGCAGTGTTGCCCACTGGCCTGAAGCCGATTGTCTGCGTGGGTGAAGTGCTGGAGGAGCGTGAAGCCGGGGTTACTGAAGATGTCCTGCGGCGGCAATGCAGCCTTGCCTTCAGGGAAATCTCCGCTGGCGGCGCAGCGCCAATTGTCGTTGCTTACGAGCCGGTGTGGGCCATCGGCACAGGCAAGACCGCCACGCCTGAGCTGGCGGGCGAAGCCCACCGGCTGATCCGGCATCAGGCGGCGCAGGCGTTCGGCGAAGACGTCGCAAACAGGATGAGGATTCTCTACGGCGGAAGCGTAAAGCCGGGGAACGCCGCGCTGCTTATGTCGCACCAGGATATTGATGGTGCGCTGGTGGGCGGCGCCAGCCTTGAGCCCAAATCGTTCGCCGCGATTGTCAATTACTGACCTTCGAAACCCCTGATCCGCTCTTCTTGGAAGAGAAGTAGCATTGCAATTATATGTATACAACAATTACAATAGTTACACCATTTGGCTGGGGAGGAGCGATGAAGTTAAGGCGAACGACAGTATTCAGCATGCGCCTGCCGGAGGAGAGCGCAAAGCGATTAAAGCGTATTGCCAACCGGCACGGCTGGACGCCGAGCGAGGCGAGTGCACGCCTGGTCGAGGAGGGGCTGCGGCGTTCAGAGTTCGCGTTTGTGGATTTCCGCGATTCGGCGGCCGGCCGCCAAGCCTGCATTCAAGGGAGCTCTCTGGCGATATGGGAAGTGGTTCTTCTTCTCCGTGGTTACAACGGCAAGGTTTCGTCTGCCGCCAAACATCTGCGATGGCCAGAAGCAAAGGTTCGAGCGGCCGTTCATTACGCGGACGCTTTTCCCGCTGAAATCAACGAGGCGATCGCGGATAATGCATCAGTCGGCTTCGAGACTCTGAGACGCATGCTTCCCCAGGCAGTCGACTTTGATACAGCAAGGGCTGGTAGGAGTTGATGTGTGCTCAAGCTGCTGCTGGACGAGCATGTTTCTCCCGATGTTGCAAGAGGCATTCGACGCCGGCGACGATCTCTGGCGATCCACTGCATGGCGGAGTGGGAAGGCGGAGCTTTTTTGGGAAAAGAGGATTCTCTCTGCCTTCTTGAAGCGGCAAAACAGGGACTGTCGCTGGTCACCTACGACCGAAGGACGATTCCACCAGTGTTAAAGCTTTGGGCAGAAGAAGGGAGAGCTCACGCGGGCGTCGTTTTTGTGGATGAAAAAACGATTTCACCGTCCGACATCGGTGGGCTGATTCGGGCTCTCCTCTTGCTAGCTGGGGCCGCCGGAAACTTAGACTGGACGAACCGCGTGTACTTCTTGCACCGGCAAGGCTGAGGCTTACGTGAACCGCAAGTCGGGGCCCGCCTCAGCGCGCCGTTTGGGGAAAGCGGTGATCACAAAGCAAACACCTGGAATCAATGGTTCCTTGAACCAGCAACAATCTCCTCGCAGACCCGCCACGCGACAACTGCTTGCACAATGCACGAATGTCTATGCCGACTTGCCTTTCGCTTCTCTGGTTTCGCTTTGCATCTCCGGCTCGGACCGTTGCAGCAGAGCCAGCGCCGCCTCTTCATTCTGTGAGTCGCCAAGCTGACGAAAAATGCCGGCGCTCCTGCGCACCAGCTCCTCTCCGGCGGCGAAATCAAGTTTGGCAAGATTGATCAACGTATTCGCTTCGCCCGATTTCTCTCCCTGCTGCTCATAAAGCTGAAGCGCGGCCAGGAATTCCGCCCGGGCAAGATCACGGTTCTTGGCTTCGAAATAAAGCTTGCCCAGGCTGGCGCGAGTGTTTGCGACCAGAAGAGCGATATTCGCCTTCTGCGCAAGCGCCAGGGCGCGTGAGTGAAGTTCCAGCGCTGTGCGCTTCTCTCCCATCGCGGCGCGCAGCCCGGCGATGCGATTCAAGATCATGGCCTGGCGCTCAAACTGGTTTAGGCGTTGCCATATTTCCAGCGCGCGGCCGTAGCTCTGGATAGTAGCTTTCGGGCTTCCCATGGCGGCTTCGGCTGCCGCCAGATTCTCGAGGGACTGGGCTTCCCACGCGGGCTCTTCCGCCGAACGAAAGAATGAGGACGAGAGGATAAACTGTTTGCGCGCCTGCTCGTACTGCCCCAGCGTGAGCTGCACTCCGCCCATGTTGTTCAAGGCGATTCCCTGCCCCAGCGGCTGATTGAGCGCGGCATAGGTCCCCAGCGCCATGGCAAACTGCTCCAGCGCCCGGGCATAGTCCTTGGAAGCGAGATAGCTGCCGCCCAGATTGTGCAATACGGTGGCTTTGCGGTCCAGATCTGCCAGCGCGGTGAAGAATGCAAGCGCTCGCCGGAAGTATTGCCGCGCGGTCACTTGCTCATTGCGGTTCTTGAAAAAGTCTCCCAGATTATTGAGCGTGATGCCCTGCTTCCACGGGTCGCCGGCAGCTTCCGCCTGCTGAAGCTGCTGCTGCAGGTGCTCGATGCTGGGCTTTGCCTCTGCCAAGAAACGCTCCGCGGATTCGAGCCGAAAAGGCCGGAAAACAGGCCCTTGCCTGCAAGTTATTCCATGAGAATGCGTCGGAAGCAAGATGAATCTTCATCGTGTCGCCGCACGGTCACGGCCTCGTTTTGCTATAATGAGAATTCCCTCTCCTGCCCTTTCGATTCCCCAACCGGCGCTGGATGCGCTGCGGGCGTCAGGTCAGAAGCAGTGCGGAAGTGGTGGAACTGGCAGACACACCATCTTGAGGGGGTGGCGCCGAAAGGCGTGGGGGTTCAAATCCCCCCTTCCGCACCATAAGCTTTTGAAAGGATTCATCTCACAACAATGCTGTTAGGCTTGGTCACGTTCGTTCACGTAGTGGTTTGCATCATTCTGATTATCGTAGTCCTGCTGCAACACGGCAAAAGCGCGGACATCGCCGCCACCTTCGGCGGCATGGGCAGCCAGACCGCCTTCGGTCCGCGCGGCACGGCCACGGCCCTCTCGCGCCTGACCACATGGTGCGCCGTGATTTTTATGCTGACCTCGATTACGCTGGTGATCTTCGCCACCAGGCACGTCGCTGCTTCCAACTCCATCATGCAGAATGAGAAGCAGAGCACTCCGGTGAAGAAGTAACGGCCGGAGTTCCGGTGATCCACAAAATCATTCCTGTTGGCCCGCTGCAGTGTAACTGCTCGGTGGTTGGGGATGAGCAGACCCGGGAAGCGATGGTGATTGATCCGGGCGACCAGATCGAAGACATCCTCCGCATCCTCGAATCAGAAAATCTCAAGCTCAAGCAGATCGTGATCACTCACGCGCACATTGACCATGTGGGCGGCGCCGTGAAGCTGAAGGCCGCAACCGGCGCTCCCATCCTGATGAACCAGAACGACCTCGCTCTGCTCAAAATGCTCGACCTTCAGGCAGCGTGGATCGGCATGAAGGCGCCGGGCGTTGTGCAAATTGATGAACCGGTAAGCGAAGGAAAGATTCTATGCATCGGGAGCATCGCGGGGAACGTGCTGGAAACACCGGGCCACACCGAAGGCAGCATCTGCCTGCACTTTCCGCAACAGCAAATGCTGATTGCCGGTGATACGCTCTTTGCCGGCAGCATCGGCCGGACCGATCTTCCCGGCGGATCTTACGAAAAGATCCTGCACTCGCTGCACAATCAACTGCTGACGCTGCCGGATGAAACGCAAGTGGTTCCTGGACATGGGCCGGCAACCACCATCGGCGACGAGCGCGAGACCAATCCGTTCCTGCAGAAGTAGCTCTACTCCACCCGCCGCCTTGTAACATGTACCTCGGCTTTATAGGAGATCAGGCAGCTTGCTCCGCGGCCATCTTCACTCATACGGACGTTGTGGGTGGCGTCGGTGCAGAAGGCTTTTGTGCCTGGCCGGCCATTGCAGGGTCAGCGACCAGTTGAAACTTCGTACAGGTGTTCCCTGAACAGTCGGAAAAACTCATCTAAAGATTTGAAACGGGGACTGCGGCCGCGTCTTCATTCTTTGCCGCTGGTGTCCTAAAAAGGAATCATGACAACTCTGCTGTTCACGATAACAATTTCTGCTCACCCTCGCGGCACACAGGAAATCTACTCAGCGCAAGTCATAGCGCGCAACGGGGAAAAACTGTATCACCTGGCCGAGGCGATCTCAATCTCAGAAGCGCTCAAGAAGGTGGTACAAGAAATGCGTCTGCAGGAAAAGAACAGCGCATCATTCCGATAAAAGGGGATTGATAAAAGGGAGCAGATCCGGTGTGGCTCGGACTAGAGCTTTAGCGAGTCAATCTCTTTCAGGATGGTCTGGAGCCGTTGCTCAAGCTGTTTTTTCGTGCGCGGCTTGCGTTCCGTTGTCGTGAATTGCGCGTAGTTCGCAAGCGAGCGGCGATAAAAATCGGCGGTTTTGTTGAGCAATTCGACCTTCTGGCTGTTCTGGGTAAGCATTGTTCTATTCTACTCTACTTAGACGAAGCGAACGGCTTAATCTTTAGGCGCGCGTGCGGAGCTCAAGATCACGCACACAACTACGTTGACTCTACGCGCAGGCCATTCCCGAAAACGCGCGTCGCGTGGAATGGAAAAGATGGTAGGCACGAGGAGACTCGAACTCCTGACCTCTACCGTGTCAAGGTA
>JAICYU010000088.1 GCA_025934025.1 Terriglobales bacterium
CCAGCGTCTGCGCTTCCACGCCCTGTGACGCGTCCACCACCAGCAGCGCGCCCTCGCACGAGGCTAGCGAACGGGAAACTTCGTAAGAGAAATCTACGTGCCCGGGAGTGTCAATCAGATTGAGCTGGTATTCTTGCCCGTCGTGCGCGACATACTTCATCCGCACGGCATGGGCCTTGATGGTGATGCCGCGCTCGCGCTCCAGGTCCATGGCGTCCAGCACCTGCTCCTGCATTTCACGTTGAGAGACGGAGCCAGTCAACTCGAGCAGGCGGTCAGAGAGCGTGCTCTTCCCATGATCAATATGGGCGATGATGGCAAAATTGCGGATGTGCAGGCGGTCCATGCGGATGGGGCTTAGCCTCTATTCTAGCATCCGCGTATCACGGCCTATTCGTACGCTAGCGCGTCAATCGGGTCTTTTTCCGCGGCTTTGTAAGCGGGATAAAGCGCACCCAACAGCGCGCCGACAATGGCGACCGCTGTGGCGCGAAGCATCCACCCAGTTGTGAACTGCACCGGACGTGTTGGGTCGCTGTGATGGATGGCCGCGCCGGCAATCACGCTGACAACGATCCCTACGATGACGCCTGCAATGGCCAGCAGCAGCGTCTCACGCAGGATTACGCGCACAATGTAAAGCTTCGAGGCGCCGAGCGACTTCAGGATGCCGATCTCGCGCGTGCGCTCCATTACGGCCGTGTACATGGACTGGAAGATCACCAAGAAGCCGATGATGACCGAGATTGCCATGACGAAGTTGATGAACTTTGACAGCATGGGAATGTGGTCTGGTGCAAGCAGGCTCACGACGTCGCGCATGGTCATGACGCTGTACTCGGACATGCCGGGAATGTTGTGAAATTCTCTCACCGCCAGTTCGGCGTTCTTGGGGTCGTCCAGCTTCACGTAAAACGCCGACGCTTTGCCGGGAGCGTCAATCAGGTCCTGCATGGTTGTGATAGGCATAAATCGGCGCGCGCCGCGGCCGTTCTGCACAATGCCACACACCCGGAACTTATGATTGAACAGCTCGATGGTAGCGCCCACCTTCACTTTGCTGCCGGAAGCAAAGTAATCGTCCACCATCATGTCGTCCGGCCCCTGAAACGGCCCGCCTGCGAGAAAGCGAAACGGGCCGCCGACGGCTTCGAACGATTTGAGATCAATCCCGTAAATGATCTCGATATTCGTAGTTGAAGTAACGTGCATCGCCACCGGCGCCACGGCCGCCACGTGGGGCTGACGGGCAAGAACATCGGCAACTTTCACCGGTACCGAAGCGCTGTTGAACGCATTCATCATCGAAGAGCCGGGCGGGCGCACCAGCACGTCTGCCCCAATCCCTTCCTGCCGAGTGCGCGTGTCGTTCAGCACGCCAATGGCAAAGCCGACGATCAGCAGAATCAGGATGACTTCAATGGCAACGGCCAGGATGCTGATGGCAGACCGGATGGGCCGGTAGGCCAGATTGGAAAGCACCATCTTATTCATGGATGAACCATCCCGTCGCCGCCTTACTGTGGCGGTCCGCCCTGCGCCACCGGCGGCAGCGGTTGCTTCTGCGCGCTGGTGTTCCTGTTGTCCACGTTTATCAGCTTCGATCCCGGCGGCTGCGTCAGCACAAACTGCTGGTCCGTAAGCGGTTCGTTCAGCGTAAGCTTGGTCACGTTGAGAGTAATAGCATATTCCTCGATTGGCCGCTGGATCTCAATCCGGCTGGGAAACATGATGCCGCCGTGATCGGCAAAGTCCTCGTAGTCGGCGAAGGTTGCTACCGCTCCGTTGCGATTGTAGATGTACTGCTCGTGGGGAAGCAGGTCCATGCGGCTGAAAACGATCTTGCGCGAAAGATACCAGCTCTGCTCGTCTCTGCGGATCACCACCACTACGTAGTCCGGCGCGATGGCCTGCTTGTGTGTCTTGGGATCGCGCACCATCTCCGTGCTGTTTTCCAGCACCGCAATTTCGTTCTCCGGATCAATGGGACGGAGCAGCAATGCGTCGAATATGTGCTGCGGTCGAAGGTTTTCGAGTGGCTGGCTCGAAGGCTTCCCGGTCTGCTGGTTCGATCCCACGTAGAACTTGCTGGTGGGCGGGATGGAAAGCTCAAAGCTGGTTCCATTGCTCACCATGTCAAACAGCCGGTTGCGCACCACCGGCACCAGGCCAATCATGCGGAGCATGCCGGGCTTGCGCACCAGCACGTAGCCGCTCACTTCACGGTAGTCGGTGACCTTGCCCTTCTTCTCTCCGCCGGTTGAGGCATCAATGTTTACGTCGGCTTTGAGCGTGTGCAGTTTGTCCGCGCTGGTGTTGATCACGGCCAGCAACTGCGGCAAGGTTGCTTCTTTAAGTGGCGCGGTGGTCAGCGTCCGGGGAACGTTCCGGGAGCTGCGAAAAAGACAGCCCGTGAGGGGCAGTATTGAAAAAAATAAAATGAAAACTCTGAGCTTTGAAACTCTGAACCGTGAAACAACGTGCATGCCTGAGGGTTTCCGCAAAATAGGATTTCATTTTTAGTATATCGAAACGGGAAGGCCGGTACAGGTCGCAGGGAGAAATCTCTGCGCGAGCTGGCCTTGGCTCAAAGTGCATTTGGCCTGAGAGCGCAAAAAGGCCGGCAGAGCAGCCCGGCCTTCGTTTCCTCTGACGGCGGCGTCAATCAGTGACCACGTTCGTGATCGTCATGCTGCGGAATCTGGCCGCGTAGTTCGCCTGTCGGCGCCTCCTGAGTGTGCACCACAACGTAAGCTGCGCCTGCGTCAATGGCGCGCGCAACGGCGTCAAAGTCGCCCGGCGAAATGTTCTGGCTCCCATTGGGTGGTGGCGGAAACTGATTGCCAAACGGAATGTACACCACATCGCCGGCGTGCAATGTTCCGGTCACTGTTCCCTCGCGAGTGCCAGGGCAGAGCGGAGCGGGAGTTGCCGAAGCCGGTGTGTTCCCCGCATTGGTGCAGAGAAACAGAACGATGCCGCCATTACTGCCCGGACGGCTGAAATGGATGTGCGACTGAATAATGTCGCCTTCCAGGTTGCTGTAAGTGAGTTCGTATTGGATGGTCTGGTTCACGCGGTCTACTTTGGCGCGGAAGGTGGCCGTTCCGTGGCTGGACTGCGACGAGACTACCTGATAGCCGTCGCACTTCGCGTGGACCTCCTGCGCGGGGGTGGCAACGGGCAAAGCAGAAACGACAATGACGGCCAGGCTGGCCGTCAAGAATTTAAGCATAGCTTTCATGTACTTCCTCCTGCTGGAACGCGCGCCGGTGCGCTGGATGAGGTTTCGGTTCGCGCTTTATTGGACGGCGCAAGACTATAGTCAGGTCAGAGCCGGATTGCAACTGGCTTCGTCACGTTAAATTTTCATGCGGGAGCGAGTTCCTGATCCCGAGCAGCGGAGAGACTGGCGGAAGCGTGTGAGAGTCGAACTCACCAGAGACAGCGAAGCTACCTCTCGCCGGTTTTGAAGACCGGAAGGGTCACCGGACCCCATGCGCTTCCGCGGATTTTCAGTTTAGCAGGAGAAGCAGTCAGCACTCAGCCCTGGCATACCCATGCCGAATCGCGAGCGCGTTCATCAACGCGAAAACCGGATCACATCTGGGTAAGAGCAAAGGAAGGCAGCTGGGTACTGAGGCAAGAGTCGCAATCGGCGTTAGGGTTGCTGAGTGCTGGCAGTGACTGCCGTCTCAATCAGCACAAGTCGCCTTAATCCGTTCTATTGTTTCGCTTCTTCAGTCGGGACCCTTCTAGAGCGGGTGTATACTTGCTCAAATCAGCAGCAGCTTTCCCGTTCACCCAGGAAGAAGTGTCCCCCGATGAAAGCAGACGACGCGAAGCGAATTTCTGACGCGCCAACAGTTGCCGGTTCCATCTCTTCCAGTTCCCATTCAGCCGCTGCGGCCCGGGCTGCGCGCAACAGCGCAGCCATTCTCCATCCTGGAGAGGTCCTTGCCGGGCGCTTTGAAATTCAGGAAATGCTGGGCATTGGCGGCATGGGGGCAGTGTACAAAGCCTACGATCATGACATCGAGCGCACCATCGCGCTCAAGTGCATTCGTCCCGAGTTGGTGAACAACCCTGAAGTGGTGCAGCGCTTTACCCAGGAACTGCTGCTGGCCCGCCAGATTTCGCACAAAAACGTGGTGCGAATCTTTGATGTGCGGGATTCCGGCGGCCTCAAGTTCATCACCATGGAATACCTCCCGGGCCGCGATCTTGGCAGTCTGATGGAGGAGCGGGGCAAGCTGCCGACGACAGAAGCTGTTGCCATCATGCGCCAGGTATGCGCCGGACTGGCAGCAGCGCATGAAGAAGGAGTGGTCCATCGCGATCTGAAGCCGGGCAACATCATGGTGGAAGCGAGCGGGCGCGTGGTGGTGATGGATTTTGGGCTGGCGCGCGCGCAGGACCAGGGTGTGATGACGCGCACGGGCGCCATCATGGGCACCTTCCAGTACATGTCGCCGGAGCAGGCGAAAGGACAGAAGGCGGATGCCCGCTCTGACGTGTTTACCGTCGGCATCATTCTTTATGAGCTGCTCACCGGCAAAACGCCGTATGAGTGTGACAGCTCAGTGGCCAGCCTGCTCAAGCGGACCCAGGAAGCCGCAGCGCCGCCTTCCACGCTGGATTCCACGATCCCGCGGGCGCTGAACACGATTGTCTGCAAGTGCCTGGAGCGCGACGTTGCGCAGCGATACCAGTCCATCGAAGAGTTGTTGGCCGATCTGGATGCTTTCCAGGGTGGCCAAACGGCATCACGGCTGCCTTCACTCACGGCAAAGCACGCGCAGAAGAAGATGATCGCGAGAATCGCGATAGCTTTTGTGCTGGCCTTGATTGCAGCCGTGGGCACGATGCGCTGGCTGCGCGGGCCGCAAACCGCTGCTCCGGCCTCGCATGCCGCTATCAAGGTGCTGATGGCGGATTTTCAAAACCAGACCGGCGATCCTGTTTTTGACGGCACCATGGAATCGAGCTTTACGCTGGCCATGGAAGGCGCGCCGTTTATCAGCGCTTACAGCCGCGCGCAGGCGCACAAGATTCTGGCGCAGATCAAGCCAGGCGATGCGGTGCTGGATGATTCTGCCGCAAGCCTGGTGGCATTGCGCGAAGGCGTGAACGTGGTGATCAGCGGCGCCGTCACCAAACAAGGCGACGGCTACAAGCTTTCCTGCAAAGCCACAGATCCCGTTGCGCAGAAGGTGCTGGCGAGCGCCGAAACTGACCCGCTGCCGAAATCGGGCGTGCTGCAGGGCGTGACTGAACTCGCAGGAAAGATCAGGCGCGTGCTGGGCGATACCACGCCGGAATCGGTTGCCAAGCAGCAGCGGGAAACGGTGACCTCAAGTTCGCTTGAAGCCGTGCATGAATACGCCGTAGCGCAGGACCTGCAGTTTGCAGGCAAGGGGGAAGACTCATTGCAGCACTACTCGCGCGCCGTGGAACTCGACCCCAATATGGGCCGCGCCTACGCCGGGCTGGCCGCAAACAGCGCCAACCTGGGCCGCAAAGCCGATGCTGAAAAGTACTACCAGCAGGCCATGGCGCATATTGATCGCATGACCGACCGCGAAAAATACCGCACTCGCGGCGGCTACTACTTGATGACGCGCCAGCCGGAAAAAGCCATTCAGGAATATGGCGCGCTGGTGCAGCAGTTTCCATCAGACGGCGTGGGCTACAGCAATCTAGCGCTGGCGTACTTTTTCAACCGCGACATGAGCAAAGCAATGGAGGAAGGCCGTCGCGCCGTGGATCTCTCGCCCAAAGCCCTGGCCCAGCGCAACAATCTTGCACTGTACTCCATCTACGCAGGCGACCATCCCGCAGGAGCGGAAGCAGCTCAGGAGGTCCTGAAACAGAACCCGGCTTACGCCGAGGCATTGGGTGCTCTAGCCATGGCCCAAACCGGCGAGGGAGACGTGGCCGCAGCCACCGCCAGTTACCAGAAGCTGGAAGCGCTGGGCGCACGCGGCGCATCCATGGCCGCAACAGGTCTGGCCGACCTGGCGCTCTATCAGGGCCGCGGAAAAGACGCTGTAGCCTTGTTGGAAAAAGGAATCGCAGCAGATATAGCTGCGAAGAATTCCGCAGGCGCAGGGGGCAAATCAATTGCGCTGGCCCAGGCGCATCTTCTGGCCGGCGAGAAGAGCAGGGCGATTGCTGCCGCGGATCAGGCAGTCAAGCTTGACCCTGAAGAAAGCGTGCAGATGGCTGCCGGAGAGGTGTATATCTCCGCCGGAGATCTGGCCAAAGCCGCCAAAACCGCAGCCCTGCTTTCCGCGCACATTGAACCGGAACCGCAGATCTATGGCCAGCTCCTAACGGGGAATCTGGCGTTAAATCGAGGCGACATCAAGGACGCGATAGCCGCGTTCGGCAACGCCCAGAAGATTTCTAACACTTGGCTGGGGCACTACTATTTGGGGCTGGCTTACCTGCAGAACGGATCATTTACTGAAGCGGATTCAGAATTTGAGCTTTGCCTGAAGCGCCGTGGCGAAGCCTCTGCTGTGTTCCTGGACGATGTGCCCACCTTCCGGATCCTACCGCCGGTCTACTACTATCTGGGGCGTGCCCAGGAAGGGCTGAAGAGTTCGGCGGCCACGGATACCTACCGTACATTCCTGAAAATGCAGCCCGGGGGCGCTGGAGCACTGGTGGCTGATGCCGGACGGCGGCTGGGCACCCTTTAAGCCAGATTTACGGCTCCGTTCTTCTTCGGAAACCGCTGCTTTTGCCTGCTTGCAGAGATTCGACGACCGTAGTTCATTCTCAGCAAGTCTTTCGAAGAATTTATTAAGAATTACCAGATTCCCACTGGTTTCGCATGTAAAAACGGACGCCGATCAAGCAAAATAAATCAGGTGAAAATCGGAGATTCTAAGGTATCCTAATCCTCCCAACTGTTACTTTTGTTCTATGTCTTCAGCTAGCAAACCCGTTCACGCCGGGAGAAGCCGGGGCTTCTCGCTGGTGGAATTGATGGTGGTAGTAATGGTCATAATGGTGATTGCTGCCATCGCGGTCCCGGGCCTGCTCCATGCGCGCATGCGCGCCAATGAAGCGGCTGCCGTCGCTTCCGCGAGAACGATTCAGACAGCCGAGACGATGTACTCAATCCTCTATCCAGAGGTAGGGTACTCTCCCAGCCTTGCCTGGCTGGGTACGAACGGCAGCGATTGCGAGAATACCGGTCCGCATAATTCCTGCTTGATTCATGATGATGCCCTTACCAGCGGGATCAAGAGCGGATATGTTTTTGAAATTACCGGCGATGGCACAACCCCTACGGCCAGCTATACTTTAAGCGCCACACCGGTTTCGCCCGGCATTTCCGGCCGCTGCGGTTTCTCCTCAGGACAATCCGGGGAGATCGCCATCGCATCCCAGGCCGGCTCGGGACACTTCACGGTCGGATCTTCCGGCTGCGGCGACTAGCCACTCAGTATCCTCTGCATTTTCTTCCACGCACCAAAGTGCTATTTACCCCTTGTACCAAGTGCTCTTTCCTTCGGCCGCTCCATAAACATAAAGTATTGTCCTGGAACGCCTAAATTTCATCTGCATTTTGAGGTAGCCATGAAGAAGTACTTCGGGGTTGTTGCATTTTGCTTTTTGAGTGCCGCTCTCGCCACGGCCCAGCAGCCGGCGACCAATGTTTTTCGGACCATTAAAGCGGTGAACTATCGTCTGCGCGGCGACACCATCAAAGTTGATATTCATGGCACGGAATTGATGAGCAATGCCTCGGGCGAAGCCAAAGTTACCGGCAAGAAGAGCAGCGTTGAGATTGATGCGCACTTTGAAAATCTCGATGATCCAACGAAATTCGGTCTCGAATACCTGAGCCTGGTACTGTGGGCGGTTTCGCCTGAAGGCAGAGCGGTAAACCTGGGAGAGATGGTGCTCGACCACAACAGCAGCCGGGTGAAAGCCTTCACTGAAATGCAGACCTTCGGCCTGATCGTCACCGCCGAACCGTATTTTGCCGTGAACCAGCCCGGCAACATGGTAGTGATGGAGAATGTGATTCCCGCAGGGTCACGCCAGGAAAACATTGAGGCGCGTTATGAGCTGCTGGGTCGCGGTACATACTCCTCCACCAACACTCACATTCAGGACGCAATCTTCGGTATTGATCGCAAAACGCCTCGGGCGCTTTTTGAAGCGCGCAATGCCGTCCGCATCGCACACATCGCCGCGTCCGATAAGTATGCAAGCTCGATTATCGGAAAGGCTGAGCAGGAGCTTCGTCAGGCGGAAGAAGCTTATGTGCAAAAACGCGACAAAACCACCATCGAAAGCCTCGCCCGTGAAACCGTAAACACCGCGGAAGAAGCCCGCGTGATGGCGGTAAAGCAAAAGGCCGAAGAAGATGCGCAGGCCCAGGCCGCCGCCGACAAGAAGGCTGCGGAGGAAAGGGCTGCCCAAGCCCGAGCTGAGGCCGCCGCAGAAACTCAGCGCCGTGCCGATGCTGAAACCGCTCGCCAGCAGGCCGAGGACGCGCGAGCCCAGGCTGAAGCTGCCAAGGCCGAAGCTGAACGCTTGAAGGCGGAAGCTCTGCAAGCCAAGCAGGAGGCGGAAGCCGCCAAGGCGCAGGCTGAAGCCCAGCAACAGCAGCTTGCCACGGAAGCGGACAAGGCTCGAAAGGCTGCCGATGAAGCCGATCGCCTTCGCCAGCAAGCGGAGAAAGAAAAAGCCGACCTTCGCGCCCAGCTTTTACAGCAGCTCAATGCTGTGCTTGCGACGCGCGACACCGCTCGCGGGCTCATCGCCAACATGTCTGACGTGCTGTTCAAAACTGGAAGCTACGAGCTTTTGGCGGGAGCGCGGGAACGTCTGGCCAAAGTATCAGGAATCGTGCTCGCCCATCCTGGCCTGCACCTTGATGTGGAAGGGCACACAGACGGCGTTGGCAGTGACGAATACAATATGCAGCTTTCGCAGCGACGCGCGGAGGCGGTGCGCAGCTACTTCATCGAGCAGGGTGTTCCGCAAGACGCGATCGTCGCGCATGGCTATGGCAAAACGCAACCGGTGGCGAGCAATGATACTCCGGAAGGACGGCAGCAGAACCGCCGCGTAGAACTGGTGCTCTCCGGCGACGCTATCGGGACCGGCACAGCCCAGGTGAGTTCGAACCAGAATTAAACAGCGGCTGGGCGGATCTCGTCGTTGCGGAGAATGCGGGAGACGGAGTGCAGCAGATCTTCCCGAGAATCTCCAGTGACGAAGCAGTCGCCGTCAATGTCAGGGCGGATCCGTCCCATCTGTAGAATCGGCTTTTGAGGAAAGAAATGACGGACCGTAAGTCCGATCGCACGTTTCATTCTGGGTTCAACCGCGTCCGCCATAACCACGATGTCGAATGGTTCCTGGTGGCATGCGGTTTCCACATCTTTAAGACTGCAGGCAGGGCTTACGCGATATCCCGCATGCTCCAGCCATTCGGACCGGAGCCGCAGTGCCGCATCGGTTGCCACTACCAACAGTAGGGAAGCTGCTGGGATCGGAGCCATTGTGAAAAGGTGCTTTCCTGCTTCTTGAAATTAAGAGTACTTTAACCCTGAAGGCCCGGATTCACAAAACCTTCTTTTTAGTCCTCTGTATTCAGTTAGTTAAGAAGGGTCTTAACTTATACCTCATTAAAGCCTCCAATAAAAGGACATTTTTTGAGGCCGGCCGTTTTTGTCCTCCTCTCCCTCGTCTGGAATCGTTTTACTGAGGTAAGCTACCGCATGGCTTCGCAATCTAGCTTGCCCGCTTTTACGCAAAAGACGATTTTTCAGCATAAGCCGTTCCGCACCATCTGGCTGGCGCAGTTTGTAAGCATCTTTGGCGATTTTTTGGCTCTGTTCGGCGTCATCAGCCTGATTACGTTTAAGCTGCACGGCACGGCAGTCCAGGTAACCGCAGTCACGATCGCTTACGTTCTTCCTCTGGCCGTCATTAGTCCGGTTGCAGGCGTTTTTGTTGACCACTGGAACGTGAAGCGCGTGATGATTGCCAGCGATCTGATGCGGGCTTTACTGATTACCATTCTGATTTTTGTAACGGACATCGATCAGATTTGCGCGATTTTTGCGCTCTTAAGCGCGGTTTCCAGCTTTTTCGCTCCAGCGCAATCGGTCACTCTGCGTACTGTGGTCCCTATGCAGGGACTGCTTGCGGCCAATGCCATGATTACGCAGGCGTTTTATATCGTGCGACTGTTTTCGCCATTTGCGGCGGGAGCGCTGATCGCGGTCATGGGTGAGAGGATTTGCTTCTGGCTGGATACGACCAGTTTTCTCTTCTCTGCGGCGATGATCTCAACTTTGGTTATTCTCCGTCCGGCGCGCGCCAATGCAGAAAAGACCGTGCAAGCGCTCACGCAGGATTTCGTAACCGGCAACAAGTTCATCTTCAGCCATGCTGGGCTCGCGTTTGTCTTCCTGGCGATGGCGGTCGCCATGTTTGTTCTCAGTTCGTTCAGCCCCCTCATTTCCATCTACATCCGGGACTCGCTGGGTGCGGGACCGTTCCTCTTTGGCGTGATCAGCTCCATGGTGGGCATCGGCTTGATCGCGGGTTCGCAAGTGCTTACCCGTCTCGGCGCGAAGACGTCTACTTCAGAAAAAATACCGCCGCGCACGAATGTAGTGCTGGGCGGACTATTCGCGCTCGGAGTGGGAGCAGCGCTGCTGGGCGGCTTTCACAACGTGATTATGGCCGCTTTCAGCACCTTCACAATGGGTTTTGCAATCTCGTTTGTTTTGGTGCCGGCGCAGACCATGTCGCAGCAGGAGACTCCGCCAGAGATGGTCGGACGGGTGAGCAGCACCTTCATGTCATTGATCTCAGTCGCGCAGGTGCTGGGTTTGCTGCTCTCCGGATACTTGGCTAATGCGCTAGGAATACGGCCTCTTTTCCTTGCCAGCGCCGGATTTCTGTTCGTGATCGCCGGCGCCTCGTACTGGATGATGCGCGGACGCTCGGCTAGCGAACTCCAGAGCCGGGGGCAAGTGGCTGGCGGGTAATAGCGCGCATTTTTCTAAGTATCTCAATAAGAGGCAACTGGAGATATTTGTTACTTTCGTACTTTGCCACATTGCTTAGAGATCGTTAATATCCGCTCAAACGTGCCCATCCGCTGAAAAGAACGAGTTGCGGGAACGTACGGCACCCACCACCAAGGAGCCGATGAATCTTATGCGCCCCCTTCTTTTTGGGCGAGTCCGAACCTGGGCTGCGCTGATAATAGCCAGCTTTGCGCTGGCGGCATGCGTGAACCTGCAAGCTGCTGAAGATACCGAGCGCCATCCCAAGGTGATGGTCCAACCGGAATATCCTGAGCTGGCCCGTCAAATGAACATGAAGGGAACGGTGCGCCTGCAATTGCTGGTTGCTGCCGATGGACATTTGAAAGAGACAAAAGTCCTGGGCGGAAATCCTCTTCTAGTTCAGGCATCGCTGGCTGCTATCCGCAAATGGAAATACGAGCCGGCCAAGAGCGAAACCACTGTGGTCGTAAAATTCGACTTTGATCCCAGCGGCACTAGTGTGAAGTAGAGCGGACTTGAAGTCGCTCTGAAAACCGCTCCAATAGCCCTTTCAATACTTCCAGGAATTGTCCGCACCCGGCGGGGCATGCCGGCTAATGTAATCGGCCATTGTGTTGAGCAGCTCCGCCTGGTTGAGCGGACTCCAGCCGTGGCCCTTCATCGGGCGTCCATATTCAAAAGAACCGCCATAGGGCGGATTGTTCACGCTCTGCAAAAACCTTTGCAAGCGGTAAACAGCCAGATTCAGATAGTAGTTATCCATGTCGCCGCAATACATGTGAATTTTTTCTGCAAGCTGCGGTCCGATTCTGGCCCAATTTTGTTCCAGGTAGTAGCGCAGATCGAAGCCGTGGTCGCGCATATAGATGGCAACCTGTGGATCAATACTGCCGCTCTGCTTGTCCCAAAGTGGCCTTGGATAACCGTCAGCTCCAACCGGACCATAGACAGCTTCCCATGCCTCAAGCTGCTGGCCGGATCTGCCGTGGCTGCCCAGCACTTCCTCAAACTGGCTCATCTGCCGGATCGTGAGATCGGTCAGCCCTTCTACGGTGCGCTCCAACGGTCGCTCAGGGATCGGCGGATCGTATCCCGGAGCTAGAAACGCGTTTCCGTCGGTGTAGATGTTCACGATCCCGTACCGGGTGAAATCCACCGGGTCAGGGTAGAAGGTCCAGGCGCCTCCGAAGAAGTCGGGATGGAATACCTGAAGTGCCAGCGATTCCCATCCTCCGGTGGAGCCTCCGGAGAGAACGCGCGCGAACGGCTGCCGGATAATGCGAAAGTGTTCTTCCAGATAGGGAATCAGTTCCTGCATGATGGCATCGCCGTACGGGCCGTCATTGGCGGAATTCACAGCGTAAGAATCGTCGAAGAAGACGGTTGGATGCTGGAAGGTGATGGCGATCATTCGGGGAAAATTGTTTGCGGTCCAGCGCCGGTATAATTCCTGGCCAGAGACTCGGCCTTCTCGCGGTGGTTGCGCTTCAGTGCTCCGCTCCTCGCTGAAGCCAAGCGGTGGCCGCAGGCTGAAGTGCCCCTGCTCGTAGAGCACCGGGTAATGCGCGTTGGGGTGCTCGGTGTAGCCTTGAGGCAGCAGTACGGTTGCTCCCAGATACATCGGTTGTCCCCAGAACTGCGTTAGCAGTTTGCTTTGAATCTTGATGTGCTTGACATACTGCGTGTCCGCGGGAATCTGCACCGGCGGGATCGTCTGCGTAAGACTCAACTGGATTTCGTATCCGCCCAACGGATCGAGATGGAAGTGTCCGACAAGGCTATACAGGTTTCCCGGTGACTTGTTGAACTGCTGCCCTTCCCATTGGTCCATGTGCGCCCAGATGGTGCGTCCATCGGCACGCTGAAATCGCGTGTAAATATTGAGGAGTGCCTGCACATAGTAGTCCCCTGGCGGCAGCTCGCGAACCGAGCGAAAAGGAAAACCGAGCGTCAGGGCGTCGAGAGTGGCAACTTGCCCCGGAGCAAGGTCTACATCACGGCCGATAAATTCCACGCGCTCGCGCCACGAGCCAACCTGCAGCCTGGGCTCTGGATCGCCTGCCCTGGTAATGATTACAAATACGCGCCCGCTCACCGGTTGCTTGAATGTTGTGGGCAGCGCGATCCTGAAACGCGTGTCGGCCGCCCCCGCGCTCAGACCGATGCAGCAAAGCAGGAAGA
>JAICYU010000142.1 GCA_025934025.1 Terriglobales bacterium
GCTCCCGGGACGCGAAACAGCGTCGGCGCTCCAGAGGGGGTGAGAGCTCGGCCAGTGGCGTTGTATTATCTGAAATTTTACAGCGGATCATAGGCACACGGAAGTAGGTGGCCACGCACGAAAGTGTCTAGTGCCTGGACGCGAAAAAGGACAATAGCAGGTTCAAATGACTACACAGAGCCAGAAATCCAGCACCAATCCTAAGTCAATGCGAAAGGCCATATGCCGGGCGTTGCTGGGCAAAAAGCGCTGGAAGGCGAGATAAATCAGGTTTCCGGCGATCACCGCAACCAAAGCCAGCCAGAAGCGACGCCAGAAGGGCTTCTGACATCATCGGCGCAATAGATCCACCGGCTCCTTTATATCGGTGACGCGGAAGTAGCGGGCCAGCGAAGGATGCTTCTTCGCTACTGCCTCATAGATTGCGTACGCGACAGAACGATAGGAGAAGTGTCCGGCGGGGCCGCTGCGGAGTTCAGAGATATAGAGCGCTTCAGCAAAGTCCATTTTGAACAAGGTACGCTTGCGAAACGCCATCGGCAGAAGGTAAAGCGCCGCTTCACTGCAGCCGGCGTGGTTGAGATGGCTTTGTGCGTCAATGACCCGTTGCATGGCGGACTCATAGCGCTGCTTGAGCCCGGCTGTGACCAGATATTCAGGCGTATCGTAGCCATGGAGAGCCGTGAAACCCTGCTCGATTTGAGTGCAGCGGCGATGGCGGTGCATGTCCCGGAAGCCGCCAATGTCCATCAAGATGTCAAAACAGAAGCCCTGGCCGGAGTGAAATGAGCGCAAAAGCTCGTCGTGTGGGCCGCGATGGCGCAGACCCATATCAATGATTTCATCGCGCTGAGCGGCGGGCATGGACTCTACCCGCTCCCGCACCTGACGGTAAGGATAGTGGCAGGCGGAATAGAGCAGGGTGGCCGCCAATTCGACTTCCACCGGCCCGTCTTCTATCAGGTCAACTAGCGGAGCATCAGCGATGGGAGCGCCCTGCATGAGTTCAGCGGCAGCGTGGGACAGTTCCTCGCGCGTCTTGATCTCATAGTCGTTGCGGTTGGCGTACTTCACCAGCGTGGGCGCGACTTTCACCGGACGCAGCAATTGCTGCTCCGCGCGGGCGCCGATTTCCGGATTGGCCTGTTTGATTTCGTCCACCAGCGCGCGCAGCCACTCCGATTGCGCGTTGTAGGCAGGCTGCCGGGCGGCTTGCTTCAGCAGTTCGCCGAGATGACGGACTTCGGGGTAAGGACTGGAGAGCAGGCGCGCGATCTGCGTTTCCAGCGTGCGCGCATTCACAATCTGACCCAGCGAGGTATTGGTGGCCAGCGGAAGCAGGTAGCGGGCGACGTCAAAGGCCCGTGCGCGCAAGGTGCGCGTGTACGCATCTTCCGGCATTTCAGCCGGCCGAGGGACCTTGCTGGTATAGTAGGCCAGCATTTCCCGGGTCAAGGCTTCATATTCGGCAAAGAGGAAATCTGCGGTCGCGGTATATTGCCTGCGTAATTCTTCCTGCTGCGCCCCCGTCCCGACCTCAGGCACGTAATAGCCGCTCTTCTTAAAATTCTGGTAGCGGGTGGAGCGCTCCTGCCCGTCCCAACGCTGCTCATCCACCAGCACGATTGCGGCGAGGATGGAAAGCTTTTCCACAGCCAGCGCGATGTGCGCCAGATCGGCGATGGACCGGTGGCCATATTGGAAATAGAAGGTATTCAGGAACTGCTCGGCCTTTTGCTCGCTGATCTCCTTGAGCGACTCCTTCATGGAGAGCGCGGAGCGTGAGTACTTGGCCATAGCATAGGCCTGCACTTCAGGATCAACACCGTGTACCGCAAACACGTTGACCTGCGGGCCGTGGCTGGTTCCATTATTGTGGGAAGTCAGGGGTTTGGCGGAGGACGACTCAGACATGGGATTGCCCAGATTGTAGTCCAACTGGCATCCCCCAATAGCGCTTAGTTTTCCACATCTCACGATCTAAAGATGTGATCCAGCTCTGACAATTTAAAGGAACCGTATTGTTGTACACTCCTTGCGGCCTCGGCCATGCATCCTCTGCTCGACCACACCGCTCATCGTACTGCTCCCATGCCAGACAAGCCGTGGATCATGATTCAGAACTGGCACGATCTGCTGTTTGCGCACTGGGCATTACCGCCGGAGCAAGTCCGCCAGCTGGTTCCGCCGGAGCTGGAGCTCGATCTGTATGACGGCAAAGCTTACGTCGCGGTGACGCCATTCTGGATGAGCGGAGTGCGTCCCAGAGGAATTCCGGCGTTTCCCGGGATGAGCCGGTTTCCTGAGTTGAATGTCAGGACGTACGTGCGCTATGGCGATATTCCCGGCGTTTACTTCTTCAGCCTCGATGCAGGCAGCCGGATGGCGGTGATGGGATCTCGCTGGGGATACCGGCTCCCATATTTCTTTGCCGACATGACGATCAAGAGCGCGGGCGCCCGACTGGAGTATTCAACGCGGAGAATGGAAGATCCGCGCCCGGCGGACTTTGCCGGAACCTACTGGCCAACTTCAACACCGCGCGAGCGTGAGAGGGGGACGCGCGAGCATTTCCTTACGGAGCGTTATTGCCTCTACACCGTGAATAGTGGCGCGGTCTATCGCGGGTACATTCACCATCTGCCCTGGCCGCTGCAGGATGCCGAAGCTGAAATCAAGACTAATAGCATGGCGCGAGCCGCCGGACTTGAGCTTCCTCAAGAAAAGCCTCTGCTGCATTTCTCACGCACGCTGGAAGTGCTGATCTGGTGGCCGGAACGGGCATGAGAGACGTTGCAGAGTAACTGCCGTCCGAACCACGTTGTCCACACGTTTAAGCTTGGGGAGCATCACGAGGCATGATTGGGAGAGGGAAAGTAGATAAGAATAAGCTTATAGAAGATAGAAAAGATGATGCGCCAGAGAGATGGTAGACCCACCGAACCTCGGTTTGAGATCCTTATAGCGATAGTAGCTGGATACCAACCATGAAACAATAAATTCTCTAAAGTGGCATCAGACTTCCTAGCCCGATTAACAGGTCGCTGTCGAGAAGAATTCGTCTACTCACCTTATTTCTCAGCCATTTGACCGCTCAAGATAAAAACGAAAACTGGATTGGAATCAAAGTTGCTAACCAGAGTTCCTGGAAACCATGTAGCACCCATTGCAAGTAGCAAGTTTGCCACCTGCAAGTCTTTCATCGGGACCCTTTCACAAACTCAACCCTAAACTGCCAAGGAGCATGAGTATGCCGGTCCGTAAAGATCTTTCAGTCTGCTTTTCCCGACTTGGGCAGGAAGCGATGCATGTGCCCGAAGAAAATGCCTCGAGAGCAGCTGTATTTGGAATATCGAAATCTAAAGACACACCGGAAGTCATAAATGGACCGCAAGTTTCTAAAGCCAACGCTTACGGAGGTGGAGCAGCTCTCCTGGCTAATGCGAACAACTGTCTTTCAGCACACTGAAGGGGAGAGGAGTTAACGGCTGAGCGGTACAACGGACAAAATTCTGCTCAGAGTAGAATGTTCTTCGTTGACTGCCTTTTGACGCCGTAATTTGACCGCTCCTCCGTGGAGGAATCGCCCATTAGCAGAAGAGATTCCGGTCAATCGGAAAAAGCTGATGATCCTGATCGCGAGGAGTGCGATCCAAAAACTGATTTCTTGTTCACCAGCACGCGCCCGACGCGGATTCAGTTTATTGGTCTGCTGCTTCTTGGCGTAAATTTAATTCTGAGTAGCACAGTTTTATGGTGCGTTTACTGTCTTTCATTGTTGAGATCTCGGCAGCCCATCGACTTCGTCGCAGTGCTCACTGGCTCAGCGTTGTGGGCTCTTTTGAGCCGGATAGGGTATCTTGGCATCAGACGAGCATTTGTGGGGAGACATTGAAATTTCTTTGATCAGATCAGAATTAAATCGCGCCACCAATAATATTTCTTGACTGGAAGGTGGTAACAGGAGGAGTTCCTTGAGTCTACCGTCCCCAAAGCCATTTTGGAAGCAGTATTTTCGTGGATCTATGGGACTGGCAGCGAACCTCCTCTTCATGGTTGTGGGAACCACGATACTAGAGGGTCCGCTCCGTGCGACGGTCGCATCGTTGTTTCCTCAGACCTCACATTTTGTGATTCTCCTGCGAGATTGTTGCATTACTATCATTGTTGCAGGGGGGCTTTCCTGGTGCGTGCAGTACAACTGGTGTTCCAGATCTGCGCAATGGATTTGGGCAGCCTGCGTGCTTTGGCTCGGAGTTGGCATCCTCCGTTACCTGTATTTTATCTCTTCAGCGTCTGCGATGAGTGCAGTTTGGCAGCACTTTTCAGGGCTGCAATGTGTTTATGATCACAATCTAGAAAGCTGTTTTGATTTCTTTGTATTCACCTTCACGTTTTTGCGTGGCGCAGCGTACTCCGGTGTTGCTTACTTCGTTATCCGCAGGGCGACCAGAAGGGACAATTCCAATCAGCGGTTCGCGGTTCAGCCGTAGCGGTTGCGGAACGACGACGATGGCATTTACTCCATTTACCTGACTGACCTACCCCAAAGCTCGCACAAGGGAAACTACGAATCACACTAAACTGAGCGGCTGATGTGGGCAGGGCTAATTGCTCTTCACGTGCTCCACGGTCATCGTAAGACGACGGCGGCCGAGGTTCAGTTCAGAAGAAGGACCTCGCCCGATCCAACTTGCATTAAAAGCGCGGAACAGAATGGGTTCCGCTTACCTATCGCTGATCACGGACAGGTCAACTGCGCTGTACCGCTGACGTTTGCAGTCATCATGTTCATTTGAGAAAGCGGCATGTTGGGGTCTTGCGGAGCGGTCGCCTCGATCATTACAGTGCCGCTGAACGTGGCGCACATCGCGAGCCCATTTGCGTTCACGCTCACGCCGGCGGGCGTGGGCTGCGTCGGGTCGCTCAAAAATGGATTCCCGATGGACCACAAAACAGGCATATCAGCAGGCATCGGAGGAAAATTGAAGTTCCCCATGGTCGTGAACTGCACCTGCTTGTTGCTAAAGTTCTGTGCCATTGCGTTTTGCGGAGTTACCGTAATGCTTTGAAGCTGGCGTGGCATCACCGCCCCCGCGAAGGTGGTATCGCTGCCGCACGCTACCAAGCTAAAGCAGAGCAGAAGAGATGAAGCTGCAAGGATGCAAGCTGCTGGCCGAGTCATAAACACCTCCCGGCTCGTGAACCGCAATAATTCTACGCTGAGTCTTTTCGGAGCCGCTCCCATTCGGGGGGCCGATTAGATCTCCCGATGATCCGATCACCCGATTCTCAGATCGTCTTGCTCGGTCTGGCCATTCCCAGCATCAGTTGGAACAGCAGCAGCCAGCGCTTCAGGTTTACCGTAATCAGGAAATTCTCTTTCGCGTGTTCCTTTCCATTCTTTCCCAGTTGCACGGCGAATTCGGGATGGGTCAGAAGATAGCGAATCTGGTACGCGCAGCCCTCCACGGAATGAACCAACACTCCCGTAAGCTTGTGGATCACCTGCGTGGGAATGCCGCCGACTGCGCCCGCCACTACAGGCTTTTCTTTCCATAAGCCCTCCGTGACAGTAAGACCAAAGCCTTCTTTCAAAGACTTTTGAATGATGATGGTGGAGGCGCGCTGCAGCGCATTGATCTCCAGCGCCGACCACGGCGGCAGATTGAGGATAATCACGTCAGGATCGTCGCCGGCGGCATCCATGACTTCCTGCAAAACCACAGCGCCTTCGGGATCGTCAGTAGCGCCGCCGCCGGCAAGCACGAGTTGGCAGTCCACGTATTTCTTTACCAGCTTGTAAGCTTCGATCACTCCGACCGGGTCTTTGAGGCGATCGAATCGTGAAATCTGCGTCAGGATAGGCCGCGACCGGTCAATGCCGAAGTCATCGCACACCTTGTTAATGAACGATTCCTCCAGCTCCTTGTTTTTCTCTGAAAGCGGATCAATCGAAGGATAAAAAAGGTACTGCGGCACCGAAAGCTGGCGGGTAAATGCAGGCGAGGAAAAGATGGTGGCGTCATACTGCTCAACCATCGGCTTCAAAAAATTCCATACGTCGGAGTGAGGATTGGAGAGATCAATATGGCAGCGCCAGATCCATTTGCCATTTGCGTCCTTCTTGGAACGGACCAGCCCCGCAGGCTGGGGATCGTGAATGATCACAACATCTTCAGGGAACTGCATGCGCTGGCGGTTCTGCTCGTTATAAGAAAGGAAGATGTCCTTGATCGTCTGCGTCAGGTTGTACTCGCCGCCGTGAAGCGCATTGTGAAAGCCTTTTGTAACTTCATAAAAGTCATTGCCGCCGGTAATTACTTCCCACTTGGTAGGGATTTGCAATTCGTTCATTAGTGGAATAAGGCGGTTCAGGATTTCTGCTACTCCACCTCCCACAGCGGTGGAGTTCACCATCTTCACCGTCTTGCCTTGAAGCAGCTTGGCCAGGAAAGCAATTTCATCCAGCTCAGGCTGTCCGATGATGGGTCCGTAGTCGGCAAAGCGAGGCGGCGCGGGCGGAGGCGGAGGCTCTGTCTGGATCCGGGGATGCTTTCTGCGCTCGATGAAGTGGGCAGGCAGGTCCGTTTGCCGGAAGCGGCGCTCCTTTCCTCCGGGAGGCTGGGGTGCGGGTTCTTTTGCCGGCGTCTCCTCCGGCGCGACCGGAGTTTTCGCTTCCGGCCGGGATCCGTTTTCTTCCGCCACAATCGTCCTGCTCTGTTCCAGTTCTTTGTTCTTGGCCATTATTTCACCCGCTGTCTAGTGTCTGAGCCGCCGCCCATGCCCAAGCTATGCCCGGCCAATCTCCGGCTCGATGATTCGTAGAATGCTGCGGCGTACGCCTTCAAGGGTCGCAGTGTAGATATCAATTTCGTTCAGCTTTGCCGCTGGCCGGGCGAGATCAAGCTCCTGCTCCAGCCAGACGGAGAAATCATTTGTATTCAGCTTCAGGCGCAGCCGGGCATCAATGAAGTGGTAGTAAATACTGTGCACGCTCACCTTGCGCATCCCATCGGCGAACTCACTCAGATTGCGCGCGACATAAGGCGTCGGCACCACCACCAGATCGGCCGCCATCAGATAAAAAGGCTCCATTGCAGGGCGCGCTGCGGCGCGTGGGTTCTTTTGCAGATAACTTTCCATCACATGGATGATGCGCTCGCGCAATGCGGCAATCGAGATGAATTCGCGGATATCAATCGCGGCCAACCGCTCCGCCAGTTCAACTTCGTTGCAGGCGGCAAAGGTCCAGTGGGAAAAGTCGTTGGAAAATCCTTCTTTGATGAAGTGGTGCTCTTCCAGCGTCTGAAACGTGTGCTGAAAGATGGAAGCTTCCGGGCAGTTCCGGATTGCCTCCAGCAACTCCTGCAGATTCGTCGCCTTTTCGCGGCCAATGCGCAACAGGTGCGAAGCGGAGTTGAAGTAAAAAGGCGTTTGCGCTGCGCGCTCGCGGGTTGAGGGTAACTGCGGCGCTGTCGCCATACGCCACCTCCTTAGGTCTTTAGGTCTTTGCCCTGAATTTTTTTAGGATGCTATGCAGGCGAACTCTGTTGCGCCGTTTTTTCTAGTGGCGCCGGAAACCTGAAGTTGGCGGCGCGAAAAGAAATGAAAATGCCACTCCGATCAACAACATCCACCCCAGATTGGAGCGGGCCGCATCGCTTGAAACCCGCACGCTTCCAACCGGAGAGAAAAGGAAAGCGGCAAAGATCACCGCGGCGAGAATGCTGCCAAGCACCCCGGCGCGCATTCCGAAGATGACCGCCACAACCAGCAGTACCAGGCTGAAAGCGAGCGGTACCGTGGTTTCCCAGCTATGTCCGTAGGCAATGCTGGAAGCCACCAGTGCCGCTATAGCGCAAAGCGCCGCTCCGATGAGTGAATCCGCCTTTTTCAGAGAGAGAAATCTCCCTCTATGCTGCTGTCGTTCAATTCCAGGCATCATGTTTGTCGTTTGGGGGCGCATCAATAGAATGGCAGAACGCAGGGTTGCTGTGGGAAAAATCGAGAGCTCCCGAAGGCGCGTGCGATGATCCGCCGTCATCAGCTGCCCGCGATTCCTGTGGCACGATACTGTTGTTAGCGTTAAGGTCGAACTGGGCCGGGGAACTGTATGCACATCGCGGATCCATTTCTGTTCCAGTTGTTCGTGATCTTCGTCTGGGCCAAGCTCTTCGGCGAGATCTTCGAACGCCTGCGCATGCCGGCCGTGCTGGGCGAAATACTGGCGGGAGTGCTGATCGGTCCGTTCGGCGCCGCACTGGTTGTTCCGGACAGCGTCATCTACTCTGTCGCCGAGCTTGGCGCCATTTTTCTGCTCTTCACCGTTGGGCTTGAGATGCAGCCGAACGATCTGCTGCGCGTAGGCCGGACCTCTCTCTATGTCGCGCTCGCAGGAATTGCTGTTCCGTTTGCCTTCGGATTCGGCTACATAATGCTGCGTGATCACCGTCCGCACGAAGCCACGTTTGTGGCTGCGGCCATGGTCGCCACCAGCGTTGGAATCACGGCGCGCGTTCTTGGCGACATGCACCTGCTGCACAAGCTCTCCTCCCGGATCATTCTTGGCGCTGCGGTGTTTGACGACATTCTGGGCATGATTCTTCTTGGCGTCGTGGTCGGACTGGTTTCCACCACCGGCAATGAGTGGGCCCAGTTGCTGATTACCGCCATTGAAGCCATCGGCTTTGCTTTGATCATGTTGTACTACGCGCCCCGCGTGGTGAAGCGCATGGAGCCCGGGCTGCAGCGCATGTCCAC
>JAICYU010000268.1 GCA_025934025.1 Terriglobales bacterium
CACGGTGGCGATTCCCCACGCCATGCCCAGCATGGTGAGCGCGGTGCGGCGCTGGTTGTGACGAAGCGATGCGTATGCCTGGCCGAGAAGATCGTGGACCATAAGCTATTCCTTTCGGAGCGCCTCCACCGGCTGCATGAGCGCGGCTTTGCGCGCGGGATAAAGCCCGGCGATAATGCCGGCAAGCGAAAGCGAAATTACCGCCAGCGCTGCCGATGCGGGAACCATGTGAGGCGGATCAAATCCGTTCGGCGGCTGGAAGCTGCTCATGACTTTCATCAGCGCCGCGGAGCCGCCAATTCCCAGCCCGCCGCTCAGGGCTGTAAGAAATGCGCCTTCGAGAAAAAATTGCGTCATGATGCTGCGGTTGGTCGCGCCTACGGCCTTCATCAATCCGATTTCGCGCGTCCGCTCCGTGACCGACACCAGCATGATGTTAATAATTCCGATGGCCCCGAGCATCAGCGTTACCAGACCGACGCCGCCGAGGAACACATCCATCGCGGTAAAAATCTTTCCTACGGTTTCCGTGCTCTTGATGGTGTCCCAGCTTTCAAACGCGTCGGTGTTAGAGGGATCGAATCCGTGATTGCGGGCAATGATCTTGCGCGTATCTTCCACCGCGGCAGCGTGCAGTTCCCTGCTCAGCGGCTGGAGATTCAATCCGCTGATGTCGTCGGGCGTTTGCGCGGTCTTCATGGGAAAAAACATTCGCATGGTGCTGAACGGCACGTAGATGCGAACGTTGTTCATGTTGTTCTCTTCCCGCCCAATGTTGGCGAGCACGCCCACAACTTCAAAGCGAACACCGTTCAGCAGGATGAAGCTCCCGATCGCCGGCCGGCCGGGAAAAAGATTGCGCATCATCTGATAGCCCAGAACGCAGACGGTCCGGCGTTGCTGTTCGTCACCTTCATTCAGCCAGCGGCCTTCACCCAGCGGAAGATAGCGGATCTCGGCATAGTTGGGCGTGCTTCCGGTGACGGAGCCGCTGCTGCTGGCAAAGTCGCTCACCGCGCGCAAGTCGCTGCGATTGATCAACGGCGCAACGTTGCGAACGCTCCTGGCTTGGTTCTTGATGTCGAGATAATCCTTGTAAGTAAGGAAGTACGGCCGCATGCCCTGGTGCTGCCCAACGACAGCCGGAATCTGGCCGCCCCAGACGAAGATGATGTTCTGCCCGATGTTGGCCATGTTCTTCACCTGGCCAGACCGGAACCCTTCGCCCAGTCCGACGAGCATCAGCAGCGAGCCGACGCCCCATGCGATGCCAAACATGGTCAGAAACGAGCGCAGCTTGTGCGCCCAAAGCGTACGCAGCACCTGACCGCAAATGTCCAGGACCATCCTCATTATTACTGTGAGCTAATACGTCAAACGAGGAACGCAGGTTCCAACGGATTTAGACCTGAAAAAAACCTAAAAGTTATCTCGATGCGCAGAGTTTCTGGTCGGGATTGAAACGGGGATTTGGCGGAAATCGAGTCCCATTTAATCAGTCATGCAACCGCCGGCGATGTTCACCTCTCCTAGTTTCAGGTGCTTGCGCCGGCTTGCGTCTTGCACGCCGATCTGGCCGGCTGCATGCAGTTCCGGCAGACATGAAAAACGCGCGAAGGTTCGGGACCCTTGCTTTGATCTTCTGTGGAATTATTTTCACGATGGCTCCGGCAAGCGCGCAGTCGAGCAGGCAGTCAGCCCAGGGGACGCTTGCTGTTCAGGCGGTGGTGCAAGGTTCTGTGGCGCTCGTCAACGTGGAGGGCGAATGGAAACTCATCATGGCGAATGCTCCCGATCCGGTTGAGAGCCATGGATCCTTGCGAGCCGCGCCTCAGGAACGAAGCCCTGGCGCAGACACAAGAAACCATTCCGGCCCGCGTAAGCAACAGGATTCTTGATCAGGCGGGTCCACTTCCGTTGATCAGAGCACAACGGTTTCCTGGTACTCGCCAAAAACGCGCCGCATTGCGTCTGAAATTTCACCCACAGTGGCGTAGCTTTCCACCGCCTGCAGAATGGCAGGCATCAGATTGACTCGGGAACGGGCGTTTTCTTCCACCTGGCGAATGGCTGCCTGCCAGACTTCGTGATCACGTTTAGCCCGCAACGCGCGCAACCGTTCGACCTGCTTGCGCTCCAGCGCTTCATCTACACGGAAAACAGGCACCGTCGCTTCATCTTCGGTTTCAAAGCGATTCACGCCGACCACGACCTGCTCCAGATGGTCAATTGCCTGCTGTGCGTCGTAAGCTGCGTTCTGGATTTCCTGCTGCACGTATCCCTGCTCAATGGCTTTCAGCGCTCCGCCCAGAGCGTCAATCTTGTCGAGATATTCCTGCGCCTCATGTTCCACCTGATTCGTGAGCGACTCGATAAAGTAAGAGCCCGCCAGAGGATCAATCGTGTTTGGCACGCCGGTTTCATAGGCCACAATCTGCTGGGTGCGCAGAGCCACCCTGGCCGACTCCTCCGTGGGCAGCCCCAACGCTTCGTCGAAGGAGTTGGTGTGCAGCGATTGCGTTCCGCCCAGCACGGCCGCAAGCGCTTGCAATGCGGTGCGCACGATATTGTTTTCCGGTTGCTGCGCTGTCAGGGTTGATCCCGCAGTTTGGGTATGGAAGCGCAACATCAGCGAGCGTGGATTGGCTGCTCCAAAGCGATCGCGCATAATCTTTGCCCAGAGCCGCCGGGCAGCGCGGAACTTCGCCACTTCTTCCAGAAAATTGTTGTGCGCATTGAAGAAGAAGGAGAGCCGCGGAGCAAATTTGTCCACTTCCAGGCCTGCATCGAGCGCAGCCTGAACATAGGCGATCGCGTTGCTCAGCGTGAACGCGACTTCCTGCACTGCCGTGCAGCCGGCTTCGCGCATGTGATAGCCGGAAATCGAGATTGGGTTCCAATCCGGCACATGCTCATTGGCCCAGGCAAACATGTCCGTAACAATGCGCATGGCATGGCGGGGTGGATAAATGTAAGTTCCGCGCGCGATGTATTCCTTGAGCACATCGTTCTGCACGGTCCCATTCAGTTTCTTGACTTCTGCTCCGGAACGCCGCGCCACCGCCACGTACAACGCCAGCAGGATGGAAGCTGTGGCATTGATGGTCATCGAAGTGGAAATCTTCTCCAGACTGATGCCTTCGAACAGCCGCTGCATGTCTTCAATGGAATCAATCGCCACGCCAACTTTGCCCACCTCGCCCACGGCCATGGCGTGGTCGGAGTCCATGCCAATTTGCGTTGGCAGATCAAACGCGACGGAAAGTCCTGTGGTCCCGTGGCTCAGCAGGTATTTGTAACGTTTGTTGGATTCCTCAGCATCGCCCATGCCGGCGTACTGGCGCATGGTCCAGAGGCGGCCACGGTACATCGTGGTCTGAACGCCTCGGGTGAATGGGAAGTCTCCTGGATAACCGACATCACGGTCGTAGTCCCAGTCCTGCAGGTTTGCCGGAGTATAGAGAGGATGAACGGCTTTCGGCGCGAGTTTTACGTCCTCAGGCATCGTGTCTCGTGCTTAGGACTTGCGTATTCGCTTCGCCTTCCTGAACGAGAGGACGCCAAAGCAAGCGCAAATCGCTGTAATGATCACGATACCTGCATGATGCCGGCCGGCAAATTGGCCGCTGCGATATTCGCGTACCAGATCAGAGATGCCTCTCACAGTAAACATCAGAAAGAAAAGGCCGACAATCTCTTCCCAGAAGGCGTAAAGGGTCCTGCCGAAGGAGACCAGCATGGTCTTTCCTCCGGAAAAGATGGCTCCCATCAGGCGGTCGCGCTTCTGAAGCTTGGTTTTGGCGCCGGCAAGCTTGGGTTTGGCGGTGGAAACGGAAGGCATGTACGGTTTATTGTAGCCCGAAAATTCGGGACCGACCGCGAAAGAATCAAACGAACCGGCCTGCCGCAGCATCTTATTATTTAGATGGAAAAGAGGAATGGAGTGAATACCCGGCTGAAACGACTGATGAAAGACCTTGGAGACGCGATCAACGGAACGCTTTCCGAATCCGACCAGATTGCTCAGGTGATCTCCAAAATCAAAGAGGAAGGCTACG
>JAICYU010000306.1 GCA_025934025.1 Terriglobales bacterium
AAGCAGCGCTCCGTTCCTGCGTCCCGCGCTCGAATCTCTGCAAAAGCACGTGAGCGATGCGACGAATGCGTTTTCGATTCAAGATCCGTCTGCCTGTGCGCCGGCGCTGCTGGCCGGGCGCGACGAAACCGAGAAGCTGGTGAAGCAAGTAGAAGGTTCGCAGCTTCCTGCAACAGCGAAGGACGAACTGCTCGCGGAATTGCACACCAAGCTGGAGCAGTTTCAGGAAGCAGCCAACGAGGCGCTGGGAATCTACTTTGAAGTCACAGTTGATCCCCCCGGACCGCCACCCGGCCCTTCTTATTTCCCGCGCATGGAACAGACCATGAGCATCGCCGTTCCGGGGCAGACTTTTACTGTGACGGCGCGGCTCTACAACCGGAGTAAGCAGCCGATCACGCCGCAAGATTTCCAGCTTGAAACTCCCCAGGGCTGGAACTCCAGCATCGTGCCTTCGGCGGAAGAGATGCACAAACCTCTAAGCGCGGAAGACGCCGCTGCCATTCGGTTTAAGATTAGCGTCCCGGAAAATGCTAAATACACGCAGCCTTACTGGAGACGGACCAATCCAGAAACAGAGACGGTGTACCAGATCAGCGATCCAAAACTGCTCACTGATCCACTACCGCCTTATCCGGTACACGCAACCGCAACTTTTTCAACTCCGCAAGGCGCCAGCGAAGCCGACGGCGTAGCAAAGATCAAATTCATTGATCCCACACAGGGCCAGTCAGAGCGCCCCCTCGCCGTGGGTCCGCCGATTTCGGTACTGCTCACCAGTCCCGTGGTGGTCGCGTCTGCTACTGGCAACCGAGAATCGCGTATCCAGGTAAGTGTTCGCAGCAACGTGCAGAATCCGGTCAAGGCCATGCTTCGCCTGGAGACGCCGGAGGGCTGGAAAGTTTTACCTGAATCATTTCCCGTAGAACTTGAGCACGACGGCGACGTGAGTAATTACACCTTTGCGGTCACGCCGCAGAACATCAAGGAAGGGGCCTATCACGTCACGGCCAGTGCCGACTACAACGGCAAGAAGTATGCCGAAGGGTTCAAGCTGATTACACGACCCGATCTCGATTCCTTCTATGCGTATCGCCCCGCGACAGAAAATGTTCAAGCCGTGGATGTCAATTTGCCGGGGCAACTCAGAGTCGGCTACATCATGGGAGCCGGCGATGAGATTCCCGCGGTACTCCAGAGCGTCGGTCTGAACGTTTCACTCATTACGCCTCAGGAGTTGGTCTCCGGCGACCTCACCCGCTACGGAACCATCGTCTTCGGCATCCGCGCCTACGACGTCCGCACCGATGTTCGCGAGCAAAACCGGCGGCTGCTGGACTATGTGAATCGCGGCGGAACGCTCATTGTGCAGTACAACCAGAGCACAGGGATCTTCAACCAGGGGCATTACACGCCGTATCCGGCCACGCTCAGCAATGAACGCGTTTCTGTTGAAGAGGAGCCGGTGGAGATTCTTGAGCCGCAGAACCGCATCTTTTCCTATCCCAACAAGATCGGCTCCGATGATTTCAAAGGTTGGGTGCAGGAGCGCGGTCTTTACTTCATGTCAGACTGGGACCCGCACTTCCAGCCGCTGCTTTCGTCGCATGATCCCGGCGAGCCTCCGCGAAACGGCGGGATGCTCGTGGCCCCTTACGGAAAGGGACTCTACATCTACACCGGATACGCTTTCTTCCGGCAGCTTCCTGCCGGAGTACCCGGCGCGATTCGTCTGTTCGTCAACCTGGTCAGCGCGGGACATTGATGGCCCAAAATTCTGAGAGCGCGCCCAACACTCTCGCCCGCGAAGTGAATCTGCGCGAAGCCACAGCGCTGAACGTGATTGACATGATCGGCGTGGGGCCGTTCATCACCATTCCTTTCATTATCCAGGCGATGCACGGACCGCAAGCCATGATCGGATGGGTTTTGGGCGCGTTGCTTGCCATGTGCGACGGCCTGGTTTGGGCGGAGCTGGGCGCATCCATGCCGCAGGCCGGCGGATCGTATCAGTACCTGAAAGAAAGCTACGGCGCGCGCAGGCTGGGCCGACTCATGTCATTTCTCTTTGTCTGGCAGCTTCTCTTCAGCGCTCCGCTCTCCATCGCTTCAGGATGTCTCGGCATCGCGCGCTATGCGGCTTACGTCTGGCCGTCGCTGGCCAATGTAATTCTCGATCGCAGTTTTTCCGCGCATCTACCCGGACTCGGTGAATTCCAGTTACGTTTTCTAATCACCAACGGCAGCTTTGTCGCCATTGCGAGCGCATTGTTGGCAATGGGACTTTTGTACCGGCGAATTTCTGCCATTGGACGGCTTGCGCGCTATCTTTCAGCAGGCGTGATCGGCGCAATCCTGCTCGTAATCGTGGCCGGACTTACGCATTTCAACTCCGCTCAGGCTTTCAGCTTTACCCTGCACGCATCCACGTTCCACGATGCTCAAGGGACCTTTGCCTTCATGACCGGCCTCGGTGGAGCGATGCTGGTGGCCACCTACGACTACTGGGGCTACTACAACGTGTGTTTTCTCGGCGCGGAAATACGCCAGCCGGAGCGCAACATCCCGCGCGCAATCATCTATTCCATCGTTCTGGTGGCGGTTCTCTACATCACCATGAACATCAGCATCCTGGGCGTAATTCCCTGGCAGGAATTGGACAAAGCCGCAGTGACGGAGACCCGCTTCTACGTAGCTTCCATCGTTCTGCAGCGTGCCTTTGGAAGCTGGATGGGAATTTTTGGGACGTTTCTGATTATCTGGACGGCCTTTGCTTCAGTATTTTCGCTGATGCTAGGTTACTCGCGCGTACCCTATGCTGCGGCGGTGGACGGCAACTACTTCCGCTCGTTTGCCAAAGTTCATTCCCGGCACCAGTTCCCCCATGTCTCGCTGTTGACACTGGGTACGGTAGCGGCCGTCTTTTGCCTGTTCCCGTTGCGGGCCGTGATCGCTGCCCTGGTAGTAATCCGCATTTTGGTTCAATTTGTGTCCCAAATTGTTGGGCTGTTTCTCTTGCGCGCGCGGCATCCGGAATTCCCGCGCCCGTTCCGAATGTATCTTTATCCTCTCCCCGCCGTCGCAGCGATGCTTGGATTTCTCTACGTCCTGTTCATGCGTCCTGAGTTTATGGTGGAAATCCGCTACGCCCTGGCGATCATTGCCGTCGGGCTGCTCATCTACTTCGTTCGGTCCTGGCGGCG
>JAICYU010000219.1 GCA_025934025.1 Terriglobales bacterium
CGGAACTCAACCTGGGCGGCAAAACCACATGGCTCGATTCAACCGCTTCCATTGCTCCCTACGGATATCTGCTACCCCAGTTGCGCGGGAAAGAAGCCCTTGTGGTTCGTTCCAATGCCGCGCCCGCCCTAGAGCGGGCTCCCGACGCCCTCCCGTTCCCAACGCTGTACCGAGTGGGAGTCAAGGGCAGCGTAGACGAGCAGAGTCTAAAGGCAATCCTGAATTTTGATACGCGGGGCGATCTGGAAGTTCTCTTGCGTCTGGGATTTCTCACGGTTCCTCCCGCGCAGTTCAATGCCATGCTCACCCGAATGACAGCGGAGCAGGCCAAGACAGCGAACCAGGATTTCACGTTTGGCGAAATTAAAGTGGGCGATGTAACTGACACCGCCCAGCCGCTGCACCTTGAGCTGCCCATCACGGTGAAACTTAAGGCCAGTCCGAAAGATAAGAAGACGTCTCCTGCGGATTCGGAGACTAACGAGCTTGTGTCAGGTCTGGTGAAGGCTTTTGATATAGGAAAGCTATTGCCACAGGCGCAGGAGAAACAGCTTAATCTGAACGGCCCAAGAGAATACCTCGTTGACGTGGCATTGAAGCTGCCGGAGAAAGCAGAGCGCCCTTCTCTGACTCCTGAAGATCTCTCGATCGCCCGCGATTTTGCGGAATACGAGTTTCACAGCGATTGGCAGGAGCACACGCTGGAAGCTCATTGGCGCATCGAGCTGAAAGGCTCGAAGCTCAATGCGGACCAGTCGAAGCAATATATCGCCTTTCGCAAAGACGTGCTCGATTCCATGAAGAAGAATGCCGATGCGCGGCCCGCCAGTGGACGCATAACGACTCTGCCGGGCAGCAATCCTGCAAGCGCCCCTGCGAAAATTGTGCGTCCGCCTTCAGCCGCCTCGCTGTTTGAGGCAGCGCAATCGGAGATAAAGCAGCGGAACTGGGCCAACGCGGAGGAAAAATTCCAGTCCGAATTGGCGGTCCTTCCGCAGGACGGGACCGCATGGGACCTGCTGGGCCAGGCACAAATGGCATTACGCAAGTTTGACAAGGCTGAGGCTTCATTTCGCAAGCTGATGGAGGTTGCACCCGGATGGGACCATGCTTTCGATGAAGTGGCATGGTCTCTGGTTCAACAGAAGAAGTTTGCCGGTGCCATCGAAATGCTGGAACCATATCTGGCGGCCTCACCGCAAAATGGTTACGCACACGGCGAACTGGGTTATGCCTATCTGATGACTCACAAAGCCGACAAGTCCGTGCCAGAGCTGGAAAAGGCCGCTACGCTGCGGCCCAAAGATGAGTTCGTGTTGACCAATCTCGGCAAAGCCTACCTGCAGGCCCACCAGCCGGACAAAGCAGCCGATGCGTTTTCCCGGCTGATCAAGATGGACAGCAATGACACCATATTGAACGATGCAGCTTACGAATTGGCCGATAACGGCGGCGGTTCGCACCTTGATCTGGCGGAATCCTGGTCGAGCCAGGCGATCCGCGAAATTGAAGTGGAACTGAACCAAGCCAAGCTACCCAATCTTCAGCAAAGCTCTGCTAACTATGTAAGGCGCCTGAGCAACTATTGGGACACCATGGGCTGGATCAAGTACAAGAAAAACGAGATTGACGCGGCGGAGAAATATCTGCTGGCTGCGTGGCAGTTATCACAACGGGCATCCGTTGGGGCTCACCTGGGCCGAGTTTACGAAGTGGAAGGCAAGTACAAAGAAGCGTCGCGGGAAAAAGCGATTGAAATCTACGCGGAAACTCTGGCGGTCACGCCGGGAGCGCATGAACTCAGCAGTGACGAGAAATACGCTCGCCAGCGTCTTGCCGGGCTGCTGGGGAACGACTCTCGCGTTGATGCGCGGGTGAGTGAGGCGGCAAAGAAGCTGAAAGAGAACCGCACCGTCCATTTGAGTAACGACACAAAAGCCGAAGGAGCCGGCCAATATGTACTTATGGTTGGCCCTGCGAGCAAGGTGCTGGACATCGAAGCTCTATTTCCTGATGCGCAGCTCGACGCCATCAGCAATCATCTGCGCGGATCGGCTGTTCCGTTTTCTTTTCCCGATGACACGCTTCTCCAGTTGCCTCTCAGCGGAATGCTTGCCTGCGCTGCAACGGAAGACACGTGCAACTTGACGGTAACGCCGTTGGCGCAAGGCTCGCTTTAAGCATTCCCGTTACGGCGGCGCAGGGAAATGAGTAGGCCTTCAGATGATTTCCCATTCCCTCGCGGTATTCAAGTCAAGCTGGCAATTTGACGCGTAGCAGGCTATTCTCAACCTCATGCGAATAGGGAGAGCCCTCTTGCCGAAGTCGGGAACGCCGGGCAGAGCCAACGAAGGTTCTCATTTCATCATCAGTACTCTTAGAGCGAGATCGAGATAGTGAGAGTCCATCTTGTTAATCCCAGCCAGGTTTCTTTCGGCACTAGCGTTATTACTCCTCGGTGGCTTTACGTCCTGGCTGCCGCCACGCCGGCCAAATTCGGCGACCCTGCCATCTGCGACGAGACGCTAGAGCAACTGGATATCAGTTCCATTGCCGCAGGCGACGTTGTCGGCATTGGAATCCACACGGCGAACGCTCTCCGCGGATATGAACTCGGTCGCCAGGCGCGAGACCGCGGCGCCTTCGTGGTGTTTGGCGGAATTCACGCCACTCTGTATCCCGAGGAAGCGCAGAGTCTGGGTCTTGCCCACGCCGTGGTGCGGGGAGATGGCGATGTGGCTTGGGCCACTGTGCTTGAGGACTACGCGAAGGGAACTCCCCGGCCGGTGTACGAGGCAGGGCGGATCGAGGCCGAGGATTTTACGCCGGCGCGCTGGGACCTGGTCTCCCGTGGCCGATACATGTGGGCGTCGGTGCAGACGGTACGAGGTTGTCCCAAGCATTGCTCGTTCTGTTCCGTGTGGCGCACTGACGGTCAAAGGCCGCGCGTGCGCGGCAGCGAAGCCGTTGTGCGCGAGATTGTTGAGCTAAGACGGCTTGGCTTCCGTTTTGTGCTGCTCGCTGACGATAATTTTTATCCCGTCTCGCTCAAGGACCTGGAATTGGCGCAGGCTCAAGGAAACACGCAGCGGCTCGAAACGCTCCATGCGATCCGGGCGGAGCGTTTTGAACTGATGGAGCAAATGTCCCGCCTGCCGTCTGAGATGGTGTTCTTTACGCAAATCACCATGGAAGCTGCCGGCGACCCCGAATTTCTTGACGCCATGCGCAAGGCAAATATCAAAGGCGCTTTGGTGGGAATTGAGGCAGTTACACCGCAGGGTTTGAAAGACGTCTACAAAGATTTCAACGCAGCCGGAGAGGACCTTGTGGTCCGCCTGCGCGCCTTCCGGCAGCATGGCGTGAATGTGCTGGGATCGTTCATCTTCGGCCTGCCAAGTGATCGCGCGGAGACCTTTGAAGCAACCATGACGGTAGCGCAGCGGGCAGATCTGGCGTTTGCGCAATTCGTCATGCTCACGCCATTTCCCGGCACCATTGACTTCGCTCGCTGGGAAAAGACGATGGAGGAGGATTTAACACGGATTGCGGGCGTCCCCCTTACCCGCTATTGGCTCATCCCGCAGGAACTTCGGCCAAAAGTTTACTCGTCTCACCCGACGATGTCGCCGGCAGAGATTCGGGCCCGTACACAGCAGGTTTGGGACCGATTTTATAGCTTGAAAATGATTTGGCGGCGCGCCCAGTGCGTGAAGTCATGGAAGGCGCGTATGGCCTTTGTGCTGATTTCAAAGCTCTACCGGCAAATGTACGCCAATACGGGGATCGCCACGGATAGCGCGCGTCACGCCCGCTCGGCCCGGTGGGCACGCTGGATTTCAAAGCCATGCCAGCGGCTGTTTATCGCATCTCCGTTGCCCGCACTGGAGTATCCGGCGGTGGCCGGAAAGCTGGCGCCCGAAAAAAATATCGCCTGAACCCCGCATCGCGAAAACATGGTTAATACTTCGGTCTGTTCGCGCGTAATGTTTATTTCAGCGCTACGCGAAAGTGATCTTTTCCTGACGCCAGCATCCGCCCGGCGGGATCAAACGCGATGACGGTGACTTCCAGAGGCTTGCCGGGACGGATCAACGCTTTGACCTCCGGCGAGAGGACGAGAGAATCTTGTGAGCTCGTCCCTTGCCATACCAGCGTGTGGTCCATATCCATTCCGGTGATCTTGACCGTGTAGCTTGACGCGCCGGACCACGCCTCCCAGGTGAACTGGCTGGGAGCTTGAGCAAGTTCGCCGGAAGGGCCGGTGAGGCGGATGGAGCCGGAGCGCATGGGACTGACGCCGTAGTTGCCGTTGAAAGTTGGTCGCGAATTTTCCGAAACGTAGAGAGAAATGCCCAAAGCTGCGGCGAGCACCAACGCAGCCGCGGCCGCCATATAAGGCAGACGGAAGAAGTTCCGCCACGGGAGCACGCTCTTCGCGGCATGCTGCTGAGAACCGCCGCGTGTCTGCTGGTTGCGCTTGAGTTGCGCGGCGATCCAGGCCACGGCGGCGCCTTCATCGGTGGAGGGCGCAGCCGATTCAAAGTTGCGCAGCATCGAAATCTCCGACTGGCAGTGCGGGCATTCCTTCACGTGAGCGGCGGCTTTGGTGTCAGAAGCGCCTTCCATTACTTTTTCCAGCACAGCAAAGCTTGGACATTCGCTGGTGGCGGAGACTGCCTCGCGCCAAAACTTTGTATTGTTGTTACCGGCCATGGTGTTCCTCCGTCTTCGCCTTCCAGCGTCGAACAGCCCGCTCCAGCTTGCGCCGCGCACTCACGAGGTAGGCTTTTGCGCCACTCGTGTTCTGCAAGTTCAGCATGCGGGTAATTGAATCCAGGGGAATTTCTTCAGCGTAGTGGAGCGTGAAAACCGTCCGTTCGGTTTCATCCAACTCCTGGTTGACGAGGTTGCGGGCGATTTGCTGCATCTGCTTGCGTTCCACCGTGCTCAACGGGTTTTCCGAGCTGAGATCGGGAAGCGTATCCACAATGGTTTCGTCCGATTCGGTTTCCGGCGCGCTGGCGCGGGCACGCACGGCATTGAGCCCATGATTGCGGGCGATGGAGTAGAGCCAGGTAGAGAAACGCGAGTCGCCCTTGAAGTTGCTTAAGTTGCGATAGGCCTTGACGCAGATTTCCTGGGCGAGATCGGCGGCGGATTCGCGGTCGCCGGCAAAGCTCAAGCACCAACGCGCGACCTTGGTATGATGACGCCGGAAAAGC
>JAICYU010000047.1 GCA_025934025.1 Terriglobales bacterium
CCCGCGTTGCCGGGAAGGCAGTACACCTGCCGCACGCGCGGAGATTGGCGCAGCTTCCACACCAGCGCGTGCTCGCGCCCTCCACTGCCGATGACCAGGACTTTCATAGACGATGGCGAACATTGAGGATAAACCATTCACTCCGGCCGTGCATTCTCCTGAAAGACCTGCATTCGGGGCTTGCCCAAAATCCGCACTTATCCGCACCGGAACGCTGCTTGCGAAAAGCCTCGAAGGTGCTGGAATACTGGCTATAATCTTTAGAAATGGTCCGTGATGGAATTTATTACGCGCTGGGAATGGCCGTAGTTGCCGCATTCCTGTGGTGGCTCACTGTGCCGGCGTTCTCCATCATTCCCATCCTTTTCGGGATATTCTTCCTGTGGTTTTTTCGCGACCCGCAGCGAACAATTCCTGCAGAGCCGGGGCTGATCGTGTCGCCGGCGGACGGCAAAGTGACCCATGTGGCTCCCACTCAGCTCGGCGGCAAGCCCTATACCCGTATCAGTATTTTTCTGAATGTGTTCAACGTACACGTGAATCGGGCGCCGATTTCGGGCGTAATTAAAGAGGTCATTTACCAAAAAGGCAAGTTCGGCAATGCCATGGACGCTGCATCGGCCGACGCCAACGAGCAGAGCGCGATCACCATGGAAGGCGAAGGCATGACGCTCGTGCTGAAGCAGATCGCAGGTCTGCTGGCGCGTCGCATCGTTTTCAATCACAAAGCCGGAGAGACCCTGGCGCGCGGGCAGCGCGTTGGTCTCATTAAGTTCGGTTCACGAACGGATGTGATTCTCCCCGCGGAAGCCGAGGTGGTCGTCAAAGTAGGAGATCACGTGAAAGGCGGCTCTTCCATTCTGGCGCGCGCCTCCGTCTTGCAGGAAGTCTCATCAGGAAGGTCAGTTCAACGCTCGGGAGTTATGGAATGAAGCCTCCTACTCCCATGCGCCGTTGGGAAGATCAGCTTCCGCCTGTGCAGAAGCGCCGCATGCGCAAAGGCATGTACATTCTGCCGTCGCTGTTCACCGCAGCCAACATCGGCGCAGGCTACTTTGCCCTGGCGCAAACGTTTCAAGGCACGCAAACCGAGTTCTGGCATTTCGACCTCGCAGCCAAGGCATTGGGAGTCGCAGTAGTTGCCGACGGGCTCGACGGCAGGATCGCCCGCATGACCAACACCACCAGCGATTTTGGGCGCGAGTTTGACTCGCTGGCGGACGTGATCACCTTCGGCGTAGCTCCGGCTCTTCTGGCGTTTATCTGGGGCTTTCGCTGGGTATGGGTTGCCGATTTCGGCGGCAGCGGCCTGGAGCGGCGGATCATTGAGCTCGGGCTGATCGCCAGTTTTATTTTTCTGGTCGCGGGCGCCAGCAGGCTTGCACGTTTCAACATTCAATTGAATCCGCAACCGTCGAATCCTGGCAGGCCTGGACGGAAATACTTCGTCGGCATGCCGATTCCGGCAGGCGCCGGGGTGATTGCAGCGACAGTCCATCTCGTCGGCGGCCAGCCAATCAACTTCTGGTGGCTCTCCCTCATCTGGATGGCCCTGGTATTTCTTGTCGGCTTTTTGATGGTGAGCACCTGGCGCTTTTACAGCTTCAAGGACCTGAACCTGCGCAACCGCCATCCGTTTCAGGTGCTGATCCTGATCTGCGCTCTGGTAGCTCTCATCTGGGAGTTCTCGCGCTATGTGCTCTTTGCCATCGCGATCCTCTATATGATGAGCGGAGTCTTCACCCGGCTGTCATTTGTCTTCCGTCGGCGTCCACCGCAACGCACACCAGCTTATGAGGAAGCGCCCGAACCGCGATGAAAACTGACGCTCAAAAACTCTACCGTGCTGCAATTGTCGGCGCCGCCAGCCTGAAAGGCAAGGAACTCAAGGAAGTTCTGGAAGACCGCAACTTCCCGGCAGCAGATATTCGTCTGCTCGATGACAATGAGTCACTCGGCCAGCTTGAGGCTGTGGGCGACGAAATATCGTTCGTTCAGCCGGTTGGGCGCGACCAGTTCGAGAAAGTGGATTTCGCATTCTTCGCCTCCGATGAAAAATTCACCCGCCAAAACTACAAACTGGCGCGTGACGCCGGCAGCGCTGTTGTTGATCTTTCCTACGCGCTGGAAAATGAGCCGGGAGTTTCCATCTCGTCACCTTGGATTGAACGTGAGCTGGGGCAGGCGGGCCGGCTTGGGCTGGAGTCCAACACGGTGGTAATTGCTCATCCTGCTGCGGTGACCCTGGCATTGCTGCTCCTGCGGGCGAAAAAAGCTGGAACGGTCAACCGCGCTGTTGCCACTGTGTTTGAGCCGGTTTCGGAACAGGGCCGCCGCGGGATGGACGAACTGCACGAGCAAACCGTAAACCTGCTTTCTTTCCAGCAGATGCCAACGGGCGTTTTCGACTCTCAGGTTGCCTTCAACATGATCGGCCGCTACGGCGAATCCTCGTCTCAGTCGTTGGAGCAGATTGAGCGCCGGATCGTAAATCACCTGAGCAAACTGCTGAATGGCGACATGATGCCTGCGCTCATGCTGGTGCAGGCGCCGGTGTTTCACGCGCATACTTTTTCGATTTTCATCGAGACGGAGACGAGTGTCTCGATCGGTGATTTTTCTGCCGCGCTGGCCGGCGAGCATGTGGAGGTGGCGCGTTCGCCGGAAGATTTTCCCAGCAACGTGAATATCGCCGGTAAGGACCATATTCTGGTGAGCCTGCGGCGGGATGTCTCCAACCACAAAGGTCTGTGGCTGTGGGCGGCTGCTGACAACCTGCGTCTGGCCGCGCTCACGGCTGCCGACTGCGCCAGCGCTCTCGCTGCCGTGCGGCCTCATGGGAAGGTGCAGTGAGAAGGTTGCTCCTGGCCTGTCTGGTATTCGCTTTCGCCGGATGCGGCTACCACACTGCGGAGCATGCCTCGCGTATGCCGCAAACAGTTCGCGTGCTTGCGGTTCCGATGTTTACCAACCAGACCCAAACTTACCGTCTGGAGCAGATTCTCACGCGTGACGTGGTGCGCGAGTTCATTGCTCGAACGCGCTATCGCGTGATGAACACGACGGGCGATTCTGCCGACGCCACCCTGACCGGAACGATTCTTTCCGCACAATCCTCGCCGCTGACCTACGATGCGCAGTCGGGGCGGATCTCCAGCGCCGAAGTCACAGTCACCATGAAAGTCTCGCTGGTAGACCGCTCCGGGCGCGTATTGTTTGAAAACCCAAATTACAGCTTTCGCCAGCAATACCAGGTTTCGCGCGAGGTCACCAGCTTCTTTGAAGAAGAAACTCCCGCTCTCTTGCGCATGTCGCGGGATTTCGCGCGAACTCTCGTAAGCGACGTCTTGGAGGGCTTTTAAATGCCTGGCCGGAGCTTTGCGCCTACGGAAAGATTTGTCGCGGAAGTTGCGGGCCGCAAGCTGCGTCCGGCCTACGTCTTCATCGGCGATGAAGTCTTTTTTCGCGACCAGTGCCGGCAAGCCCTGCTTCGCCATCTGGTACCGGACGATCTGCGCGACTTCAGCCTGCATGATCTCGATCTCGCCGGCAGCAGCATCGCTGACGTGCTTGATCGCGCGCGCACGCCTTCGCTCATGGCGCCCTTCCAGGTGCTGTTCATCCGAGGAGTGAAGAATCTCTACGGCCGCGGCTCCCACGAGGAGGAATTTGCCGCAATCGAAGCTTACGTGAAAGATCCCAATCCGGCGGCCGTGCTCATTTTTGTTGCCGATCACATCAGCATTCCCGCCGATGTCCGCCGCATGGAGATGCAGGACAAAGACCGCTACCAGCGGATACGAGACACTCTGGGCGAATATTGCGGCATTGTCGAGTTGGCGCGCGTGGAAGAGAGTGACGGGATACGCTGGGTCGTCGAGCACGCGCAGCAGGAGAGCGTGCGCGTAGATCAGGACGCAGCCCGCGAGTTGATTGACGCGCTGGGCGCGGACATGATGTTGGTGAGCCGGGAGTTGGAGAAGCTCATCCTCTATGTCGGCGAGAAGAAGCAAATCACCTTGGGCGATGTGGAAACCATGGTGCTCGCGGCAAAACAGCGCTCACTCTACGAATTAACAGATGCCATCTCCGCCAAAGACAAGCCTCGCGCACTGGCAGTGCTGGGGGCGCTGCTTTCCAGCAGCGAAGGAGAAGAGGCTGCCATCGGACACCTCTATATGCTGGCCCGCACTTTTCGCCAGATGCTGGTAATACTGGAGAAGAACGTCCGCGATCCGCGAACGATTTGGCAGGCGCTGTGGCAGGGTTTTCGCGTTCCGCCTTTTGCCGCTGAAGACATCATCCGCCAGGCCCGCCGCTATAAGTCCCGCCGCGAGCTTACCCGCGCGCTGCGGCTGGTGGCCCGCGCTGACTTGCAGCTTCGTTCCAACCCGCCCAGCAAACGCATTGTGCTGGAGCAACTGGTGATCCATCTTGCCGAAGAACCAAAAACGCTCTCAACAGATTGGCAGCAGGAAGAGCTTCCGGTGTAATCGTGGGTTCAACCGCAAAGAACGCAATGAGCGCAAAGGAATTGAACAGCAGGAGTTCACGGTAGCGTACGCGGAGAACGTAGAAGGGTGGAGAAACCTCGCTACTTTGTCGCCGCTCGCTTGCTCAGGCGCGACTTGTATCGGGCAGCGGTATTCTTGTGGATCACACCTTTGCGAACGGCCTTATCAATCATTGAAACGGTTGCTGAAAACTGGCTCTGGGCCTGGGCCGCATCCCCAGATTCCAGCGCTTGCCGAAATTTGCGCAGCGCAGTGCGAAACTGGGAGGTGTTGGCGCGATTGCGCGCTGTGCGTGTTTCCGTCTGTCGGGCGCGCTTCAGCGCCGAAAAATGATTTGCCATGTTGCTGAGTTGCTTCCTTCTAGGGTTTTAGGGAATTGCTGAACAGACTTATTTTACTTGGATTTAGCCGGGCTGGTCAAACTTCGGCCCTGCCCCCGCTGCTCCCCATGAACGGCGAAGCGCTGCTCCGTGCTGCGGCATCTAACCTGACAGAGCGCTAAACGGCAGTTGCTCTAAATTTGTTGACTCAGGCTAACCAAGGGCGGTACTCTCAGGCCAATGTTATTACCTCCGCGCTCCGTTGGGCCGGCTACCCTGCTCCTTACTTCCCAAGTCAAAGATCATATGCTTTTGAGGCGCGCGGCGTCAGCGGGCGGAAGCGCCTGTTTGGAGGAATCGGCAAAGTAGATGAAGAAGAACATTGAACTTGTTCCCAACGTCCAGAAACTCTTCGGAACCCGGGATGAGAATCTGCAGATCATGGAAGATGGCCTGAACATCGCCATTGATCTGAAGTCGGACTCTGTGCAGATTGAAGGCGCGCCGCGCGACGTCGCCCGCGCCGAACAAATTTTTACCGACTTTGAAAGCCTTGGCCGTAATGGACAGGACTTAAGCCCGGCGGAACTGAACTCCATGCTCAAGGTGGTGACGGAAGATCCTTCAACCACGCTGCGTGGCCTGGCTGAAGCCGGCAAACAGCGCTCCTTCGGCAAGCGCCAGGTGCAGCCCAAGAGCATGAACCAGCGGCGCTATCTGGATGCCATCGAAAAGCACGACATGGTGTTTGGCATCGGACCGGCCGGCACAGGCAAAACCTATCTGGCGGTGGCGATGGCCGTTTCCGCTCTGACTAACAAGAAAGTGAGCCGGATCATTCTGGCGCGTCCGGCCGTGGAAGCCGGCGAGCGTCTGGGATTCTTGCCCGGAACGTTGCAGGAGAAGGTTGATCCTTATTTGCGCCCGCTCTATGACGCGCTTTATGACTTGATGGACCAGGAGCGTGTGGACCGTCACCTTGAGAAGAACGTAATCGAGATTGCGCCCATTGCCTTCATGCGCGGCCGGACTCTCAACGACTCCTTCATCATCCTGGACGAAGCGCAGAACACCACGTCCGAGCAAATGAAGATGTTTGTGACGCGTCTTGGCTTCAACTCCAAGGCGGTCATCACCGGCGATATCACCCAGATTGATCTGCCCAACACGCGCCGCAGTGGGTTGCTTGAGGCCATGGACGTGCTGAAGAACGTGGATGGCATATCTTTCAATTTTTTTGGGGAAGAGGACGTAGTCCGTCATCATCTGGTGCAGCGGATCGTTCGCGCTTACGATGAGCGGACCCGCACGCAGCAGATGGCGCTGGAGTTGCCGCGCGACGTGCGCGAAGGAGAGCAGCAAGAGCCGCCTCTGCAACAGTAATCGAGTAGAATTCTCGCGGGAGGGCGGCTAGTCCCTCCCGCTTTGTTTTGATGAACGTGATCGTGTTTGAGAGCAAGCCGGACCGCATCAGCCAGAGCTCGCTGGAAACCTTTGCGCGCCAGGCGCAAAGATTGGCCGGAGCGAAAGGCGGAGTTTCGGTCCTCCTCACCAATGCCAAACGCATGCAGGAGTTGAACCTGCGCTTTCTCGGCAAAGATCGGCCTACTGACGTCCTTTCATTTCCACGGGAAGAGGGCGGCGATATCGCGCTGTGCATGGAAATTGCGCGTAATAACGCTGCGATGTACGGCCATTCACTGGCGCAAGAACTCAGGATTCTGCTTCTGCACGGGATGCTCCACTTGGCAGGCTTCGATCATGAGACAGACGACGGTGAAATGGCGGCCCGTGAACTGAAGCTGCGTTCCCGCTTGAAACTTCCAGCCACGTTGATTGATCGCGTGCACGACAATGGGCGAAAGGTGGCAGAGAACAATTCATCGCGCATGAAACGTAAGCCTTCGCTCAGGCGCCGGAGAATCCGGTGACAGTACTGCTCATCTATCTCTCCATTCTTTTCTTGTGCGCTCTGCTCGCGCTGGTTTCTTACGTCGAGCGCCTGTATACCGAATCAGGCAAGTTTCTCTCGCGCGAATTCCAGGAAAACATCGAGGCTTTTGAGCAGATGGTGGAACCGCGCCTGATTTCGGCCAGCGGACGCGCGTTTCTCGCCATTGCCGCGCTGGCGCAGTTGAGCACAGGCGTTATTGCTCTGCTGATGGGCTATCTTGTCTTCTCCGCTCGTTGGTACTGGCCAGAAATTGTACAGGCAGTCATTGGCCTGGTCCTGGTAATCATCCTTTGCAACCGGCTGCTTCCATACGTGCTCTTCACTCGCACCCGCGGAGCCTGGCTGCTGCACTTTGTTCCCGTGTTGCGCGTCCTGATCTATCTCATGCTTCCGGTCACGGTGGTGCTGGGATTCGGCCTTTCCGTGGTTGCTCTCGCCGAGCCTCATGAGCCGGAAGAGCCTGAGCACCCTTCCGAGGCCGTTGACGCGCTCATCGAAGCGGGCGAGGAAGAAGGCATTCTGGAAGAGAGCGACCGTCTGCTGATTCAGTCAGTCGTCGAGTTCGGCGACAAGGTAGTGCGCGATGTGATGACGCCACGGCCGGATATTTTCGCTATTCCCGCCGAGACCACCATCGAGCAATTTACCGCCATGCTGCGAGACCGGCCCCACACTCGTGTTCCCGTTTATGTTTCGAATATTGACAATATTCAGGGCATGGTGCTCTCCACCGACCTGATTCAGATTGCCGACGAAGAGGCGCGCAATACCATGGTGCGCAAGCTGATGCGTCCCGTGATGTTTGTTCCGGAAACAAAGAAGACATCGCAGCTTCTGCGCGAGATGCAACGGGAAAACAACCATCTGGCGGTAGTGATTGACGAGTACGGGTCGGTCGCGGGCATTGTCACCATGGAAGACCTGGTGGAAGAAATTGTCGGTGAGATCCGCAACGAGCATGAAAAAGGCGGGGAAATCGTTCGCGAGAGTGAAGGAGCTTACGTCGTCCAAGGGAACGTGGATGTGGGACGGCTTGAAGACCTGTTTCATATCCGGCTGGAGCCTCATGACACCGCCACGGTCGGAGGTCTCGTGAGCGCATTGGTCGGACGCATTCCGCAGCCGGGCGAAGTCATTGAAGATGACGGCTTACGCTTCGAGGTACTGGAATCCACGGAGCGCAAGGTGCAGAAGCTTCGGGTCTGCCGCTCCAAGCCCGGCGCCGCGAAAAAAGTGTTAGCGTAAATTATGGCGTTTCGCTCAGGGTTTGTCTCCATCATCGGCCGCCCCAATGCAGGCAAAAGTACGCTGCTGAATGCACTGGTCGGTGAAAAGGTGGCAATCGTTACCGCCAAGCCGCAAACAACGCGCACGCGAATTCAAGGCATGGTGAACGTAAAGGCCCAGCGCGGCCGTCCAGCCGGGCAGATCGTCTTTATTGATACGCCCGGTGTCCACCGTCCTGACAGCCGGCTCAACCGCAAGATGATGCAGGAAATCCATGCTGCTCTGGAGAGCCGCGATCTGATTCTGCTCATCGTGGATGCAGCGGAGCGCTTTGGCCCGGCCGATCAGCACGTTCTCGATCTAGTCAAGAAATCAGGCGGGCCGGTGTTTCTGCTGCTCAATAAGATTGACAAGCTGCAAAAAGATAAGCTGCTGCCCATCATTGAGCGCTACAGCAAGCTACATGAGTTCCAGCAGGTCCTTCCTATCTCAGCCAGGAGTGGTGAGGGCCTGGATCTTCTTCTGAACAAAGTCATGCAAGCTCTGCCTGAAGGCCCACGATATTTCCCGCCGGAGCAATACACGGACCAGCCGGAACGGTTCATCGCCGCTGAGATTGTGCGCGAAAAAGTGCTGCTCAAGACGGGCAAAGAACTGCCCTACGCTACAGCAGTTGTAATCGAGAAGTTTGAGGAAGGCGAGAAGCTTGACCGCATTGCTGTCGCGATCTTTTGTGAGCGCGAAGGCCAAAAGGCAATTCTCATTGGAAAGGGCGGCCAGAAGCTGAAAGAGATTGGCACGCTGGCGCGCGTGGAACTGGAAGCACTGTTGGGCAAGAAAGTTTTTCTTGAGCTGTTCGTGAAAGTAAAGCAAGGTTGGCGAGAATCACCGGCGTTTGTGGATGAGTTGGACTGGCGAAACCAGATTTCGTGAGTTGAAATTCCGCAGCTACTCCTTTACCGCAATGCCCAGCGTTTTCATCTTGCGATACAGATGGCTTCGCTCCAGACCCAGCACTTCCGCGGTCCGGCTCACGTTGCCCTGATTTTCATCCAGTTTTCTCAAAATATAATCACGCTCATAAGCCGCGCGGGCCTGGTGCAGCGTGGAAAAGCCTCCGGCAGACCGGCTGCCGTCGCGGTGCATGAGCGGCGGCAGGTGCTTGCGTTCGATCTTATTCGCCGTCGGGTTCATAATCACCAGGCGTTCAATTACGTTGCGCAACTCGCGCACATTGCCGGGCCAGGAATAGCGGGTCAGGACGTCAACCGCATCTTCGGCGATTTCATGGGAACGCCGGCTGTAAGCGGAAGAGAACTGTTTCAGGAAATGGCGGGCCAGCAGCGGAATATCTTCTTTGCGTTCCCGCAGCGGCGGCACATAAAAAGGAATTACATTGAGCCGGTAGAAAAGGTCTTCGCGAAAATTGCCGCGCGAAATTTCCTCTTCCAGGTCTTTGTTCGTCGCGGCGATCACGCGCACATCTACCTTGATGGGATCGTCATCGCCTACGCGGGTAAACCTCTGCTCATCCAGCGCGCGCAGCACTTTAGATTGAGTTTTCAGGCTCATGTCGCCCACTTCGTCCAGGAACAGCGTGCCTTCGTTTGCTTTTTCGAACTTGCCTTCTTTGTCGCCGGTTGCCGCCGGGAGAGCATCTTTGCGATGGCCGAAGAGTTCGCTTTCGATCCAATCTTCCGGAATCGCCGCGCAGTTTACCTCGACGAAAAGATTCTCTTTGCGCAGGCTGTGGGCGTGGATGGCATGCGCCACCAGTTCCTTTCCGGTTCCGGATTCGCCATAAATGAGCACGCGGCCGTTGGTGGGCGCCATCACGGAAATCTGCTGGCGCAGGGCCTTCATGGGAATGCTCTCGCCGACGATCACGCTCTTCGCGGCCGTTTGCTTCTTCAGTTCCGCGTTCTCGCGCCGCAACCGGTGCGCATCCAGCGCATTCTTCAGCACAATCAGCGTGCGCTCGAGCGAGAGCGGCTTCTCCAGAAAATCAAAGGCGCCCAGCTTGGTGGCTTTCACCGCGGTTTCAATCGTCCCGTGGCCGGAGATCATGACGATTTCCGGCGGTGACTCCATCTGACGAATCCGGCTGAGGGTTTCCAGACCATCTATCCCGGGCAGCCAGACATCGAGCAACACGACTTCACAAGCGCGCTTTTTGAGCTGCTCCAGGCAGGCTTCGCCGCTCTCTGCCCCCAGAACGGAGTAGCCCTCGTCTTCAAGGATGCCGCGCAGCGATTCGCGAATATCGCGCTCATCGTCCACCACCAGGACGCTATGCATGCTGCTTCTCCGCCAGGCTGCGCTCCGCGGCCAACGGCAGTTCCACAATGAACTTAGCGCCCACCGGCTTGTTTTCTTCCACTCGAATCGAGCCGTGATGGTCTTCTATGATCCGGCGCACAATCGCAAGCCCCAGGCCAGTGCCGCGTTTTTTTGTGGAGAAGTAGGGAAGAAACAACTTCTCTTTCAGCTCACTATCAACCCCGTGACCGGTATCGGCGATGGTGATTTCGAGCGCATCGCGGCCTTCCAGCAGGGAACTGGCAATGTGGATCTCGCGCACCAGCGAGTGCTGCATGGCTTCTGCGGCGTTGTCCACAAGGTTGGCGATTGCGCGCTTCACCGCTTCCGGATCAGCCATGGCCGGAGGAAGCTCGGGAGCAAGCTGCTTCTCCACTCGAATTCCATCGAGCCGTCCGTTGAACATACTCAGAGCGTTCTCGATAATCCGGTTGATGTCGGAGGGCCGCGGCTGAGCGGCGGGAAAGCTGGCCAGAGAAGAGAACTCATCCACCAGCGCGCGCAGCGTCTGTACTGCGTCGGTGACAGTTTTGGTGCAGCTCTGAATGATCGCCACTGAGTTCTCGTCAGGCGGAGTACCGCGCTCAAGATGCCGCCGGATGCGCTCTGCAGAGAGAGCGATGGGCGTCAGCGGATTTTTGATCTCATGCGCCACACGACGCGCTACTTCGCGCCAGGCGGCTTCCTTATGGGCCTTCAGCAATTCGCTGAAGTCCTCAAACACAATTACGTATCCCAGCCGCTGACGGCCATGTTGCACCGATGAAACGGTCACGCTGGCATGGACTCTGGTCTTCTCCGTAGGTATCTCGAACTGAGCTGCGGTGATTCCCATGCGGTCCGCGCGGCGCAGCAGGTGCTCAAGATCAGACGCAATCTCGGCAGAGAAAATTTCTGCCAAAGCCCTTCCCGAGATGGAGTCGCCCGCATTGGGCCAGAACATGCGCCCGAAGGCGACGTTGCTGTGCGTAACACGATAATCCGGATCGAGCGAAAGCACGCCGGTGGGAATGCTCTCCAGAATGGTTTCAATGTGCCTGCGGCGCTGCTCCAGCTCTGTATTGGTCTCGGTCAACGCCTTGGCCGAAGTCTCGATCTTTTTTCGGTTGGACTCCAGTTCCCCGGCCATGCGATTGAACGACGAGACCAACTCTCCGAGTTCATCCGCTGCAGAAACTTCTACGCGATGGCCGAGATGTCCTTCTGAAATTTCGCGGGTTGCTTTGGCGAGCGCCTCAACCGGACGCGTTACCAGTTTGGCCACGAACATGGAAAACCATGTCGCGACGAAAAGAACGAGTACCGTCAGCAGCGTGAGCAGGAGCATGTACATGCCGCGAATGCGCTTGGTTTCGCGGCTCAGCGCGACGTAGCTCTGCTGGTCCTGGCGTATCTGCTCCAGCGCGGGAGAGAAGCCTTTGGGCAATGGTGACGCCACCAGGATCACCCCGTTGCTTCCCGCAGACGCCGCGCTCAGCAGGTATTCCGTGTCCTGGAAGCTCCACTTCTGCGGTACACGCACGATCAGCTCCAACGGAGGCAGAGCTCCTTTGAGAGCGCTCCATGGCTGGGGAGCGTTCCAGCTCGCCATCGCCGAACCATCCACCAGCGCCAGAGCAAAGCCGCCTTGCAGTGTGGTGCTGTGACGGCGGAACTCATGCAGCACGCCGGCATAATTGGAACTCGCAAATGCCTGCTGGACGTCTGTGGAAGCTGCAATCTCAATGGCTTCCTGATGTGCGTTCTCGCCGGCGTAGCCGGTGAGCAGCGACCCCACGCGATTTGAGTCCTGCTGCAGTTCATTCACTGGCGTCGAGAACCATTTGTCAATTGAGCGGTTCATCAGCCCGTAGGAAAACATGAACATCACCAGGGCCGGAGCAAAGGAAAGCACCAGCGCGCCGATCACCATGCGTGTTCGAAAACGCGATCCCAGCACCCCAAGACGGCGTTCCGCATAAAGCTTGAGCAGGTTGCGAAAGAGAACAAAGGTGAGAACCACCAGCAGAAGAAAGACGAGAGCGGACAGCGCAACCAGAACAAGCGTTTGCTGGGCTGAGTCGGGGCGGAGTTGCTTAAGATTGAATGCCTGTTGCGAGAAGACCAGGCCAAAAAGCAGAAAAATGCCAAGAGCAAGCGGTATCAGCATGGCCCGCCGCTGATTTGCGGAAAGCGAGTATTTGCTCTGCTCTGGTCTGGAGGACGGCACAAAACTCCCTGAATGTGACCTCAACCGGAAATCTGAAGTCATTATAAGCGGGGTGGGCGGGCCCCTTTGGTTCCGAATCCCCAAGCTTCAGCGTTTAGGCGATAGAAGAGATTTCGGAAACGTCTCTTGCACCTTCGCCCCACCTTTTCAGGGGCTAAAGCCCGATTCAAACAAACGATTTACGGCACGACTGAAGTCATGCCCTGACACTTCTTGATGTTGATTAAGAGTTCCCTCGCAACTCTGAAGATATGGCAATCAAACGAGCTCAGCCACGCGGGTGGAGGTTCGCTTTTGCGATTCCGCCACCGCCGGATAGGTGACATGTCCGTTATAGGTGTTCACGCCTTCACGAATCCCTTCATCGGACTGGACCGCCTTGCCCGGTCCCATTTGCGCCAATTTCATCACATAAGGAAAGGTCGCGTTGGTGAGCGCGAGCGTGGAAGTGTGAGGCACGGCTGCGGGCATGTTGGTCACGCAATAATGAACGACCCCGTCCACCACGTAAGCGGGATTGCTGTGCGTTGTGGGATGGGCTGTTTCAATGCAACCGCCCTGATCAATGGCGACGTCCACAATCACCGCGCCATGTTTCATTTTTGAAACCATCTCGCGGGTCACCAGTTTGGGAGCGGCAGCGCCGGGGATGAGCACCCCTCCGATGACCAGATCGGCATGCTGCACGGCTTTGGCAATGCTGTAGGAATTTGATGCGAGAGTATAAACACGGCCGTTGAAGATGTCGTCGATCTCGCGCAGGCGGTTCAAGTTCAGGTCAATCAATGTGACGATAGCGCCCATGCCCAGCGCCATCTTCGCGGCATTGGTCCCCACGATTCCACCGCCGATGATTGTGACCTGCGCCGGCGGCACTCCGGGCACGCCGCCCAGAAGCACTCCGCGCCCTCCCCGTTCCTTTTCGAGATACGACGCGCCCACCTGAACCGACATGCGTCCGGCTACCTCGGACATGGGCGTCAGCAAAGGAAGCGTATGGTTTTTGTCGCGAATGGTTTCGTAAGCAATGCCAGTGACTTTCTTATCCAGCAGCTTCTGCGTCAATTCAGGAAGTGGAGCCAGATGGAGATAAGTAAAGAGCACCAGCCCTTCGCGAAAATACTGATATTCCTTCTCGATTGGCTCCTTGACCTTCACCACCATGTCGGCCCGCCAGGCTTCGGCAGGGGTGCCGACGATGGTGGCCCCAGCGGCCTTGTAATCCTCGTCCAGCATCGAAGAGAGCGCGCCGGCCTGCGTTTCGACGAGCACCTTGTGGCCGGCATCCACCAGCGCCTTCACGCCGGAGGGCACAATGCCCACACGCGATTCATGGTCCTTCACTTCTTTGGGTACGCCAATCAGCATTTCAGCTCACTCAGGAATGGATGTGCTGCTACTCGCCCGTGTCAATCTGGGCGCGTTGCAGCTTGTCAGAATAATCAACGTAGATGGACTTCCACTGCGTGTAGAAATCAATCGCGCCCAAGCCGCCCTCACGATGCCCGTTGCCGGTTGCCTTGGTGCCGCCGAATGGCAGATGCACCTCAGCGCCGATCGTGGGCGCATTGATATAGGTAATTCCTGCATTGATATCCCGCATGGCGCGGAACGCTCGGTTCACGTCGCGCGTATAGATTGCGGAAGAAAGGCCGTAGGGCACATTGTTGGAAATCTCGATGGCTTTCTCAAAGTTGTCGCACGGGATCACGCTTACGACCGGGCCGAAGATTTCTTCCTGCGCAATCTTCATCCGCGGATCAACTTCCGTAAACACGGTTGGCTCAAAGAACCAGCCGTAGGAATACTCCGGCTTGTTGAGTGCTTTGCCGCCGGCTTCCAGCTTCGCGCCTTCATGACCGCCGATCTGTACGTATTTCTCCGTGGTTGCAACCTGCTGCTCGTTGATCTGAGGTCCCACCTCGACCGTTTCATCCAGTCCATTTCCGACTTTGAGACGTGAAACGCGGTAGACCAGGCGGTCAGAAAATTGGCGGTATGCGCCCTTTTGCACGATCACGCGGCTGGTGGCGGTGCACCGCTGCCCAGTGGTTCCGAACGCTCCCCAGAGCACACCATCGAGCGCCAGATCGAGGTTGGCGTCATCAAGCACGATGATGGCGTTCTTGCCGCCCATTTCCAGCGAACAAGACTTGAAGTTGCGCGCGGCCACTTCTCCCACTATCCGGCCCACTTCGCTCGATCCAGTAAAGGAAATGGCATTCACGCCCTGGTGCTCGACGATCGGAGCGCCCGCTTCCGGACCAAATCCGGTAACGATGTTCACCACACCACTGGGAAGCCCGGCATCGGTGAGCGCCTGCACCAGGTTGTAAGTGGAAAGCGGTGTGTCTTCTGCAGGCTTGATAACGCAGGCGTTTCCGCAAACCAGCGCCGGCAGAAGTTTCCATGAAGGGATGGCCATGGGAAAGTTCCACGGCGTGATCATCCCGCAGACGCCCAGCGGCATGCGGATAGCCATGGCGAACTTGTTGGGAAGTTCTGAAGGGACCGTCGCGCCGAACTGGCGTCGCCCTTCGCCCGCCATGTAATAGGCAGTGTCAATGGCTTCCTGAACGTCGCCGCGAGTTTCCTTGAGCACCTTGCCCATTTCGCGCGTCATCAGGCGCGCGTATTCTTCTTTGCGCTCCTCCAGGATCTGAGCTGCGCGATAGATAATCTCCCCTCGCCTGGGCGCCGGCACCAGACGCCATTTTTCATACGCCTTGCGCGCAGCCGAAACAGCCTCATCAACATCGCTCTTGTCGGAGCGCTGGAAGATGCCAATCACATCGCGCGTATCTGCTGGATTCAGGTTTTCGTAGGTCTGGCCGGTGCGGGATTCAACCCACTCTCCGCCAATCAGGTTCTTGTAGATTTTTGCCGGCATTCGTACGGATGGCTGCCTTTCGCAGGATCAAACTCTTAATCGTACCAAGTTTCCTTCCTTTGCAGAAGGAACTGGGCTTCGCAAGACGGGCCACTTCGCGAACAGCCGAGTTAAAGGGTCTGTGTTCAAACCATCACCAGGAACGTTGTAAGATTCAAGAGCGATCCATGAAGCTTTGTAGCTGCCGGATTGTGGAGGCCCGCGCTGCATGGGAAGAACAGCGGGACAGGAACCGAAGAAAGCGTTCCCGGCGTTGCTGCATTCGCTCGCGCATGATTTGGCGCAGCCGCTCACAACCGTCCACTGCTTCCTTGAACTTTTGGCAGAGCGCAAACCCGGCGCCGTGCCCGGTGCAGCCGAACTGCGCAACGCAGCGCTGCAGATTGACCGCGCAATAGCACTTTCAAAAGGCATTTCGGGTCTCGCGCGTGAGGCTGGTCCCGCGGACAATCCATGGATGCTCCTCGATGACCTCTTGAACCAGACGTTCGAAAACTTCAATGTTCTGGTCCACACAGGGTTTCTCGTACTTGAGCGCCTCGAAACCGGAGGAATTCTGCTTACCAGCCATCCCGCTCTGCGCCATTCTCTGGTGATTGTTATTGCCAAACTCGCAGGCCAGAGCACAAAGCCGATCAAGATCACAGCTACGGCCGGTCTGGTGGGCGAACATTGTCATCTGGATTTTTCCTGGAAGACGGATGACAGCTCAGGAGTTGGAACGCAAACCGCCGAGACAGTCTTCGCACGTGACCAAAACTTCTTGCGAGAGCTGCTGCAGGAAGCCGGCGCCGATCTCATCGAGTGTGGCGATCTGGCATCTGTAACGATCTCCGCGCCGGCGATTCCAGAGAGTCGTCGCCCTTAGCACTGCTGTTATTCACCCATCACGGCAACCACCACTCGCTTGGACCGCTGGCCGTCGAATTCGGCGTAAAACACCCGCTGCCAGGTCCCAAGAAGCAGTTTGCTGTGAGTTACGGGAAGGATCACCTGATGGTGGACCAGAATGGCCTTTAGATGTGAGTCGCCGTTGTCTTCTCCGGTCTGGTGATGAAGATAGTCTTCGCGGAACGGCGCAAGCTGCTCCAGCCACCGGTCAATATCGTGGATCAGCCCTTCTTCGTTGTCGTTCACGTAAACTCCCGCTGTAATGTGCATGGCCGAAACCAGCGCCATGCCATTGCTGATCCCGGAATTCTGCACGATTTTCTCCACCTGCGGCGTGATGTGAATGTACTCGCGATGCTTCCTGGTGTTGAAGGTGAGATATTCGGTATGAAATTTCATGGGTTTTCCTGAGAACTAGAGATTCGTGAGAGCTTCTTGGCTTTACTCGGCTTCCCTGCCAGGCATCCAATCTGCCATGGCGAGAAATCCCTATCCTACCGCTGCGCCATTCGTGCCGGAGCATCCGAATCTGCCGCGCCTGCGACAGGCCGCCGCGGGTTGCAAGGGCTGCGACCTATGGCAGCGTGGGACGCAGACGGTTTTCGGCGAGGGCAGTTCGCACGCTCGCGTGATGCTGGTGGGCGAGCAGCCCGGCGACAAGGAGGACCTCATGGGCCGTCCGTTTGTCGGACCGGCGGGCGCAGTGCTCGACCGTGCATTGCTGGAAGCAGGCATTGACCGCGACGAGGTGTACGTAACCAACATCGTCAAGCACTTCAAATGGGAGCCGCGCGGCAAGCGCCGCATTCACAAGAAACCGAACGCACTGCAGATCAGCGCCTGCCGTCCGTGGCTCGATGCAGAGATTGAGGTCACGCGGCCTGAAGTCGTAGTGCTGCTGGGAGCGTCGGCAGCTCAAGGCTTACTTGGGCGTGACTTCCGCGTGACACAGCACCGCGGAGAGTGGGTGGAATCAGAGCTCGCGCTTTATGTCATGGCGACGGTGCATCCATCTTCAATTCTGCGAGCTCCTGATGAGGAGTCGCGCCATGACGAGATGCGGAAGTTTGTCGCGGACCTGAAGGTGGTGGCCAAGCAGATCTATGCGCGCAAAGCCGCTTGAAGCGTGTCTCCAGCAATATCACCTCTGAATCCCGAGCCTGCCTTCTAACATCTCTCCTGAAAAACCCGATTCGTGCTATGCCGCTATCGGCAAGCCAGAGAACACGCTAAAATAAGAGTTCGTGCATGTTTGAACGCCTGAACCAAATCGAAGCCCGTTACGACGAGCTGACCCGCTTGCTTGCCTCGCCTGAAGTAATTGGCGACTCGGCGAAGTACCAGAAGACCGCCAAAGCCCACAGCGAACTGTCTGAAATTGTAGATAAGTATCGTGAATACAAAGACTTACAGCGTGGGATTGAAGAGAGCAAGACCATGGTGGCGGAGGAATCAGATGCTGAGCTGCGCCAGTATGCCCAGGAAGAACTCGTCCGATTGGAAGAGCGGATCGCCGAAATCGAGAACGAGTTGAAAATCCTGCTCATCCCCAAGGATCCGAATGACGAGAAAAACGTCATCGTCGAAATTCGTGCGGGGACAGGAGGCGATGAAGCCAGCCTGTTCGCAGCGGAAATTTTCCGCATGTACACCCGCTTTGCTGAAACTCAGCATTGGAAAGTCGAAGTGCTGTCCACTTCGGAATCCGGCGTTGGCGGCCTGAAGGAAGTGATCGCCATTATCGAAGGCAAAGGCGTGTATTCGCGCATGAAGTATGAGAGTGGCGTGCATCGCGTCCAACGCGTGCCGGAAACAGAGCAACAGGGCCGCGTGCATACCTCAGCCATTACGGTCGCGGTGCTGCCGGAAGCGGAGGACGTGGACATCAAGATAGAAGCCAAAGACCTCCGCATTGACACCTTCTGCTCGTCCGGTCCCGGCGGGCAGTCAGTGAACACCACCTACTCTGCTGTCCGCATCACGCACTTGCCTACAAATACTGTGGTGAGCTGCCAGGATGAAAAGTCCCAGATCAAGAACCGGGAAAAGGGGATGCGCGTGCTGCGCTCCCGGCTTTACGAGATGGAGATGGAACGGCAGCAGCAGGCGCTGGCCAAAGAGCGCAAAGCGCAAGTAGGTTCAGGGGACCGCAGCGAAAAGATCAGGACCTATAACTTCCCGCAGAACCGCGTCACCGATCACCGCATTGGACTTACCCTGCACCAACTTGGCGACGTGATGGACGGCAAACTAGGGCCAATCGTGGACGCGCTGGTCACTCACTATCAGGCAGAAAAGCTGAAGGGTGATGACGACGAATCTGCGGGAGCCGTGGCCTGATCTTTCGTTGCTTCACCGCAAAGTACACGAAGAGCGCAAAGAATTTCGGGTTGGGCCTCCTGTTGATTCCGCAGCATGATTTTCAAAATCAGTTAATCCCCATTTAGAGTGAACGACTAAGATTTTTTTCGTTGCGCTCTCTGCGGTTAATTCGATTTTCTCTGCGCTCAGCGACATCTGCAGTGAAGCACACGCTGGATCTCTCTCATCTGGAAAATTCTCACGCAAGGATTTACTCTGAACGGCTCCGGAGACAACAATGCACATCTCACAACGGATTTCCCGCCGTGCTGGGCTTCTCTTCCTGCTTTGCTGCATCGGTCTGAGCGCGGGGGCGGCCGACACGCGTTTCAGGATCGCGCTGCCCACAACATTCAAGCAACCGGTGAGCGGGCGCGTATTTGTAATCATTACCAGGGCAGGCGATCCAGAGCCCAGGC
>JAICYU010000350.1 GCA_025934025.1 Terriglobales bacterium
AAAGACAAAGCCGCCGGCATCCTGGGGAAGAAGACAGCCTGAAGTTAACCGGCGCGGCTCCATCCTCAGCAAACCAGATTCGGGCCTGCCGGGGACCCCAGTGGAGCCCGTGCCGTGAAGATTTTCGCAGACACACAAAAAGGCCACGCTCAATCTGACGTGGCCTTCAACCTAATGCGAGAACGACCTGGGTCACGGAACACGCCAGTGTTGCGTGGACGGGTAGCGCGATTAGGGCTCACGCGCAGCAGCAGCGGAGCAGGTTCCTCGGCGCTCGCTTACTTCCAACCCTTACAGTGCAGCGAGACGTGTCGCGCCTCGGAATGACACGTCCAATTAGCACAATCAGCGGTGAGTCGCTTCAATCTAAGCAGATGTCGCAAGTTCTTTGTTCAGCTCACGCTTCCAGCGTTCAAGAAAACGCAAAGACATTTCCCGGCGTGCTTGATTTGTGCTGGCGCGCATCATCTTTTCCGCCTGATCCAGCTTTTCGAGCGCGGCTCGAATGTTTCCTTGCGTCTGCAGAATGGCCGCTTCAGCGCGAGTCTTGAGCCATGGAATTTCCCCGGATGAATCAGGCGTTGCGTCCAGCCATTCCTGGGCAAGAACCAAATTGCGACGCCGGCGCGCCTGGAAGATCGCGGCATCGCTCATCAGGGATGCACGAACCAAGGGTGACGTATAGCTTGCGTACTGAAGGCATATCTCGAGCATGGCTGCAGCTTCATCATCTTTGTGCTGATGGAACGCGGTGGAGTAAGCCAGAACGTGCGCTGCAACTGTATCCGGGGACTTATCGCGCAGGGCAACGGCCTTGGCCAGGTACTTGGGCGACATGGCTTCCGGCATGACGCCTTCGCGCAGCTCAGCCGAGAGCTTCAGCATGGCCACCCAGCGTTCTCCACGCTTCCGGCTCATCAAGAGCATGAGGATCCGGCTGCCATCACTGTGATAGGCGCCGCTGCGGAACGGCAGAAGGTTAATGAGACCCATGATCAGGGAAGCCACGAAGAACCAGGCGAGCAGCGGCCCACGGACCGGAAAGAGCAGCAATACTGAAACGGTCAGGAGATTGGCTGCAGGACCTGCAAAAATCATGACAAGCGCGCGCCATGCCAGGTGGTCACTTCTTGTGGGAAACATGCTGGCCCAACCGCCGGCGCCGGCGCTTTTGCCTCGATAAAGAGAAAGCTTGAAGGGACGATCGACTTGAAGACGCGATACGCGAAGAGAATTAAAGCGGAATCCAACCAGGACGCCCCCGAGTACATGACCAAACTCGTGGATCAGGACTGCGGAATACACCGCCGCAAGTACGGCCAGGGGGAGCAGGATCAGGAACGGCAGCAAGCTGCCGTTTGCCAGAAATCCATCGAGATCCAACTGCATATGCCTTGCAGTTAACCTTACAAGAGGCGGGTGCCAGAAGGAGAACAAGATCGTCGCAAAGAAAACCAGCACGATCCAGATGAAAGTCAAGAGTGCCGTGCTGCCGGCAGCCTTCACCGGAGGAGGCATCGGCGACTGGCGATCGAGGATCGGGGTAACCGTAGCGAAAGCAGTGGCGGGCGCGCTCATGCTGGGCGAGAATAGCACGATTCATCTGGATCTCTGCGATGTCTTCGGAGCATGCACTAGCACCAGCGGAGCAGGTTCCTCGGTGCTGCTACCTATGGCATTTTGGAACAGGCCAGGAGTCGCGCCTCGGAATGACACAGTCCTATCAGTGTGGATCAGTTTAATCAGCACAATCAGCCGTGAGTTTTGGTTGCCGAAGAACTCCGGTCACAAAAACAACGGCTTCAGCGATAGAAGCCGATGCGCACAGCCGAGGGCGGCTGTCGCCACACGAGGTCTGAAAGAGAGTTTCTGTGTAGGTCAGTTGAATGAGCGTGATCAGCGGCCAGGTTTTGTTATTTTGACGGCCGAAAGGGAAAAGGCCAGGGAGCGAGCCGGGGCAAGCTAGAAAGACATACCCAAGTCGGGCTTTGTCGTATGTTCAGAACCTTGTGAATGTCCTATGCTCTTGCTGACATGTCGAAATTTGCGATATTCAGCCTGGGTGTGCTTGTTGTGCTTGC
>JAICYU010000218.1 GCA_025934025.1 Terriglobales bacterium
GCTCGTCCATAATCAAGCGGGAACAACCATCAACGCAGCATCCTGCGTCGGGCGCGTCCTATGCTAAACTATTCTTTTCAAACACATACATCTGAACGCGCATGCTCCTTTCTAAAGAATATGTCGGGTATCTGGCCCGGCAAATTACGCAAAAGCTGATTTCCGGCGAATTTATCGAGTCCTCGAATCCCGCCGCCGTGGCCCAGGCAGTTAATAATGCTCTGCTCGAAGAACTGCAGCTTGAAGATCGCATCAACGATGAGGTCCGTTTGATTCTGGAGCAGTATGACGATGAACTGCGTCGCGCCGGCGCAAGTTATCAGGAGATGTTCAAGAAGGTGAAGGGCGAACTGGTGCGCAAGTATAAGGCGGTGTTGTGAGGCTCTCCCGCGATAAAGTCGGTAAGCTGTCGCGCGCCGTATTCGACGCTCTTACCAGTCTCGAGCAAGTTGAATTCATTGAGGACCCCAACTCCATCCGCATCGAAGCGCGCAGAATTCTTGAGGAGCTTCTGAACGAGGAAGAGAAGCTTGATGTTGCTGCTCGCCAAAAGATCGAAAGCCAGAAACGGACGATCCCCGAAGGCACTCAGGAGTGGGACATTCTTTACCGGAAGTACTACAACGAGGAAGTGAAAAAACTCGGGATCTAGTACTGCGCCTGGCGGCGTTCCTGTTCGTCCATCTGTGCCCAAAGCCCCGTCATATTCTGCTGAATCCATTGATTCGATGGCTCCAACTCATGGGCTGAATTGAACCAGCGGTAGGCCATCACGCGGTCCTGCTTCACGCAATGGCCGCTGGCATAAAGCGCTCCCATCTGCACCGCGGCAGCGGGTTCATTTTTCTGCGTTGCCGCCCGAAGATAAACCAGGCCTTGTTCGCAGTTCTGTGGGACACCACCGGCACCCTGAAGGTACTGCTGGGCTTTCTGCAAAAGCCGGCTGGGCGGCTGATGGGTTGGTATGCCGGCGTTGCTGTCAGCCGCGCCGCTAGTGGGAGGGTCGTCTTCGGCAATATCTTTTTCGCTGCTGCTTTCTTTTTTTGCCGCGCGAGGATCATTCGCCGCAGAACCGAACGCCTGTTGCAAGAGCTGCTTTCCGCCATCGGAGAACGGATCTGCATTTGCCGGCGAGGCAGCCGCCTGGGCGCTCTGAGGGTTCGCGGGAGCGTTCGGGTTTGGATCCGGCGATATCTGGTTTTGTCCCTGAGGTTGAGGAGACGACTCGGTTTTCGGAATTTCGGGCGTTTTGGGATTTGCCCGGAAGCTGGAGCGCCACTGCACCAGGATCAGTCCCACAATGGCGGCCAGGACAGCCAACAGAACCAGCGTCCGCAATCCTCTGCGGGAAGAGCCCTCGTCTTCCAGCAGGTATTCGCCTTCATTGTCCGGATCATCGCTCAAGCCGAGGAAAGAGGGACCGGGAATGGTGTGCTCTGATCGTTCAGTTCTGAAGGCGCTCCCCGGTTTTTCAGAAACCGTCCTGGCTTCTGCCGGTTCGCGATCCGCCATTCCAATGGCCGATTCCCTCCGTCGCTCCGTTGTAGGACTCGCCATTTCGGCGCCTGGAGCGCGCGTCCGGTTCTGCTCTGAGAATTCATTGCCCCTGCGATCATTCAACCGCCGTTCGATCCTGGTTCCACACATCCCGCAAAATTTGTAGCCCGGCTCATTGATGTTTCCGCAGGAGGGACACTTGACGTTGGTATTTCTCTGACCTCTTCGGTCGGTTTGACGACGTTCCAGACGAACGCCACACATCCCGCAGAACTTGTTCTCCGGCCGGTTCTCAGTTCCACAGAACGTACAAAGCATATTGCTCCTCAAAGACACACCTACGCTCAAGGAGAGCACCTCATCCATTTAGGATGTTAATCGCGGGGGTTTGGCTGCAACCAGCTTCTTTTTCCCTGAAGCAGAGTTCCGCAAGGGCTTTAGTTTTTTCCTTGTTCCCGGTCGTGCATCATTCCTGTTTTCAGCGGTTTCCTGACGATGTACAAACAATCATAGTTAAACTAAGAGCGGATGCTTTCGGCAGAACAACTCTCCTTGACGGCAAAGCAGGCGGCCCAGCACGCCGGATTGGATCTTGCGGGCGTGGCCCCGGTTCGGGAGGAAGATTTTCCTGAGATCAAGGCCTTCGCAGACTGGATTGCCGCAGGCAATGCGGGCGAAATGGCCTACATGGAGAAACGGACCGAAACCGGAGAATTGAAGCGAAGTTCCGCGAAAAATTCTGTCCCGTGGGCGAAGTCGGTGATTGTATGTGCCATCAACTACAACACGGCCCACCCGTACTCGGTTGATTTGCACGATCCCGCAAGAGGATGGATTTCACGCTACGCCTGGGGCGCAATGGACTACCACAACGCGCTCATGCCCAGGCTGCGTCAGGTTGAGGCATCGCTCAGAGAACTGGCCGGCCGGTATGGAATCGCGCTTGAGACCCGCTGCTATGTGGATACCGGTCCAGTCCTTGAGCGACTCTATGCCAGGTACGCCGGCATCGGCTGGATCGGCAAGAATACGTGCCTGATCAATCAGCAAATCGGATCGTGGCTGTTTCTTGGCGTGATTCTCACCTCGCTTGAACTGCGCCAGGATGAACCCGTTCCCGATCGGTGCGGAAGCTGCACGCGATGCATTGACGCCTGCCCCACTCACGCGATTCTTGCTCCAGGACAGCTCGACGCCCGCCGCTGCATCGCCTATCTCACGATTGAAAAGCGCGGAACGATTGAAGAAGAATTCCGCGATAGTATCGGCCATCACATTTTTGGCTGTGACATATGCCAGGACGTGTGCCCCTGGAATAGAAAATCAGCCGTGACCACTTCTTCACCGGAATTTCAGCCCCGTCCAGGTCTTTTCCACCCGGAGCTGCAATCAATGGCGGACATCGGCGAGGAGCAATATCGGCAAATGTTTCGCGGTTCTCCCGTCAAAAGGGCAAAGTTCGCCGGGCTCAAGCGCAATATTGCCGTGGCAATGGGAAACAGCGGTAATCGCGAATTTCTTCCAGCGCTGGAGAAAATGGCAACCGGCCCGGACTTAACCGTCGCAGGACACGCCCGGTGGGCAATCGAGAAGTTGCGTTCATTGCCGGAACAGACTGAATCGGAGAGTGCTACAAAGCCCCAAGAGACTTGTGGCTCTGGCTAATCGGCGAAGAGAACGAATAAATCGTTTGCGGCCGTTGACCCGGTGCAGGTCATGAAGTATGCTGCTCAAAGGATTGGTGTGTTTCTGCGTGTATCTTTCGATTAGGCGCGGGCGACGGTGAAATTTCTTCTTACGGTTTTGGTTGTAATTGGGATTGCGGTCGTCCTGATCGCGCCCAACGTTGACTTGCCCTCCACGGTGCTTCCCGATCTTGCAGGCGGACTGCTGTTTGCGGTTGTGGTGCTGCATCTCAGGGCGCTCGCTCCCAAGCTGATGCGCCTCCTTGTCCGGACATGCGCCCGGTCTGCCATTTCCGCCCTTCAGGATCTGTCAGAGATACCTGTCCGCGTTCTCCTTGCCGAATTCCGCTGCTGATCCTCTCCTTCCGCAACTCGTCCGCGAACGGACTTTGCAGAACAAGGAGAAAAAGCAGTGGCGGGTAAAATTCTTTCTGTCGGATTCTTAGTGGAACATCTCGTAAGGCGAAGCGTCGCGCTTTCCGAAGCGGGATTTGTGGTGGCTACTATTTCCAATGCAACCAAGGCGTCGCGGCTGCTGCGGGAGGATAACTATGACGCGCTCGTGCTGGGTCCTTCCATTCCTGAGGCGCTGCGCAATGGTCTTGCCCTCACCGGCAAGAGGCGCAACCCGCACATCGCGGTGGTGATGCTCTATGCTGGAAGCATCGAAAACGCTGAGCAGGCCGATGCAGTCCTGAATGCTTCAACCGCTGACCAGAATCTCCCGGAGGCGATCCGGCATGTGATGAGCCTGAAGCGGCGAAAGAAGGAGCCGCAGCTCAGCGCCGGCTGAACGCCGCTCCGAACAGCTTCGATCCAATATGTGGAGTCAGCAGGCAATTAAATCGCGATCTTCGTTTGTGCTGGCCCTGGGATTCGGCACACTCATCGCGCTGATTGCGGTCCTCGGAATCGGCGCTGTCCGCCGTGCCCGTGCCATCTACGACGAGATGGAGAAAACCCAGGACGCGTACCTGCAGGCTGAAGCCTTTCGTCGCGACATTGCGACCGACATGTATCTGGCCGACATTCTCGTCCGCGACTACCTGCTGGATCCTTCGCCGCAGAATGCTCCCATCCACCGCCAGCAGCTTCTGGAGATTCGCTCCTCTCTGCAGAAGCGGCTGGACCAGCTCGCAACCAATGTTCCGGACCGCGACAGCCCGCGCCTGGAGCGTTTGCAAAACGTCGTGCAGGGATACTGGGACTCGCTGGACCCGATCTTTGATTGGAATGCTCAGCAGAAAGCGGAGCGGAGCTGGTCCTTCCTGCGCCACAACGTTCTGCCGCGCCGGCAGGCCGTGGTGGATTTGGCGCGGGAGATGGCGAAACTCAACCATGACAATCTGGAACGCGAGCGCGAGCGTACCCGCGAGAGCCAGCGCGTGCTGCGCGGGTTTCTTATGCGCATGATGAGCTTTGCACTCGCTTTTGGCACACTTGTTGCCTTCTTGACAACCTATCGCGTCGCCGTGCTGGAGCGAAGACATGAGGAACAGCGCCGACAGATCGAGCAGACGCAGAGCAACCTGCGCAAACTGTCGCGCCGCCTCGTGCTGGCGCAGGAAGGCGAGCGAAAGGCCCTTTCCCGTGAACTGCACGATGAAGTCGGCCAGACTATGACAGCGTTGGGGATTGAAATCGCCAACTTGGAGAAGTTGAGAAGCGCTGCCACGCCCGAGGCCTTCCGCACCCGCATTGAAGAGGCAAAGAAATTGAATGCCGACGCCATGCGCTCCATCCGCGATCTGGCCATGGGACTTCGCCCTTCCATGCTCGATGATCTTGGCCTGGAGCCCGCGTTGCAGTGGCAAGGCCGCGAGTTCTCCCGCCACACCGGAGTGCCGGCCAACGTGCAGGTCAGCGGCGTGCTCGATGATCTTTCTGATTCCCAGCGCACTTCCATCTATCGCCTGGTACAGGAAGCGCTCACCAATTGCGCGCGCCACGCGAAAGCCAAGAATGTGCTGGTTTCAGTGCAGGCGAAGGACAATCAGGTGATCGTGGTGGTCCAGGATGATGGCATCGGGTTTGAAGCTTCAGC
>JAICYU010000071.1 GCA_025934025.1 Terriglobales bacterium
CCGCACTGCTGAAAATAAGTGAACTGCGTGATCTCGAGTCCATCGAGCATCACCTGCCAGCCGACCCCCCATGCGCCCAGCGTAGGCGACTCCCAGTTGTCTTCTTCGAACTTGATGTCGTGCTTCCGTAGATCAATGCCGAGCGCGCCCAGCGACTCCAGATACAGCTCCTGCACATCTTCAGGAGGAGGTTTAAGGATCACCTGCATCTGCATGTGCTTGTACAGACGATTTGGGTTATCGCCATAGCGCCCGTCAGCCGGACGGCGCGAGGGCTGGACGTAAGCTACCTTGTACGCCTTGGGACCAAGAGAGCGCAAAAACGTCTCCGGTGACATTGTGCCCGCACCCACTTCGACGTCATACGGTTGCTGCAACACGCATCCACGCTGCGCCCAAAAATTCTGGAGCCGCAGAATCAATTCCTGATATGTGGGAGCAGACGCGTTGGGCATGACCGAATAGCTAATTTAACAGAACTTGCGAGCGCCTGATGGCGATTCACGCCTGCCTACTCGAGGCGAACGCATTTCTGAATTGCTCTTTTCGCTTGTGCCATCTAGACTCACCTGTTTTCGATTTATGCGGTCTAACTCCCGGGAGAACAGCGAATGAAATCCTTTCTTGCCGTGTCCTCATGCATTCTGATCTTCTGCTTTGGCGCGCTGTTGGCAACGGCGCAGCGCAATCGCGAAAGGCCACCCGCACCGGCTGCATCGCCTTCGCCGCAGGCCAGCCCCTCGCCTTCCCCAGAACCAAAGAAGGAAGCGCCGGAGCAGCCGCCGGTGGTCACGCACCATGAGATCCACGTCGGCGGCAGAACGCTGCGCTACACCGCAACCGTCGGCATGATGCCGCTCAAAAACGCCGACACCGGCGAGACCGAAGCGCACATTTTCTACGTCGCTTACACGCTCGATGGACAGCAGCCGGAGCGCCGGCCTCTAACATTCTCCTTCAACGGCGGTCCCGGGTCTGCGTCAGTGTGGCTGCACCTGGGAGCGATCGGGCCCAAGCGTGTGAAAATGCAACCGGACGGCATGATGCCCGCGCCGCCATATCAGCTCATTGACAACGAATACACCTGGCTCGACCAGACCGACCTCGTGTTCATTGATCCCGTGGGGACGGGCTACAGCCGCGCGGTCAAGCGGGACCAGACCAAGAAGTTCATCGGGCTTCGCAATGACATCTCTTCGGTTGGCGAATTTATTCGTCTCTATCTCGGCAAATACGAGCGCTGGTCCTCACCGCTATTCATGGTAGGAGAGAGCTACGGCACTACGCGCGCGGCAGGTCTCTCCGGATATCTCGTGGAACACGGCATTGCGTTCAACGGCATCATGCTGATCTCCAGCATCATGAATTTCCAGACCACGGATTTCACCGTGGGCAACGATCTGCCCTATGTCCTATTTCTGCCCAGCTACGCTGACATTGCCTGGTATCACAAGAAGCTGGGCCAGGAATTTCCAAATCTGGACAAGCTCCATGCCGAAGTGGAAGCATGGGCGATTGGGCCCTATAACGATGCCTTGGCCAAAGGCGACCGGCTCACAGCACAGGAGCGGGCGGATGTGGTGGACCATCTGGCCCGCTATATCGGCATCAGCAAAACCTTCATTGAGCAGCACAATCTGCGCATTACCGAAGACGAGTTCACGCATGAGCTGCTGCGCGACAAAGGCAAGATTGTAGGGCGTCTGGATGGCCGCTTTACCGGCGACACTCGCGAGAACGACGGGCCCGGTGCAGCCGGTACGACTTTCCCGAATGGGGACCCAAGCATGAGCGCAATCCGGCCGCCGTACACAGCCATGTTCAATCAGTACGTCCGCACGGAACTCGGCTACAAGTCTGACCTTGAGTACTACATTCTGGGTGGTGGCTTCCGCTTTGACGAGTGGGACTGGGGCGTGCAGCGTGGCGGCTTCCCCGATACCGCGGAGTCGCTCAAAGATGCCTTCGATAAAAATCCTTACATGAAGCTGTTCATTGGATCGGGATACTTCGACCTTGCCACTCCCTACTTCGGCACGCAATACACACTCAACCACATGGGACTAAACGCCGACGAGCACCAGCGGGTATCGTTGGGGTATTACGGCGCGGGCCACATGATGTACATCCAGGACAGTTCGCTGGGAGAATTGAAAAAAGACATCAGCAACTTTATTCAGAAGGCGCTGAAGTAGCAGTCAGCACCACTTTGCCTGTGGCTTGGCGCTGGCGTAGCAATGCCAGGGCTTCACTGGCTTGGCTTAAGTCGAAGCTGTGGGAGACATAGGGGTTCAACTTGCCTTCATCAAACCAACGCAACAGTTGAGCAAAGGACTCCCGCACAAGTTCCGGCTTGTGCGCCTGATAAGAGCCCCAGTAGAAGCCGACTACGTCAATATTTTTCACCAGAGCGATATTGGCGGGGACGGTGGGTATGCGGCCGGAAGCAAAGCCGATAACAATAATCCGGCCTTCCCACGCAATGGAGCGCAGGGCAGCATCAAAGGCGTCGCCACCCACCGGATCGAAGATAACGTCAGCTCCATGGCCCGAAGTGATCGTCTTTACCCGGTCGCGTATGTCCTCGCGCGAGTAATCCACCGCAAAATCGGCCCCGTGCTGCCGCGCGAGAGCCAGTTTCTCCGCGGTTCCCGCACAGGCAATCACGCGGGCTCCCATAATTTTGCCGATCTCTACCGCTGCCAGGCCGACTCCGCCCGCCGCTCCCAACACCACAAGCCACTCACCGGGTCGAAGCCGGCTACGCCACTCCAGCGCGCCATGAGCTGTGCCATAGGCAATGGGCAGTGCCGCTGCCATATCAAACCTCATCCCATCAGGCACCCGCACTGCCCGGCCGGCATCCACCACCACGTCTTCTGCGTAGGCGCCCAACCCGGTCAAGATCATGACGTGATCACCGCATTTTAAGTCCGTCACCCCCGCTCCAATCTCAGTAATGACTCCTGCCGCTTCCATGCCTGGGGTAAAGGGAAACGCGGGCTTCTCCTGATATTGCCCGCTCACTAGCAGCAAATCGGCAAAGTTCACTCCGGCCGCGCGAACTGCCACGCGAACTGCGCTCGTGCTCAAAGCTGGTGAGAGTACTTCTTCCACCTTCAGCTTTTCCGGACCGCCCCATTCCCTGCACAGCACCGCGCGCATTCCATCCTCCTGAAGCGGTTTATTGTACGCGGATCAAAAGATAGGAAAATAGTCTCCTTGCCGGCGATGCTTCAGAAGGCACTAATATCTTGAGGTGAGAGTTGGCCTTGAACGACTCTGTCCAAACGCCAGGCGAGAGCCGCTGGTTTAGAATAGAAGTCATGGTTCTGCAAGGCATCTTTCCCGCCTTAACCACGCCTTTCTATACCGATGGCGCGGTGTACTACAAGAAGATCGAGCATAACGTTGACCGCTACTCCCGGACTCCGATTGCCGGCATGGTAGTGCTCGGCTCAACCGGAGAAGCCGTGATGCTCAGCGATGAAGAACGCCGCGAGGTGCTTCGCGTCACTGCAGAAGTTGCTTCTCCGGAAAAGGTCTTGATTGCGGGAACCGGGGCTGAATCTGCCATCGAAACCCTCCGCCTCACCGAATACGCCGCTGCTCTCAACTATGATGTCGCGCTGGTGCGCACACCGCACTTCTACCGCCCGCAGATGAAGCCCGAGGCCCTGCTCGCCTTTTACCGGGCCGTGGCAGACCGCTCCCCGTTGCCGGTGATGCTCTACACCGTGCCTCCCTTCACCGCGTATGACCTGCCGCTGGAAGTGATTACAGAACTAGCCGGGCACCCGAACATTATCGGCATCAAAGAATCCAGCGGGAACGTTGAAAAAGTGGCGGCCATGGTAAAAGCCGTGCGCCACATCAAGCGAACCGTTTCTGTGAACGAGATCCAGCAGGCCGTCACAAAGAGAATGATGAATTCTCACAACGCTGAAAATGGGCGAAGTACGGTCTCTGTTGGAGAACTAGCGGGCAGCGGTGGTACAGCAATCGCGACCGCGCCTCCGAAATTGAAGATCAAGAACCGGGAGATCGGATTCCAGGTTTTGGTTGGAGCGGCGCATACGCTGCTCGACTCACTCCAAGCCGGAGCCAGCGGCGCCGTGCTCGCATTTGCTGCTCCCGCGCCGACGATTTGCTTTGAAATTTATGCTGCCTGGAAGGACAATGATCTGGCTCTGGCCAGGGCCAAGCAGGAAGCAATGGCGCCGGCGGCAAAGCGTGTGGTTTCTGAAATGGGAATTCCCGCCATTAAATATGCAATGGACTTCAATGGATATTACGGCGGGCCGTGCCGTCTTCCCCTGCTTCCCCTGACCGCTGCTCAAAAATTACAAGTAGAGTCTGAGGTAGCCTGCTTCCGCAACTGAAACCGCAGTCTGTCCTTGGGCGGCGCCGGATTCTTCCGTGGCTGGTAAAGCGATTTCAGCGGCGATGAAAATCAAAACACCTGATCGGTCCGGCAATCAGGAAGAACCGGAGCTATAGAACCAACAGATGATTTCAGCGGGCAAAAAACTTCGTGAACTGCGCGAGCAGATCGGCCTCACGCTCAAAGACGTGGTCTCAGCCAGCATGGCGCTTGCTGATATTCACGGACTGGAAGAATTTGTCATCAATCCCAGCCGGCTTTCCGACATTGAGACCAAAGGCGTGTTGCCCAGCATCCATCGGCTCTACTCGCTTTCCGTCATCTATCGCACTGACTTCACCGAGCTCATGGGCTACTACGGCGTGAACCTGGGATCAGCAGCGTCTGATTACTCCATTGCAACTCCGCGCAAGACGCACCGCATCGGGATTGCCGCAGGCCAGGGCACTGCGACCGTTCCGGTGAAACTTGATCCTGGATTCGATCCGCGCCGCACCGGTGATCTGGCCAGGATGGTCCAGGAATGGGGCACGCTTCCCATCCAGTTCCTCGACGATCTTTCCAAGAAGAAATATAGCTACGCCTATATCGGTACGGAAGATTACACGATGTATCCCCTCCTTCTGCCGGGTTCGTTTGTCCAGGTAGACGAGGACTTGCGCACCTTGCGCGAAGGAAGGTGGGCCTCAGAATTCGAACGGCCCATTTACCTCGTTGAGACCAGGACAGAATATTGCTGCTGCTGGTGTTCCCTGCGCGGACGCGAGCTGACTTTGCTGTCGCATCCGCAGTCCCCCGTCCCGCCGCGGACGCTGCGATATCCCCAGGAAGGGGATATCGTGGGCCAGGTTATGTCGGTGGCTATGCGACTCTCGGCCCGCTACGCTCCTGAGTTGCCACCGCTCGAACCGAGTCCCGAAGCAAGCGAAGGTGAGCCGAAAGAAGTGGTTCGGCCGCGCTGAGTGGCGCGTTCAGCACCAGCGAGTCCGGCGGAAACCGGTCAGAACGAAGCAACGCTTGCTCGTAATCGATGTAAATTTCGCGCAACGGCGAGCGCACCAATTCCCGTGACGCTTCAAGATGCGCTGTGTAGACTGCCTGCTGCGCCGGCTCGTGTCCAAAGGTGCGAGTCATTCCCCAATGTTTATAGGCTCCCTGGGGCGTTTGCAGCGAGCAGATATAAGCCAGTTTTTCCAGCAACGTGGGCAGTGCTGTCAACGTCCGCTGTTTGAAGTCCTCAATTGCTTTTTGAGCTAATTTCTTTTCGTCGTCTGCCATCCATCACCCGCCGGCAACTGTTTGAAAAACACGCTAGCACGAACTTGAGCCGGCGCAAGACTTTTCTGGCTTTTGTTCTGAATTCGGAAATTGGGTGACCAACGTACCCTATTTGTGGAAGAGCTTCCGCCGTAAATCAGGCCAGAACTCGCGCAGCAGGTTGAACCCCGCATCAGTTCCCATATCGAAGAGCACGCGGTTGCCAATGGGTACCATTCCTTGTCGCTGGCCTGGGACATAGAGATCGGAAATCGCCTGCGAGACCGCGCCCCCCAGAACCCGCGACGCGTTGAAGGTCTGGCTGCCGTTGTCGGTGCGGGTGATCACGACCCGGCTCATGGAATAGAGAACGCGCCTCATGAACGGCAAGGCCGGCGCGCGGAAATATCTCGGGTCTTGCCGCAGCAAGGTGGGAAGCAGGAATCGCTCAAAGAAGACGTCCGATTCGCTGGTAGCCAGTTCCACGCCGTAATGCTGCACCAAGCCGAGAGCGCCTCGTTCGTAGTGCGGATTGTCGCCTTCAATCTTGTAAGCAATTGAGTCAACCGCGGCAGTGGCAAACGTTCTGGGAGCGTATGTATGGTGGAGAAAGATCTGGAATTTCTGGGCAGGCGTGAGCGGAGTCCATTGGTCCCGCGTGGGATAGGTCCGCATGATGGCCTGTTCCAGCTCTTGTTTTACCTGTCGCTTTACCTCTTTCTGGACCTGCTTCAGAGGACCCGGTCCAGGTGAGAGCGGCGGAGTTCCTTCAACGCTGCGCAACGGAGGTCCCGCAAGCTGTTGGGGATCCATGGGCGGCGTTCCCTGGCACACCGCGAGGCAGGGTAAGAGAAGAAAAGCTAAGGCACAGAAAACGCTACGCATAGAGATGCAGGAATCTCCTCCGCCTTAAAACCAGGTCAAAGGCAGATTTGGAATCGTAGCTAATTAGAACTAGGTTCGAAGCAGAATGGTTGCTGAGGATCAAGCCAGAAATAGCTTTGAATCGAAGATTTTGCTTGTCTGTTCAGGTTACCCGGCCCGAGCTTTGCGGCTTTTCCTGATCCAGTCGCCAACCAATGCCGCAGGCGCCATCAGGATGAGTGCTGCCGACTGAGTCCATATCGCGTCCGGCCCAGTACGGGTAATCAGAGCGGTAATAGCACCTAAAGCAATAATCGCGGCCAGGAGAATGCCGCAAATCACATCAGGGCGGCGACCGATGATGCCAGCAACAAACCCGCCCAGAGCGGCGAACATGATTCCATAGAGAACGCTGAAGCCAATGAATGTGGGACTCGCCATGGAATGAGGATCAATCCCGGCGATGCGAAACAGCACGACGGCAGAGCCGGCAAAGATCACATCGCCCACGATGATTCCCGCAACAGTACGTAAGAGCACAGGTGAATTTTAGCAGGGCGATGATGAAGACTGGCGGAGAGAGTGGGATTCGAACCCACGATACCCGTTAAGGTATACACGCTTTCCAAGCGTGCGCCTTCAGCCACTCGGCCATCTCTCCGGCGCAAAAGCTGGGGGGCTTCTTGATTATAGCGAATCGGAAAATTCTCTGTATTTCAGACGGCCGCGGAGAACACGCGCTCGAAGCAGTATTCATCAATTACCGCTGCCACGGCGCTGCCGCCATTCTCTTGTGAGGACCGCACCACGCGTCCAGCGCAATTCACCAGTACATCTGTATGCGTGCCCAGAACGGCCGCAGGCAGAATAATGCGGAAGCGGATCGTGGTACCCACTTCAAAAGCCGCGCGGGTGTGGAACAGCACTCCTCCGGCAGAAATATCAGCAGTTTCGGCGAAGTGTTCCCGGGCGTCGGCGGTGCGTACGGTAATGGGAAGTTTTAAAGGAAAGCGAACTGAAGTGCGCGAGTCTTGCATCACGGGCGTTACAACTGGACTGCGTGGTTCCTGCACTCAGCACCTCTGCCCACTTTTATACAACGGGTTCCAGACCAGCCAAAGATTACTTTGGTATCCGCGAAACACGGAAGGGCATGCGACGGAGCCGCCGCCAGGTGCATGAATTCACGCTGCTTCCGCTAGAACCTGGTTACTTCCGTGAAGTTGAAATCGCGCACCTTCATGGCGGGGACCACCATATCAAACGACTCTTCTCCGCTGGCGCGCACCGCGCTGGACATGGCTTCCACACTGCTGAGCATCTCGATCAGGCTCTGGTTGAAACGAAAATTGCGGATCCCTCCGGACACCTTTCCGTTCTCCACTAGAAACGTTCCGTCGCGGGTCATTCCGGTAAGGATCTTCTCGTAGGGATCCACTTCACGGATGTACCAAAGCCGCGTAATCAGAATGCCGCGCTCGGTGCCGGCGATCATCTGCTCCACTCTCTGTTCATTTCCTGGCGTGAGGAAAACCACATTCACCGGAGCTTCGCCAATTTCGTTCGGCAGAGGAAAGCCATGGCCTGTCTCTGTGATCGAGCCTACTTTGCCGGCGTATTCTGATTTGCGCATCTTCTCCGCGGTGCTCCGCGCATAAACCAGGTTCTTGATGACACCCTTTTCCACCAGGCTCGCGCGCTGCCTGCGAACGCCTTCTCCGTCAAACGGAGCATTTGACTGAAGCGGATGGTAGACGTCGTCCACGATGCTGATGTTCTCGCCAAACAGTTTGGTTCCAATGCGATTGTTGAGGAACGAGCGCTGATCCAAAATGGCTTGCCCGCCAAAGTCCCAGAACATAAAGCCCACCAGATCCAGCACCGCCGCCGGCTCCAGGATCACGGTGTACTTGCCCGGCGCCAGTTCCCGAGGAGAATGCGAGTCCCGCGCTTTTTGTGCCGCAATTTCCGCCAGCGCCACGGGATCAAAGCTCGCCGCCTCAGGCGCATTCGCTTTCTGCCAGCCGGAGGAATCGTCTGCCAGCATGGTGATGGAAACTTCAGCCGCCGTTTGCCGGTGATAAGCAGCTAATCCGTTCGAGTTCACCACCACTTCCGCGCTGCTGGAACTGGAGTAAATGCCCGCTGTTACCAAGCGGTTCTTCTTTGCCGTCGCGACAATCTTCCCTACAACATCAGCTCGATCCGGTGGAGTGATCGCTGCTGTCTCGTCAGACCAGCGGGAAGGCGCGCCGTTGCGCGACGCCATCTGCGCGGGCGCCATGGGCAGGCGATCTGGATCAGGTTCCTGCACCCGCGCCATGCTCTCTGCCGCCTGCACGGCGCGCTTCAGGCTCTCGTCATCAAAACGGTTGCTAGTGGCCCGCGCAGTCTTGCCGTCGAGAGCGACCCGGACGGAAGCGACCTCGTTCAGTTCAGCAACATTCTGATGGATGGTGTTGTTGGCGAAGCGCGTGAGCGCGTGATCAACCGAGGAAAAAATTACTTCCAGCTCTCCGCCGGAAGAAAATTTTCGGATGCGGTTGAAGATGGATTGCGCTTGCGCCTGATCGAGCATCGGTTCGCTGCTCCTGAGCTGAAATTCTCAACCGACCATCATAAAACGGCGAGCTCTTTCGCAGCTAAGTCCATTCTGTCCACAAGCTCCATTGGGTCCAACTGGAGAATGTGATGGCCACCCCGATTCGCCAGCATGAATCCAAGCTTGCGGAGGTTGTGCGATGAAAGTTCCCTTCCTGCTTGGCCGCCTCATGTTTGGCGGGTTCTTTCTTTACAACGGAATCAACCATCTGGTTCAGCGCAAATCTCTGGCGCAATATGCCGCGGCCAAGAAGGTCCCCAAGCCAACTTTGGCAGTCGTGGGCAGCGGCCTGGCCCTGATCGTGGGGGGCGCCAGCATTCTTCTCGGGGTAAGACCCAAGCTCGGAGCGCTGAGCGTAATCGGATTTCTCGCCGGAGTCTCTCCCACCATGCACGACTTTTGGCGCGCCAATGATGAGGGACAGCGCATGAATGACATGATCAATTTCAGCAAAAACATGGCGTTGCTCGGCGCAGCCGTGGCTCTGCTGGCGATCGAAGAGCCGTGGCCGGCCAGCGTTCCCATCGCGCAGCCGGAAACCCGCACTTACCACACGCAAGAGATCGCAGCCTGAATACCGCGCCGGTACGAGTGCTGCAATTTGGCAGTCTGCTGCTCTTCAGAAACACCTGCCCTGCGTTTGACCCTTTTTGTATCCTTCTCTTAGACTGGAATTTTGGGTTCGGTCCCGAAAACCGCTTCCATCTTACCCTTCCCCTTCAGGAAGCTGGTGCAAGGAAAAACATTGGAGAACATGAATACAGAGAATCCCACAGCAGAGACTCCGACAACGCAGCCAGGTGTACCGCCTCAGCCCCAGGAAGATCCTTACGCGGCATGTCGTCAGCAGGTCACCATTGAGATTCCGGCCAATGAGGTCGCACAGGAAGAAGAGAACCTGGTGCGTCAGTTCTCAAAAGAAGCGCGAGTGGCCGGCTTCCGCAAAGGCAAGGTACCGGCGAGTGTGGTGCGCTCTCGTTTTTCTGACCAGCTTCGGGAGCAGTTGCTGGAGAACCTGGTGCCGCAGTATTACCGCGTAGCCGTGATGAGCGGCAGCTACAAACCGATCTCGCAGCCCCAGATTTCTGACCTCCACGCTGACCCGGGGCAGCCGATCCGCTTTACTGCAACGTTTGATGTGGCGCCGGAATTCGAGCTGAGCGACTACAAATCCATCAAGGTGGAAAAGCCAGAGATCAACGTTACAGACGAGCAGGTGGACGCCGAACTGCGTAGCTTCCAGGAGCGACAGGCGAGCTATGATCCCGTAGATGAAGACCGTGCGTTACAGGACGGAGATTTTGCCCAGGTCTCTTTCCAGGCCGCGCCCGTTTCGCAACCGGGCGAAGAGGCAAAGCAGGAATCGCCACAGCCGGTGCAGATGGACGAAGTGCTGGTGGAGATTGGGGGCGCAACCACGATCAAGGAATTTTCAGAAAACCTTCGCGGCGCCAAAGCGGGCGAGGAGCGCACGTTTGATGTTTCCTATCCAACGGATTTTCACGACAAACGGCTCGCCGGCAGCGTTCTTAAGTATCAGGTGAAAATCAATGCAATCAAGAAGAAGACGCTTCCCGACTTGAATGATGCCTTTGCCAAGGAGCTGAGCCCCGAGTTCGAGACGCTCGAGCAGCTCAAGAAAAGCGTCCTCGAAAATATGGAGGCGCAACTTCGGCATCAGGCGGAACATGAAGGCAAGGAAAAGCTGATCGGAGAGCTGATCGCCAAGCATGACTTCCCGGTTCCCGGCTCCATGGTGGAGCACCAGATTGACTTGAGGCTGGAGCGGGGACTTCGCGCGCTGGCCTCGCAAGGCATGAAGACGGAAGACATGCGGCGGCTGGACTTCAAACGGCTCCGCGCCGCCCAGCGCGACGCCGCCACGAAGGAAGTCAGGTCAGGACTCCTGCTGAACAAGATCGCCGACACCGAAAACATTCAGATTTCTGACGCGGAACTCGATCAGGAAATTGTTTCACTTGCCGCCCACACTCAGCAGACGCCGGAAGAGGTGCGCAAACAGTTAACGCAAGACCAGGGACTGGACCGGATCCGGGCACGCATGAGAAGTGAAAAGGCGTTAAACTTTCTCTACGGCCAGTCACAGTAATTGCAACGCATTCTAGAAATTGGGGAGAGGAAAGAGAATTATGGCATTGGTACCCATGGTGGTCGAGCAGACGAGCCGGGGAGAACGCGCGTATGACATTTACTCCAGGCTGCTGCGGGACAACATCATTTTCATAGGCACGCCGATTGACGACACCATCGCCAATCTTGTGATCGCGCAGCTTCTGTTTCTGGAGGCGGAAGACCCGGAAAAGGACATCCAGCTTTACATCAACTCACCGGGCGGCTCGATCACGTCCGGGATGGCCATCTATGACACTATGCAGTTCGTCCGGCCTGACGTAATGACGATCTGCTGCGGGCAGGCAGCCAGCATGGCGGCAACGCTGCTTTGCGCCGGCGCGGCCGGTAAGCGTTTTGCCCTACCCACTTCTAGGATACTTATTCATCAGCCCTTGATGTCCGGCCTTAGTGGCCAAGCCACGGATATTGATATACATGCTCGTGAGATCCTTCGTATGAGGGAAATCACCAATCAAATGCTTGCCAGGCACACCGGGCAAAAGCTGGAGAAGGTAGAGAAGGACGTTGAACGGGATTTCATCATGAATGCCCAGCAAGCGAAGGAGTATGGCATTATTGATGACATCATCTACAAGCACAAGTAGTAGTTGCGATTTGAGGGCATAAACACCGGACTTCTGGCCTGAAGTAAAGGTCCGGTTCATCAAGGAGTTACAACTGTGAAGCCACGCTCGCCGGAAGAAACACTTCGTTGCTCGTTCTGCCACAAGTCACAAGATGCTGTGGCCAAACTCATTTCTTCCCCCAGCGACTACCCGCGCGCTTACATCTGCGATGAGTGCGTGGCCGTCTGCAACTCTATCCTGGAAGACGACCGCACCGAGTCTCACGCGGCCGCCGCTCCCAACCATCTCCCCAAGCCTCAGGAGGTCAAGACCTTCCTGGACGAATACGTGATCGGACAGGAGCAGACCAAAAAGAAGCTCTCGGTTGCGGTGTACAACCACTACAAACGGATTCACATGAACCGCACCAAGGGGAGCGAAGTTGAGTTGGCGAAATCCAACATCCTTCTGATCGGCCCCACCGGCACGGGCAAGACGCTGCTGGCGCAAACGCTGGCGCGCATGCTGGATGTACCTTTCGCGATTGTTGATGCCACCACGCTGACAGAAGCAGGCTACGTGGGCGAGGACGTGGAAAATATCGTCCTCAAGTTGCTCCAGGCCGCCGATGGCGACGTAGGTCGCGCCCAAACCGGCATCATCTACATTGACGAAATTGACAAGATCGGACGCAAGGACGAGAACCCCTCAATCACCCGCGACGTCAGCGGCGAAGGCGTGCAGCAGGCGCTGTTGAAAATCCTGGAAGGCACCATTGCCAACGTTCCTCCGCAGGGTGGACGCAAGCATCCGCACCAGGAATTTACCCCGGTAGATACCACCAACATTCTGTTCATCTGCGGCGGCGCGTTCGTCGGACTGGAAAAGATCGTGGCGCGGCGCATCGGCAAGAAATCCATGGGCTTCCGCACCAGCGAGCAGAAGGAAAAAGAATTTACTGAAGCAGCCAAGCGTGACACTGAACTTCTGGGGAAAGCCGAGCCGCAGGACCTAGTGAGGTTCGGGCTGATCCCTGAATTCGTGGGCCGTCTGCCAGTGGTGGGAATCCTGAATGACCTGGACGAGGCGGCATTGATTGAAATCCTGACCAAGCCGCGCAACGCCATCATCAAGCAGTACCAGCGCATGTTCGAGTTTGAAAACGTGAAGCTGCGCTTCTCCGATGGCGGGTTGGCTGCGATCGCCCGCGAAGCCATGCAGCGCAAAGTTGGCGCCCGCGGACTGCGCATGATCCTGGAAGAGTTGATGCTCGATCTGATGTATCACCTGCCCAGCCAAAAACGCGTGAAAGAGTTCGAGGTCACCAAGGAGATGGTGGAGCGCCGCGACATTTCCCTGCCGGCGATGGAAAAAGCTGGATAACTTTCTCTTCAAAAATGAACAGCCGCCTGCCGGAAATGGCAGGCGGTTTTGTCTTGCATGGAACTCAATCCAGAACGCTGAAAAGAATCGCGTGTACATCAGTCTCCGATAACGCGCTATAATCCCGTCAAGGCGAAGGAGTTCGCCTTTAACCGCTGTCCCATAGCCGGGCAGATGATAACTCCTGACAAGCGGGCCTTGTCGCGGAGTTTTAGAACCCGGCGCTCCCGCAAATCCGAATCACGGAGCAGAAGTCATGGGAAACGTCTGGATGGTGGCGGCGGTCTGGATTGGCCTGGCGCTTATCGCCACACTGCTGGCAATCTGGTTCAAAATCTCTACTGCACTTACTGAAATCATCGTCGGTACTGTCGCTCAACTCATTTTGGGCGCGTTTATCGGTAAGAGCTTTCTTGATGCAAAGGCGGACTGGATCAGCTTTCTTGCGGGAACTGGCGCGATCGTCCTTACATTCCTTGCCGGCGCGGAACTTGACCCCGCTGTTTTTCGTGCGAAGTGGAAGGAAGCGTCAGTCGTTGGACTGATCGGCTTCTTTGCTCCCTTTCTCGGCTGTACGGCTGTCGCACACTACCTGTTGGGCTGGGGTATGGCGCAGAGTTGGCTCGCCGGTGTGGCCCTCTCCACGACTTCGGTTGCGGTGGTTTATGCCGTTATGCTGGAACTCGGTTTTAATGCCACGGAATTTGGCAAGGCGATCCTGGCATCATGTTTCATCAATGATCTGGGCACAGTCATCGCGCTTGGGCTGATATTTTCACCTTTTACTTTCAGGACGGCGGTTTTTGTCCTGGTGAGCATCGCGGTTTTTGCTGCTCTACCTTTTGTCACTCCCAGATTTTTTCGCAAGTACGGTGGACGGGTTTCAGAACTCGAGGCAAAGTATCTGCTCCTTCTGCTCTTTGCCTTGGGAGCGCTTGCTGCATGGGCCGGCAGCGAACCCGTGCTGCCGGCGTATGTGATCGGGATGGTGCTTGCTGGGACGGTAGGCAAGGACCATGTTCTGGTTCGGCGGCTCCGTACGTTGACCTTTGGCCTGCTTACTCCGTTCTACTTTATTCGTGCCGGGTCTTTTGTCTCTGTTCCGGCGTTGATCGCTGCTCCCTTGATCTTCCTCATCCTATTTGGCGCGAAGAGCGCGTCAAAGTTCGCGGGTTTGTTTCCGGCCGTGCAGGCGTTCAAGTATCCAAAGCAGGAAGGTCTCTATTACACGCTGATGATGTCAACGGGGCTGACTTTTGGTACCATTTCGGCGCTGTTTGGCCTGAACCACGGGATTATCAATCAGGCAGAGTACTCCTATATCGTGGCTACGGTCATCGGCAGCGCGGTGGTTCCTACGATGATTGCCAATGCTTTCTTCATGCCCCGGCATCTGCTCCCGCGCCCGCAGCCCGCATCAGCAGGCATGAGCGTCGCACAAGCAGGAGAGATGCAATGAGCGGCATGCGCCATGGAGTGTTTCGCAGGATTCTTGTGGGATATGACACTTCGGCGCAATCGCACAAGGCAGCCGCGGTCGCCCTCTCAATTGCTGCCTGCATGGACAGCGAAGTGTTGCTCTTTGCCGTTGCACGGCCGCCTGAGCCGGCCACTTCGGTCGAACTGAGTGCTGTTCTGGATGATGCTCGCGAGCATTTTGAACAAGGTTTCAAGAGCATCGAGAGTGAAGCCATGAAGAACGGAATCCGGCTTACGACCCAGATTGCAGTAGGACACCCTGCGGAGCAGATCATCCACCGCGCCGAAGCTGGCGGAATAGATCTGGTTGTTCTAGGACGTCGCGGCACCTCTCTGTTTGAGAAGTGGATTCTCGGTTCCGTATCCGAGCGGGTGCTCCGGTACGCTCACTGCCCTGTCATGGTAGTGCGATAGAAGAATTGACGCTTCCATACCCGGTCGTCATAATGGCAGCGTTGGGTGTTGGAGTTCACCCTTAACCGCCCTCATCCGGCAGATGACTCCTACTGAATTTGCAGGTAGGAGGGTCTGCTTTCCCTCCCTCGTGCAGTTCTCCCATGAAATCACTGGTCTCCGGACTATTGACATGAACGAACCTGCCCAACTGAACGAACACCATCGTCGCAGGCTTCTGGTGAGTTGTGAATATGTTGATGGGCTTTTGATGGACATTGAAGCGGTGCTCAAAGCCGGTTCTTCCCGAAGTCCCTTCCCCAGATACGTACAGGACCTCACCTCCACGGAACAGGCGGTATTGGAAACGCAAATTGCGAAAATCCGGACGCAATTGCTGGAGTTTCTGCAATCGCAGCACATTGAGGTTCGGCCAGCGCGCATTTCGTCAGTCCATTCAATTTTGACCACGCTGGGCTATGTTGAC
>JAICYU010000028.1 GCA_025934025.1 Terriglobales bacterium
CCCGCAAAGCGGCTCAACTTAGGATCTGGCGGGTAAAACCGTGGGGGTTCGAGTCCCTCCTTTCGCACCAAAGCGCGGCGGCAAGCGCATCTTTACCAGTTTCGACAAGCTGGAAAGGCGAACGCGCGAGCCATCAGAGCGAGAGCAGACCTCGACCGTGGCGCAGCACCGGCTTGCTGATGCGGCTAGCGCGTCAGGTTGGTGAAAAACCAGGCGCCGGCAATCACCAGGATCAGCCCCGCAGATCCTGCGCCGCAGAGCCGCACCCACGGCGTGATGCGGTTCATGCGAGTGATCAGCTCCTGCTGTTCGCGCTGCATGTGATCTTCGGCGCCATCCAGAAATAACTGGTCATCTTCATGCATGGTGAGCGTGCCGCGGTAAATCAAGAGAACGATCAGGACTAAAGTCAAACCGCCCCAAAGGATAAGCAGTGCTGTCATCATGGAACACCACCGAGACTCAATTTGGAAGCGGTCCCGCCTACACGAGGGCCGTTCGTTCCACGGCCGGGGGTATGTGGAACCTCTATACGGCCCATTATAGTCCCGCAATTCAGGGCGAAAAACCAGCATTTTTTCGCTTAGTCCTGCCTCATCGAATTGCGACCTCTTAAGCGCCCGCGTCATCCAATGATCTGGAGCGTAGAAGCTCAATGGAATCTGTACTATAATGGTCTTGATTCCGGCAGGATTTTTCCAAGGAGAAGCAATGGCAACCACCATCACAACACCGAATGTTGAAACGACCCCCCAAGGCCCGGTTTCGCTGACGCCGACCGCTGTTTCTAAAGTGAAAGAAATTATGGCGCAGCAGAATCCGGCTCCAGCCGGACTGCGTATTGGCGTCGTGGGCGGAGGCTGCTCCGGCTTTTCCTATTCCATGTCGTTCGAGAACGCCCCCGGCGTGATGGACAAGGTTTATACCTTCGACGGCCTGAAAGTCTTTGTAGACGCCACGTCAGTCATGTACCTGAACGGCTGCACCGTGGACTACGTGGAGACCCTGGAAGCCGCGGGATTCAAATTTGAGAATCCCAACGTGAAGAGCACGTGCGGCTGCGGATCGTCATTCAACGTGTAGGATTCCGAAGTTTCAGGAGGGCCTCGCTGCGGCGAGGCCTTTTATTGTTGTTGCTGCGGGGATGGAGCAGGTGTGCCGATTGGCTGTGGAGGATTCTGTCCGCTTGAGCTGTTGCTTCCGCCGGCGCCTGCCTGCGGTGCAGCGACAATGATTCCTGCAGTGGCGCTGGCGTTCTGTCCTGTGGCCTGCTCCAGGCGGGGATCATAGACGAAATACCACTGGTCGTATTCGCTGTTATCGTTGAATTCCTTGATTCCAGTCTTTTTGCTGGTGCTGGCCACGCCGATAATTCCACCGCCGCCTACCTGAAGCGCTCCCGCACCGGCAACGTTGTCGGTGGCCAAAGACCCAAGTTGACCGCTGCCAGTTCCACCCGGCTGCATTCCTGAGGAGCTCGATCCGGAAAGCCCGGAGCCTCCGTTGAAAAGACTGCCACCACTGCTCAACCCGGAGCCGCCGCTGCTGAAACCTGTGCTACCGCTTAAGCCCGAGCCGCTGTTGTTGAGTGTCCCGGCGGCGCCGGAAGGAGGGGCGGAAGGAGCTCCACTGTTGAAGGTTGAGGGAGCTCCACTATTGAAGCCCTGTGATCCATTGGTAAAGGTCCCACCCTGAATGCCGGGATTCCCGCTGCCTTGCAGGCCCGGATTGTTGTTTTGAGGAATCTTGATCTGCGCTTCGCCGACGTGTACCAGTTTCCAGTCTTCACCGGTAAAGGGGTCCTTATAGCGCTTGCGCAGAAAACGAATGTGGTTTGTATCTTCGAGTTGTTCAATGGATGTGGGCAAAGCGCCCATTTTGCGCCGGTACTTCTTGATGGCCTTCGCGTATTCCATGCCGCGATGCACCAGCTCTTCTTCTTTCTCGCGCTTGATCTGCTGCGCGATGCGCGGGAGTTCCACAGAGAGCGCAATGAGCATGAGCGTGACCAGGAGCATGACGGAGAGCAGCATGTATCCTTTTTGCTTCCGGGTTGGTGCGCGAAGAACTGGCATGCGAAGCGAAACTAGCGAGCGGTCAGCGGGATGGGCTGCCGGTTGTTGGTGAGCAGATCTTCAATGGTCACGGAGTTGTTCTGAATCTGGACTACCTTATACCGGCGGTCCACAATCTCGCCCTGGCGCGCCACAAAGATGGATGGTCCTTCTGCAAGGAAGACCTTCTTCGGCTCATTCGATTTGCTGGCGAAACCGTAAAACTTGAGCGGAATGGGCGGAGGCGGCGGCACCGGCGTAGGGGTCGCGATCGGCGGCGGCGTCGCTTTTACCGTGGCGATCACTTTTGGAATTGGCGGCTCTTCCATGCGGAAGATGTTGCGGCCGCCCGCCTCGTATTTCACCCGGCGGCTGGCATCGAGCATGGCGGTATGCAGAGTAGGATCGAGCAGGTTGTTGGCGGCAAGCACTCCTCCGCTTTTCTTCTGCGCTCCAGAGTTGCTGGAGGTGGAAGAAGTCGCAGGCGGAGCAGCCGCGCTGGTCCCGGTCCCCATGCCGCCGAATTCGTATACGGCCAGTGGAATGGCGATGGCCAGCAGGCCGATCATCCAATAAAGCTGTTTCTTGTTTTCTGCTCCGATTTTCACTCGTTCTTTTACGCTCCGCTGGCTGCGGGCGGCTCCTTGATAAATGTTTGAAAACTGATTTGCAGCGTTACCTGGCCGCCTTCCTGGCCGGTGAGCGCGATCTGAGAAATAATAAACAGGAGCTTATCCTGTTCGATGGCGTTGATAAACCGCGCGACTTTCGAATACTCGCCGGTGATGTTGGTAGTAATCTCGATGTTCTGCACATCAGGAAGGCCGCCCTTTTCTGCCTTGACAGGGTCGTATTTGATGGCCTTCGCGGTTACGCCCGTATCGAGGGTGAGCCGTTCCAATTCCTGCGATATCACAGACCAGTGCGCTGGAATCCTTTCCCGGTAGAGAGTCTTCACGTCGGCCCGGGTTTGGACCAGTTTCTGGTCCATCCCGCGCAGCGGAGCTACGTCCGCCGCGAGCGTACGCGACTGCTGCTGCAGAGACTCTTCCTGCGCGCGCTGTGCAGACGCGCTCGAACCCGGCCAGAACAGGAAAACGAGCAGCGCCACGTCTGCAATCACCAGCACGGTCAGCGCGATGCTGAACCGCTTTTGCGTCTTTGCCAGCTTGCCTGTCACATTCCCTCCTTGGCTGCAACTGCGCCAGAGAGGGCAGCAGGGGTGTAGAACGTCTGGATTTCAAGGTTGATGGTGCTGGCTCCCGTACGCGTATCCTTCTCCGCCGATTCCGCCGTGATTTCCGGCTGCTTGAAGCGCGGCGACGATTCCATCCGCTTCACCAGATCAATCGCATTGGCGTGCTGTTCCGCAGCAACCCGCAGCGTCAGCTTCACGCGGTTGTCCTGCGTCACTTCCGGCTTTACGGAAACCACGTAAGCACGCCCCGGCATGATCCGTTGCAGATCATTAAAGAGCTGCGTCCAGGAGAAAGAGCGGCGAGCAATCTGGGCATTCCAGTAATTCTTCTGGTCCGTGACATCGCGGTTTTCCGGGCTGTTTTCCACCGCTTCCGCGTTGGCCCGCTCGCTTTGGAGAACGTCAATCCGTTGCCGAAGCTGGCGGATGCGCCTTCCCGATTGTGATGAACTGGAATAATTGAATACGGCAAGAACAATCAGAATTGCAGTAAAGATTGCGGCCACGCCCAATGCGGCGCTCCACCGCACGTAGAACTGCCGCACATCCTCATAGCGTTGTGTAGCAAGATTGATGTTAAGACGCATTATCCCAGCAACGCTCCCGCAATTCCGGCCATCATTGCCGGTTCAATATTTTCTCCGCTGAGGTCCTGCTCGGAAGAGAGCGAAGGCCCAAGCTCCTGCACCTGTGCACCGGTCTGCTCGTGCAGCAGGGGGGCGATGGTCTCCATTGAAGCGACTCCCCCAACGTAAATCTGTTCGATCCTACCGCCGAAAGTGTCTTCGAAAAACACGATGGAAGGGAGCACGCCTTCAGCGAGTTCCGCGGCCGAAACTGCGGCGCCGCGCGGGTTTTCCAGCGTGCGCACCAGCCGCAACTCGTGCTTTTCAGCAGCAACGATCATGATATTGCCCGGGTCTACCTTCACCAGCAGCGTAGGTTTCTCAGCATCTACCATGCCCAGCGCGGCCACCGTTGACGGAAGCACCACGCCGGGAGAATAACCCACATCGCGAAACGCAGCTTCGTATTCTTCTATCACGCTGCGTGGCGAAACCGCAGCCACGGCCTGCACCGTCCCATTGTTGCGGCGAACCTCATAGGAAACTGAGGCCTGGTCCACGTCGAAAGGAAGAGATTTCTTCAAGCGAAACCGGATTACCGGATCAGTTTCCTGCGGCTTGGCCGGCAAAGTCTCAAAATCCAGAAGAAGTACCCGGATGGCAGCATCAGGGAGAATGACAATCACGTCTTTCGAATTTCCGCCCACAGCGCCGAGCGCGCCGCTGATGGCGCTACGCAGCGCTTTGCCATCCATCACATTCGGAGCAGCCAGTCCTGGCGCCAGCGCGCCTTCGCTCAGCCGGCGCGAGGTAAACACTTCCAGGCGCTGGCCTTTGTCTGAAGCGCGAGCCGCAATCACGCGGTCCACTGTGATCTCGCACGCCAGGCGCGGGCGCTTGCTGTTTTGTTTCAATCCGCTCATGGTTATCGTGTGGTCTCGATGAACGTGACCTTGTTGATCTCCTTCATGGTGGTCAATCCGGCCCGCACGCGCGACAGCGCCGACTCACGCAGGAAGCGCATTCCCTCATCATGGGCCGCCTTGCGGATCTCCGAAGAAGGCCGCTTTTCCAGAATGAGTTCGCGGACACGGTCTGAGAGGTCGAGAAGTTCGTGAATCGCGGTGCGGCCGTGATAGCCGGTTCCGGCGCACTCGATGCAGCCCGGACCGTCGTAGAAAGTGACCTCGCGCCATTGCTGCGGATCCAACCCGAAGCTGTCCAGCTCTTCATCGGAGTACCGGATCTGCTTCTTGCAGTGCTGGCAGATGGTGCGTACCAGCCGCTGCGCCAGCACGCAATTCAGCGCGGAAACAAAGTTGTATGCCTCCACGCCCATGTTCAGGAAGCGTCCCAGCACATCCACCACGTTGTTGGCGTGGACGGTAGTAAACACCAGATGCCCGGTAAGCGCTGAGTTGATGGCGATTTGCGCTGTCTCCTGGTCGCGGATTTCGCCCACCATGATCTTGTCCGGGTCGTGGCGCAGAATGGAGCGCAAGCCGCGGGCGAAGGTGAGTCCCTTCTTTTCGTTGACCGGAATCTGGGTGATGCCATGGATCTGGTATTCCACCGGATCTTCAATGGTGATGATCTTGTCTTCGTCGGTCTTGATCTCGTTGAGCGCGGCGTAAAGCGTGGTGGTTTTTCCGCTGCCGGTAGGTCCGGTGACCAGCACCATGCCGTAAGGCTCTGCAATGTAGCGGCGGAACTTGCGCAAGTCTTCTTCATCGAAGCCCACAACGTCCAGCACCAGATTGCGGAACTTCTCGCTCATGGACTCTTTATCCAGCACGCGCAGCACGGCGTTCTCGCCATGAATCGTCGGCATGATAGAGACGCGGAAATCAATCAGCCGGCCGTTGTACTTCACGCGGAAGCGGCCGTCCTGGGGCACGCGGCGCTCGGCAATGTCGAGTTCGCTCATCACCTTGACGCGCGTAATGATGGTGGAATGGTGCTCTTTCGCCATGGGCTGCATGGCCTGTTGCAGCACGCCGTCAATGCGGTACTTCACCACGACGGAGTCGCTCTCGGTTTCAATATGGATATCACTGGCGCGTTTTTGCAGCGCCGTGAAAATCGTGGTGTCCACCAGGCGGATGATGGGACTGACGTCGGCTTCCGTGGTGCCGGTGATGCGGTCAATGGTGATGTTTTCGTCGCCGCTGCCTTCCTCATCTTTCACCACATCCAGGACAAATCCTTCGCTGGCTTCTTCCAGCACGCGCTGGGACTGTTCCGTCTTCTTCAGAATGTCGTTGATCTGATTGAGCGTGGCCACGCGCGTCCGGATGCGGCGGTTCAGCAGCAGGCCGATCTCATCAATCATCATCAGCTTGCTGGGATCGGCGATGGCGATGTACAGCGTGCCTTCCTGTTCTTCCAACGGCACAAAGTTGTAGCGAAACATCAAATCCACAGGAATGGACTTGAACAGCTCAGGATCCAGCCGGTAGTCGCGCAAGTCCACGAACTCGCAGCGATAGCGCGCGGCCATGTCGCGTGCGCGTTGCTCCGCGCTGGGCTGGCCGTTGGCCGGCTTGGCGTTTTCCAGAATGCTTGTAAGATTCCTTGTTTCCATAAAAATCCTAGTGCTGCATCTGTGCTCCGAGAGAAAAAATGGGCAGGTACAGCGAGATCAGCACAAATGCTACGGTTACGCCCATAAAAACCAGTATCAGCGGTTCCACAAGCTGCAGGGCCGTCGCCAGCGAGTTCTGCACATCTTCTTCGAAGAACTCGGCAACGGAGTTGAGCATGGTTGCCAGGGCCCCGGTGGACTCGCCAACCTCAATCATCTCAATCGCAAGATCCGGAAAAAATTTCGATTCTTCCAGGCTGTAAGCCAGAGACTGGCCTTCTCGCACCCGCCGCGCGGCCTGCTCTACATTGTCGGAGATCCTAAAGCTGTTGATGGAGCGGCTGGCTGTCTCAAGCGACGGCACCAGCGGCAGGCCTCCGGTAAGCAACGTGGAAAGCGTACGGCTGAACATGGATACCTGGTACTTCATCCAAATCGTACCGAGCAGTGGCATCTTGTATCGGACCGTGTCCACCGTTCTGGCCCCGCTTTCAGAGCGGATCCACAAGTAAAGCCCGGCCGCGATTGCGACGATCACCAGCAGGATGAGCCAGTAGTAGTGCTGCAAGGCGGTGCCGATGCCGAGCATCATTACGGTCATGGGAGGCAACTGGGCATTGAGCGATGAATATAGATCCGCAAACTGCGGAACTACGTAGGTCATCAGAAACGTCAACATCACCGCGAGAGCGCAAATCAGCAGCGCCGGATACCACAGCGAAGACAACAGCTTTTTGCGGAACGTCAGCGTGACCCGCTGAAAGCTGATGTACCTTGCAAGCACCTCCTCCAGGTTGCCGCTTCGCTCACCCGCGAGGATCGTCGTGGTATAGATCCGGGAAATCCCTGCTCCCTGTGCGGCAAAAGCATCGGACAGGAGTTGACCACTCCTTACACGCTCCTGCACGTTTTCCAGCATCGCCTTGAAGTAGGCGTTCCGTTGTCTCTTCGCCAGAAGGTCGAGCGACTTTAGAATCGGCAACCCGGCTTTGATCAGGGTAAGGAATTGCTGGTTGAAGATGACAAACTCTTCTGTCTTGAGCTTTCTCTTTCGTCCCTTCAGGCTTCCGAGAGGCAGCACTCCGGCCCGGGTGCGAACGGAGTAGACGTAGAACCCTTGCTGGGCAAAGCGGTCCTTGATCTCCTGTTCGGAGACACCACTCTCCATCTGTTCGAGCACGTGACCGCGCTCGTCGGCCATCTTTACCAGAAATTCAGCCATGAAGTTTGATTTACAACCGGGGAGAGCCCAGTTCCTTGCTCAAGTCTAGCATTCCAAATTCTCCGGCAGACGCTCATTGCCTTTCGGCGCGCGATCTCTTTCCACAAGCTGAACCCACTGCCAAATTCTCCAGCCGGCCGGACAACAATAGAATGGGGGGATTCCCTATTATTGCGCAATTTGCCGATTAAATTCCCTAATTCTTCGGCAACTAAGGTAATTAGCCAAATTATTGAGCCACAGGCTCATTCTGAATTGTCTCAACGCCGGGAGGCGGAGTAAATCGGAATAAGCTGTCCTGCACCGGGACGTTTTCCTCGATCTGGGAGAAATGAAAATCCGTGGTCGAGTTATCGAGCTCGCGGATAAGGATTCTGACGATCTGGTCCCTGGGATTCACCTCCAGCAGAACCTCAGAAACACGATTTCTTAGTGCCTTGGGAATCCCGCGCAGTACCTTGTCATCCGCTTGGAGTGGCGTGACGTCCGGGGCAAAGGAAAGCCCATCCAATTCCTTCTGAAGCTTGGTCTTGCCCAGCAGATAACGCAGAGGCGAGCGAAGATCATCCAGCTTCTTGACTGAAGTCTTTCGCGCCTGGCGCTCGCCGGGAACATAGAAATAAGCAGTCTGCGAGTTGCTCACAAACAGCTTTTCCTGCGGCTCATGATATTCCCAACGCATTTTGCCCGGCTTTTTGAGCCAGAGCGTGCCACTCTCAGTCCGAGAGATGCCGGGCGACTGATAAATCTCGGTGAAGGCCGCCTTGAAGCTCTTGAGAGAGTTGTAGTGCTCGTCCACAGCGTGAGCAAGTTTAGATACGCTGTCAGCCTGGCCGAAAGAGCTTAGTCCAGAAAATGAAACAGCGGCAAAAAGAGCCACAAGCAGCAAATTTCGCATGAAGTTGATTAGATTCTGCGAAACGGCACGGGATTCCAGCATTTACTTGTTTCGGAACTCGCCAAGAAATTTGAATTTACTGGGATCCTGGATGTTCACCTGGCCGTTCGCTTCAAGCTTATAGGGAACTCCGGTGGGATCAAGGGGGATTCCGGGCAACAGGCCTGCACGGATCAGATCAGACCATCGCGCAGGCAGCGCTCCTGTTTTTTGGCGATAGAGCTGGATGCGACGATCGAGTTCATTCATATCGGCGTCCGCGCGAAGCGAATCCAGATGCATGGTTGCGGTCTGCTTCAGTTCTTTGTCATTCGTGTTGTTGTAAACTCCCTGCCAAAGGGCGACGGCAGTACCCAAATCGGCGCCCTTTTCCGCCATTCTCGCCGCCATTACTCTCATCCACGGCAGCGCTCCGGGAACCTCTGAGCCTTTGCGGAAAGCCTGCTCGGCCGCTTTGTAGTCATGCCGGTCTACGTAGTGGACGAACCCCAGAGTAAAGTAAAGCCGCCAGTATTCCGGATTATTGCGAATCCCTTTTTCCAGCAGGGCGACAGCTTTGTCCGGTTCGCCGGCGCCCCATGTCGGCTGCTGGGAGAGAAAGATGGATCCGTCTTGATAGGCGACGATGAGGTGCGGATCGAGATCCGTAGTTATTTCCAGCAGCGGATCGAGCAGCTCATAACGGGTGGAGCGCTGCACCCGGCTGCCAAAATATTGCACAGCCCGCGTCCAGTAGATGTCGGCAAGCAGGCTGGAGTAGCCGAGGCTAAGACGCTGCAGCGCCTTGCCGGAAGGCAGATAAAGCACTTCCTCCAGCGTTGATTCGCCTCCCCGAGCAGCCGTGGCACCGTCTAAGGCGAAGATTGACCCGGCAAAGCACACAGCCAGAGCGCCCGCTGCTACGATCAATACTGTCTTCTTGCTTCTCATTTCAGATTGCGACGCTCGAAGATCAGGACTGCTCCCGCCGTTACTGCGGCAGAGTAAAGCAGCGCGTAGAGTGTATTCATCACTATGAGACTTCCGCCTAGCGGCTGATCGTGCGCCACTTGGCCGATCACGTTCAGCGAGGCAAAGTTCGGCACGGCATAGGCGGCTGCCGTAGCAAACCATTTGGTCATGCCATGCGCAGCCGCAGCGAAATTCCTTAGATCTGTGGCAAACGTTCCGATCACAAACAGCGCGAAAGCGAAGATGGCTGAGAAAATCGGCGTGGAGAACGACGAAAACAGAAGCGTAACCGCTGTAATCATCAGAAACTCAAGCACGGCGAAATAAATAGCGATCAGCAGATGGCCGTCTGCGCCGGTCAGCTTATGTTCCGAGATGAGCAGCGCCACATAAAATCCAACACTCATCAATATGGCGTTGACGACCAGTGTCAGCACCAGGCCAAAATACTTGCCGACAATAAATTCCCAGCGCCGCACCGGACGCGACAGGATCGTGTACAGCGTTTTCTTTTCGATTTCCTTCGAAACCAGTCCAATGCCAATAAAGATGCCGATGAGGATGCCGAAAACCGAAATTGAGCTAAGCCCGACGTTCACTAGAATCAGCCGCTCCAAGCCAATGGAAATCTGGCCGAACAGGGGAGCGCTCGCCACCAGCAGCAGGACGAAAATGATTAGGTTGTAGAGAACACGGTCGCGAACGGCTTCGCGGAACGTATTCAAGGTGATGGCAGACAGACGCGAGTTCATACTCTAACCGGCTCCTGGTCCGAAGTCCTGGAGAGGAAGTACTGCTCCAGAGTTCCGTGCAGAGGCGTTACAGAAATTAAGCGCGCATGCTGCTGCCGCAGGCGCTCGAGCATGGTATCGAGCAACTCAGTGGAAACCGTCGCACGAACTGTGTCACCCGTGACGTGCGGTTCGAGCGCGTAGTTGGAAACCGAGCCAAGCGCGCTTGCGCCTTCCCAGATGACTTCCGTCTTGCCGGCAGCGCTGGAACGGAGATCATTTACCACACCCACTCCCCGCAATTCGCCTTTGTGAATTACGGCCACGCGATCGCAGAGCGCCTCCGCGTCAGAAAGAATATGCGTGGAAAAGAAGATCGTCTTGCCGACATCTTTCAGGCTCTGAATCAGCTCGCGGATCTCATGGCGGCCCAGCGGATCGAGGCCGGACATTGGCTCATCAAGAAAAATCACTTCAGGATCGTGAATGATGGCCTGCGCAATCCCCACGCGCTGGAGCATGCCTTTGGAAAATTTGCGCAATTGCTTGTTGCCGACATCGCCCAGACCCACGCGGTCCAGCATTTCGCTGATGCGCTGCTTGCGACCGGTCTGCGGAACTCCGGAGAGCTGCGCGTAGTAGTCGAGCAGTTCGGGAGCGCTGAGGTAGTCGTAGAAATACGGCTGTTCCGGAAGAAAGCCGATCCTGCGCTTGATCTCGGGATCGTGAAAGTCCTTGCCCAGAATTCGCGCCGAGCCGGAACTGGGAAAGATGATGCCCATCAGCAGTTTGAGCGTGGTGGTCTTGCCGGCGCCGTTGGGACCAAGAAAACCGAAGGTCTCGCCCTGCTCCACAGCCAAGTCAAGCGGCTTGAGGGCGGGGCGAAGCTGCTTTTTCCAGAAGCCGACAGGATAGTCCTTGGAGAGGCCCTGAATTTCAATGACATGCATGAGTTTCAGAAAATGCGTGGTTTAGGGTGATTTTATACCGCATAAATCAAAGCGATCAATGGTCTTAAAAACATTACTGAACGGGCTGATATTGCGCTGGGTCATCGCACGCGGATTTGGGAAGCGCTGATGTTAGCTTGGCAGACGGATTCTTTTGCTGCCGCAGAATCCCGTCCTCGTAGCTGCAGAGGTTGCGCGCGCCCGTGGTATTCCAACCCAGGGGAGTTCCGGTAACAGCGTAAGAAACAATAACCGGAGCCCCCACTGAGGTCATGTAAAACTGGTACCCGCTCTTGGCGCATGGATCGGCAGCGCAGCCGACCAACCCGTCAAGCAGACATGCTCCGTTCGCGTCGCAAGCAGCGCTTGGGCCAAGCGTCTTCAGGCTGGCTCCAAATCCGACCGTGCTGAACTGGGTGAGGTATGTGGCTTGCGAGTTATTGATATTGCGAACCGTCGAGACTGCGGCAGCTTCATTGGCGGCCATGCGGGAGCGCAAAAGGTTTGGAATCGCAATGGCTGCAATGATCAAAATGATGGCAACAACAACTAAGAGTTCCAGCAGAGAGAATCCGCGGTTATGGATTGGTTTACGCGTCATCGCCGATGCACCAAGAGAATGTTATGCAAGAGTATTGCCAATTCATAAACATTATGGGGATAAACAACCGATTCATTTTCAATGGTTTAGAGCAGGCAGTTCGCATCACGACCTTGTGTTGGGCTCTCAAAAATAACAACATTTGTCACTATAGCAGCAAAAAAAGACATGGCCCAAGGCCATGTCTTTTTCTTGGCTCATACCCTCCCCCAGGTACTTGCCGAAAACATCAGACCGCCGACATTATTGTGAAGGAACGTAGGGGGCGGCATAGCATACCGATGTAGTGACACCAGCTGCTAATACTGCGGTAACGCCTTGAGACACACCGGCCATGCGGACTACAGCATCCGGACCCGAGCACCAGTTCTTGGTTCCAGTTGTATACCAACCCTGCGGCGAGGCAGTGGCGCTGTAATCAGATGCCGGAACACCGGCAGCAGCCGCAACACCCTGCATGAAGAAATTGTAACCGCTCTTGGCGCAGGGGCCGGCAGCCGTGGCGCATCCTACCGTTCCGTCAAGAAGGCAAGAGGCGGTACTGGTAACAGCTCCAGCGGTGGAGCACACCGCGCCGTTTGGGCCAAGTACGTCTAGTCCAACGGCATAACCCAAGTTCGGGTAGCTGGTCGAGTATGTCACCTCGGCGGTATTGATGGTCCGGATCGTGCTGGCGGCGCCCGAGTCATTCGCCGACATGCGAGCCCGTAGCAAGTTCGGAATTGCGATTGCGGCAATAATCAGAATGATTGCCACCACAATCAGCAGTTCGATTAATGAAAAACCTTTTTGTTTTTGTCGCATTGAGAATCTCCTAAAGAACGCGTCCCGTGTCGTCCCGAAGAACTTCACGCCTTTAACGTATGCACTCCTCGTGCCAGTCAGGCCGTCGTCGAACGAACTCCAGCGCGAATCAACGCACATCATTGATAAGCAAGACGTTGTCGGCGATCTATCCGGACCAGTTACCTAACTGTTTGCACGGGAGGGATACCCTTCTCTTTTATCAAAAATGACAAAATTTGTCATCAGCTCTGACAATTTTTGGGATCTGATCGCGGCGAGCACAAACGAGAGGTTCAACAAAGAAAGGCTCCTTGCCGAGTATTATAAGAAATAATCGCACCCTGCTATTCTTTAGGACGAAACTAAGCTCTCGCCTCAGTGCCAGCGGGAGTGTCGAACGAATCACTCAGAACTTTCAACTCAAGGCTCTCCTTCTGAGTTTGGCCCGTCCGCGATGCGCGCGATTACTAAGGTCTGGTACACGTACGATTTCGGAGCGATGAGTTGTTCAATTTTATCTGCGCTATACTTCGCCAAGGCAAACCAGAAAATCAAAGGGAAGCAATGTTGAGGGCATCTCTCCGGACTTTGAGCGGGGCGTTCTTTATGATCGCCTCTGTTTACTGCTTCGTGTCGTCTATTCCGTACACCTACTTATTCTTAATCAAGACCCCCCCCTATACGTGGATTTCGGACTTAGCTGCCTATGCTCCATTTTTTTATTGGGCGGCATTCGCTGCGGGCCTGATTGGTTTTTGGGGGCAGCGAAAAAGCTATGCAGCGGCTACTGCGTTTGCCTGGCAAGCGATCCTCGGGCTGTGTTTTACCTGGAAGCATCTGCTCGTTTCCGTCCGCTGCGACTGGACGGCGCTCTTCTGGGCATTGCTTCTCCTCTTCCCCTCCTTGCTGCTCTCGCTTCAGGATTTGACTGGGAAAGGGCCGGAAGGCGATTCAACCGCCGACCGGAGCACCCTTCTACCGTACTCGACCGGATTGCTGGTGGCGACGGCCATAGCGGGTGTTTCGGTCATAGGACTGGGACTTTACCGCCACCATGAGGCGGGTGGACCGGGCATCAGCGGTCGTGATCTGGAACTAATTCCTTTTGTGGTTGCTGCGCATCTCTGGCTGGCCGCGCTCGTGCTCACGGGATTGAATACCATCCAGTTTTTCGTTCAACGAAGGTCCTCCAGACCGCGGTTGATGAGACGGTGGATCATCATGTTATTGGTTTGGGGAGGCATGACGTCAGCAATCATCCGGTTCGTAGCCGATGTGCTAACTCCAGCGAGGTGGTATGCCGGCTTTTACGCGGCCTTGCTGGCCGCAACTGGCGTTTGCTGGGTCACTTCATCGCTCACTGCTCTGTGGTCAGACTCGCACAAACCCATGCTCAGAAGGGTTTTGCCGTGGTTCCTATTTGCTACGGGGCTTCTGATTGGCGTGTTAGGGCCGGTAATAGTTAGTGACGGGGACTGGAACGGTCTCTTGCAGGATATCTGTGCCTTGATGTGTTGGTTCCTGCTGACGATCAGCATCTTCAGGCTGCGCACCAGAAGCGCCAGCTATTCGCTTTCTACTATGGCAGGTGTGCTGTTGCTGAGTGCCTTTCTTTATTTTGGCCTTGGAGCATCAGGGTTCTTATGGGCTCACCAGATAGGGAACACACAAGACGAGTTTTCGCAAGCTTTGGGGAGTTATCAAGCCGAGAATGCATCCTTTGAACTGGCGCAGAAGGCGCTCTCCAGTCCTTCTACAAGTCAATGTGATGATTTCTGCCGGACCCTCCGGCAGTACACCAATGTGGAGAACGCGCAAGCGAAGGAGCCGCTGAGACTGGTTGACAAACTGGAGCCGACTTCCGGGCCGCGCCCCAATATCTTCATTTTTGTAGTGGATTCCCTGCGTCCGGATTATCTCGGCGCCTACAATCGAAGGGTTGACTTTACCCCGAATTTGGATGCGCTGGCTGCCGACAGCGTCATCATGAAGAAGGCTTACACGCCGTATGCGGGCACGACATTGGCGGAGCCTGCCATCTGGACGGGCGCTTTTCTTCTGCATTCCCATTATCAGCACCCCTTCGACAATTTGAATCTTTTGAGGACCATGGCGAAAACTGACGGCTACAAGATCGTGCTCAGTTACGACACGATTCTTCGCCGCCTGATTGCTCCCGGCGACGTTGATGTAAAGCTGGATGCCGATAAGCCATGGAAATTAGTGGATCTCGAGTCCACCACGAAGGAATTAGAGCGTTTCTTGGATCACCACGCTGGAGATAGCCAGCCAATTCTCTTTTATACGCAGCCGGTTGATGTCCAGGAACTGGGACGGGCCCCCATTCCCGACAAGACCGAAGCGAACTGGCGTGAACGGCCGGGCTTTAACAACCGCATCGCCTACCGGCTCTCCCATGCAGACGCTGCCATGGGAAAATTCATTGTCTATTTGAAGGCGCATGATCTATATGAAAACAGCGTCATCATCGTCACAGCCGATCACGGTGATGCGTTGGGCGAGATGGGCCGCCGCGGCCATTCCTACATCCTGTTTCCCGAGATCATGCATATTCCTCTCATCGTTCATTTGCCGCAGCAGCTTCGGTCCCGGCTCATTTGCGACCCCAATCGCCTTTCGTCGCTGATTGACATCACACCGACACTGTACTATTTGCTTGGACATCGTCCCATCCGCAGAGACTTCGTTCTGGGGCAGCCGCTGTTCTTTGAGTCGGCGACAGAAATGCAGCAGTATCACCGGGACCATCTGTTAATGGCGTCCGATATCCGGGCAGGGTACGGGATCATTACGGCTGATGTGCGAACGATGTATGTTACCTACGACTCCCCGCCGAAAAGCTATCTTTTTGATTTAGTCAACGACCCCTCAGGTGCGCGCAATATTGTGACTCAGGACGCGGAGAGGAAGTACGACGCCATGATTGTCAAGGATCTTGCATCCATTGCGGCATTCTATGATTACCACCCTAGCGGTGGCGAATCTGGCGTACCCCATTGGGACCGCGTTGTGGACGTGCCTTCCGGCTATTTCGCCCGGCAACCCGGAACCCGGTGAAACTCTGCGCAACCGAGCAGATAAGCGCTGAATTGCTTGCTCTTGGACGTACTTCAAACAGCATCCAGGGAACGCTGAAGATACCATCAGTATTGGCTTGATTGTGGCTTCACCGGGCACTCGGCCCGTTATGGTAAAAATTGTCCAACTTTGCTAAGTCTTGACGAATCAGTTGCTCGTATTTTGTTTTGACACGAGCCGTCACCTTGTTCTGAGAAGCAGACGGATCCCGATCTAAATCGTAGTAGTAAGTCCGTTGCACGGTTGCGTCTACGATGAACAGATGCTTCTGGTCCCCGGAGAGAATACCGAAAACAGGTAAATAGCTCGACATCAGCAGATAGTGGTCAGGCTGCTGTTGAGGCTGCTCTGCGACGTTGGTTGTGAAAAGGGAATGGCCATACATCTCCCCCGACCGCAAAGATTTGTGCCCCGCAAGATAATACAAAGACGGCGTAATGTCTTCGAGGAAAACCGGTTTACTGGTATCAAAGACCAGCCTCGAGCGAAGCCGTTCGGGAACATGAATAACCAACGGAATCTGCATGATCTCGGGTGCAATTGAGATATGTCCCCATCGTCCCCATTCGCCGAGGCTTTCTCCATGGTCCGCAGTAAGAACTACGATGCTGTTTTCGTAGAGTCCCTGTTGTTTCAGAAATTGGATGAATTGACCAAACTCCTGGTCCACGGTTTCTAATGCCAGCGCATAATCGTTGTAAAACCCGGCGTGTTGCTGGTGATAAATTTCATGGAATTGTCCGGCAACGAGGCTGTGAACGTTGACGGGTTGCGAATACGCAAACACAGGGCGGTCACGGTCCGTCCGCTTCGATAGGCGATCTTCCAGTTCCGAAAGCACCGGCCCGAATTCTTTCTCTTGCCAAGTCTTGAACTGGCCGCGGATGCCGGTTACATCTTGAGTGTGCGGCACCAGACGTTCCGTAATAAAGTCGTAGGCAATATATGAGTGATATCCGTCAGCTTCGAGCATCTTCCATAGCGCATTCATTCGCGGAAGTGGCTCGGGATAGTGTTTGTGAATTTCCCTCACTCCTGTCCAAATCGCCGGTTCAGCCAGGGCGGATCCCCCATAGAGGGTCTCAGCATTTTGGAAGACGACGCTTTCTTTTGCAAACGCCTGAATCGCTGGCGTAAAGGTGACTCTGGGATTGTAGATCGAAAGATAATCCCGCCTGAGAGCGTCAATCACGAACAGAAAGATATTCGGTTTCGGTCCTGGGGTAGTTTTCCAATCATCGGTCAATTCGACATCGGGAGCATCTATCGGATGCTGAATATTGGCGTGTTGATTGAGAAATTGATAAAAACTCTGGTCGTCACTATCGTTCACCGCCGGCGTGAATAAGTTTTGCAGGGCAAGCAGAGAGGGATCATAGACTTCCTGTTTCTCTAAGAGCGGGTGGCGGAGTTCGGAGAACTCGCCCGATGCCGCAGCGAGTTGGGCAAGCGCAAATCCACCCAAAATGGCAGCATCAAGCACCACTAGACCCGCAAGAAGAGTGGAACGATAGTGAGTGCTCGTCCGGTTCGACGTGGCAAGACAGGCGCCCAGCAGCAGTGCGGCTGCGATTACGACAGAGACAGCGCTAATGAGACCATTCCAATCCATTCTGGCGAACCTCAGCCCAATGAAAAATGCGATGCTGCCTCCCGCCACCAGGAAGCCAATTCTTGCAAAGTGAATTCCCGGCAATCGCGGAAGGCTCTTGTCAAACATTCCAGCGTGTTTTTGCGCAATGGTTCCGGCGACATAAAGCGTTACTGAAGCTGAAAATGCCAGCGCGTAAAGGTTTGCTGAGTTGTTATTAAACCCGACAGCCTGCAGAACGATCTTTCGGAATATCAGATAAAGGACACTTCCCGCGCAAACGGCACGGGAGTACCAGAGAACTCGACCTGAATTTCCCAATCGCCCAGAGACACGGCTTGTGGTTTCTAATACCAGGAAAACCAGTGTCATAACGGCCAGCCATAATGTCAGACTCAGGGCTGCGCCGGCGCTTGCTTCAAAGAAGCTTAAGGGATAGCGAATCCAGCATTCGATGGAATACGCACTGCTCACTATCATCCCGGCAAGTAGAAATGGAGTGATCCTGGCCCTGTCGTCTTGCTGAAGAAAGAATTTTCCCACTGAAGAGAGCTTGAGCATACCGATCCAGGCCATAGGGACCAGACATATTAAAGAGCCTACATAGCTGCCCTGCCCTGGCGTCGCGTCCTTCAGGTTAGGTCCGTAGAGCAGTGGCCAAGCTGCGAAGATGGCCTGAGACTCCGGCCGAAAAAATGCGATAACCAGCAATATCCCGCCGACGCTCAACTGGCAGCCCAGGAAAATCTTGGAGAGACGGATCGCCCGATTTCTCGATGGGCCCCGAGTGGCTGCCATAAGCGAGCCAACGAAGAATGGCCAATACAGAAATTGTGCCATCCTTCCCGTTGGCGCGACCCAGGTAAAGAGTGGATGCTGAATGAATCCAATGTATGTGATCGGGAGGTAACAGATCAGGAGATACAGCGAACAAAAGAGCGTGGCCGCTCCGAATGCCACATCCCCAGCGACCCTGGAAATCGGAAAAAGAGGTGATAATTTCTGTTTGAGTGTTTGCCGAATTTCGGGAACGCTTACAGTTTGGGTGCCCACTGAGCGGAGTATTGCACAATCCTCGATTCCAGTCACGGTTTCTGGCCCTGAATGCGCGGTCTGAGGCAGCACAGCAGTGCGTGAACTACCGGTCTAAAGTGCCTGAACCGCTCTCAGTAATAGTCTTTCCTCCATTACCTTGCCACTACCGGCCGCACCTCAATTGATCCTGACCGTGCTGCGCTCCAAAGAGAAGCGTTCTCAGGATCAACAGGTCCAGTGTTCCCTGCCACAGAGCGATGCGATCTCGTTCATCTTAGGTCGGCATTCGACCCAACTAGACGCTCCCTTCAGGTCGGCTGTCAACAGGAATCACAAAGAAGGGAAGACGGTCCACGCGGTAATGCCTCTTTATAAATAAGAGGGCGCTGCAGGAAAGCAAAAGTTCACGATCGTGATGGAGATCCTTTGGTTAAAATCGAGCCATGTCCAATCCTGGCCCTCTCTTTCGGCCTTTTGACAAACTGATCAAGATCACTTTGGGCGACAAAGTCTTTGAAGTGCCGGAAGGCAACATGCTTCTGCGCGCCTTGCAGTATCTTTCGCCCGAGGATGTTTCTTACGGCCGGTTCTGCTGGAATGAGGAGTGTCAATACTGCCGGGTGAACTTTGATCTTGGACCGGGAACCAGCAAACGCACTGCGATTTCCTGCAAGCTGATGGTGCAGGAAGGAATGAGAGTCACGGAAGTTGCGCAGGAGATCCGCTACTGCCTGCGCAAGCTTGGCTCGAACCTGAAACTCATGGAGCAGCCCCAGCCTTAGTGATGACTGGGTGAAGGGCGCGCAGGCCGGGTCGCCGCGGCGACTCCCAGCCTGCTGAGCCGTTCTTTGGCCTGCACCGCTTCCGGCGTTTTCGGATAACGCCCAATTAAGCTCCGCAATTCCGCGATGCCCTCATTCTTCTGCCCCAGGTCGAGCAGCGCATATCCCTTCTTGAGTTGCGCGGCGGCGGACTTGTTGCCGCCTGGATACTGGTCAAGAACTTTGTTGTAGGACTGGACCGCCCCCGCCAGATTGCCCTGGCGGTACTGAATTTCGCCGACATAAAACTGGGCGTTTCCGGCCAGATCGGTGTTCCCGTACACCTGAACGTATTGCGCGAACTCCTGTCCCGCCAGATCGTTTTTGCCTGCGTTGTAGTCGCGCAGCGCGTCATTGTAGAGTTGCTCCGGCGGAGGCGCCTGCGGAGCAGCAGCCGCGTTGCCCGGAGTTGAGCCGCCGGACTGTCCCGGCTGCGGGCTTTGGATGTTCTGCTGCGCTGCCTGCATATCGTCAAGCTGTTTGCTGACCTTCGCCAGCCGCGCTTTCAGTTCATCTACAGAATCATGCAGCGCCTGCACCTGTCCGGAGATCTGGTCCACTTTGCCGGCGGCATCGGTGGTCTGCGTTCCCAGCGACTTCTGCAGATTCTGGATGAGAGTGCCCATCTTATTCACGTTGTCAGTCTGCTGGGTAATCATGTCTTTCATCACGCCCATGCGTTCGTCAAACGATTGCTGCATGCGCGAGATGTTGTCCTGCAAAATTTGCAGTTGCGTCTGGATCTGGATGAGCTGGGATTTGGTATCGGCGGCGTAAGCCGGCTGCGCCAGCGATGCGCAAAGCACAAGCCCGCCAAGCAAAGCGGAGAGACCGTATCTTTTCATAGCCATTGAACTCTTTAGATGCAGAATTGCTGCTGTTCCTGCATTAGATTTTAATTGAGACGAAGAGCGCAAAACGGCAAATGAAGCGCCGGATGGAACAGATGTCCATCCGGCGTTAACAGTTAGTGTTGTGTCAGAGTGAAGTGGTCGCGTCGGTTGCGCTGCCAGCAATCGTCATTCGCTTCCGTGCAGACGGGCTTCTCTTTACCGTAGCTGATCGTCTTTAGATCATCAGCGGGAACGCCGGCCTGGGTAAGAGCCTGGGTTGCTGCGTCAGCGCGACGCGTACCCAGGGCAAGGTTGTACTCGGTTGAGCCGCGCTCGTCGCAGTTGCCTTCGATCTGGACCTTCCAGTTCGGGTGCGCTTTCATGACTTCCGCGAGATGCGAAATGATCTGCTGCGACTGCGGACGGAGATCGGCCTTGTCGTAATCGAAGTAGATGTCCTGCGCTGCCTGAGCGAAGACCTGCTCATCAGTCGCGGTGGGTTGTGGGGTCGGCTGTGGAGTGGGAGCCGGCGTGGGCTGCGCGACGCTCACCTGTGCGGTAGCTTCCTGCGTTCCGCCCGCGCCTTTTGCGGCCAGGTGGTAGGTGGTGGTTTCAGTGGGCTGAACGGTCTGCGATCCGCTGACGTTCACCTTCTGCCCGTCAAGCGTTACATCGTCAGCGCCATCGGTGCTCCACGTGAGCGTGGAAGGCTGCCCCGCTGTAATCGAAGTCGGGTTTGCGGATAGAGTGGCGGTAACCGGTTTAGGCGGCGGGGCCGGTGGGGTGGGCGGCGGCTTTTTCTTGCAGCCGCTTACCATCATGAGCAACACCAGTGACCCGAGAATTAATGTCCAATGCTTCTTGCAGTAGTTCACCTCTTGTCCTCCGAAACAAAATGCGATTTTTTCTCGCCAAGATTCAAACTTACCTGTAACTCCAGTTGGGCTGTGTATTGCGTCCTTCGCGCGTGAGCTGTTGCAGATGAGTTCCATCCGCCAGCACGCTCCAGACCTGTTCTGTCCCGCTGCGCGTGGACTGGAAAACAATGTGGCGGCCGTCCGGCGACCACGAAGGGAAGTCGTTTCGCCCGCCATCATGCGTCAACTGTACAATCTGTCGTGATGCGACGTCCATCACATAGAGGTCCGCACCACCCGGAATGCCGGGTCCGTAATGCCGCACCCAGGAGAACGCCAGCAGCAGACCATTCGGCGACCACGAAGGAGAGACCGCATAGCCCTGGTCGGTTACGCGCTGAACGTTGCTGCCGTCCGCGTCCATGATATAGATCTGGGGCAATCCGGAACGCCCGCTGACAAACGCGATCTGGGTATTCGTTTTTGGATTAAATACGGGCGAGACGTCCGTTTTTCCAGTGGTGAGCCGCCGTGGCGCGGCGCCTGTCGAGTCAGCGATATAGATGTCTGAGGAGCCGGTTCCCATGGAAGATGAAAATGCAAGCTTGGTTCCGTCTGACGACCACGCCGGCGAGTAGTTGCCGCCGCCAAAATGGGGGAAGCTGACCATGCGGCTGAGGTCGAGCGAGTACATCCGGATTTGCCAGGAGCTGCCCAGCGCGCTGAAGGCCACACGTGAGTTATCAGGTGAGACGCGCGGCGAAAGCGCGATCGAATCCAGATGCGTGAGCTGATGCTGGTTCGCGCCATCGTAGTCCATGGTCCAGAGCTCTTTGTGCCCGCTGCGTGTGCTGATGAAGTAGATCTTGGTTTCCGCAACACCCGGAATCCCGCCCAGTCGGGTGATGATCTCGTTGGCAAAACGGTGAGCAATCAGGCGCGCATTGTCTGTGCTGGCGTCCTCGCGGTATTCCTTACCCAGCACCTGCGGTGAGGACGTGTTCTTCACATCATAGAGCCAGCCCTGGACCGTTACTTTGCCGCTTGCCGCGCCAAGATTGCCGAAGGCCAGCATGGCAGCGTTTACCGGCGGGTTTCCCCACGCCGATAAGTTGATGTCGCTTGGCGCACCGGGAGTGCCGGAAGGATAGAAGCTCTTGGCCACCATCTCAAAAATCCCGGCATTGTCCAGATCGCTCCAGAGCGTCTGATTAAAGGCGCTCAGCAGAGGCCCGTTGGCTGGGTCGGCATTGGCCTGCTTGAAATCAGAAGCGGCCAGCCGGATGGGAGCCCCGATGTTGGTGCCGGTCTTGATCTGGTCCTGAGCAAGAATTTGTGTAAAGGGAAGAGCGATAAAAATGAACAGTAGCGTGAAATGTATTCTGGTTTTGTTCAACATGTCTCCACTTTATCTCTGATAATCGAACCAAAACTCCACGGAAACCTTGTTGCCACTATATTCCGGAGGCAACGAACCAAATTCACTGCGCTGCACCGCGCGCATGGCGAGCTGGTCAAGTTCAGGCACGCCACTTGATTGCTCAATGCGGATGTTCGTTGGCGAGCCATCGCGCATGATATCGAACTGAATATAGGCGCGACGAGGTGCGGAAACATCCGGCTTATACCAGTTGCGCGAAACCGTCTGGTTTACCTGGCGAACGTAATAGGCAAAGCGCGAGCCGAAATCGGCATTCTGGAAGCTGAAACCGCCTTGCGTATGCGGCGCGCTGAAAGCTCCATAAGGACCGCTCACCGGTCCACCTTCGCCGTAAGGCACTGCCGTATCCTCCGGCGTTGGCACAGGCCGCGGCGGCCTTACTGCGGGTGGGGTAATTACTTTCTGCTGCGGTTTCGGCTTTGTGACTTTGCCGGGAATAGAAACGCCGTCTTCTGTTTCCACTGGTTTGGGTTCGGGCTTGGTCTCAGCAACGCCCTTCGATTCGTTGGCAACAATGTTGTTGGATTGCTCAACGTGAGGAATGGGAAGCGCCGACGCGCTCACCAGCGTGGCGGAAACCGCGTCGCCATTGTTCGCGCCCCAGTTGTTCTGGACGCGCGGCTGTGCCAGATAGCCGGTGACGAGCACCGCCGCGACCAGCGCGAGATGGAAGCTGAAGGAATAAACCAGCGGCTTCTTCCAGCGCTCCCGCTCGTAGAACAGGTTGGCCCGTGCGTATGCCATCTATTTCTTGACTTGAATCGGCTCGGTCACAATGCTGACGTTGGTGATTCCCGCGGCTTTCACCGTGCTCATGACGGTGGCGAATGCTCCGAAAGCCACGTCCTGGTCGGCGCGAACGAATACGGCCTGCCCGCGCGGATCGCGGATTTTCTGGTGCAGCATGGCTCCCAGATCGTCCAGCTTTACGTGATCGTTGTTGAGATAAACTTCCTGGCCCTTGGTAATGCTGATCACCATCCGCTCTTCGGAAATCTCTTTCACGACCTTCGTCTTAGGAACGTTGACTTCTATGCCCGACTGCAAAACCGGCGCCGTGACCATAAAAATAATGAGCAGCACCAGGACGACGTCAACAAAAGGCGTGATGTTGATTTCCGAAAGTGAAGTTTCCGTACGGCCGTTTTTCGCCGTGAATGCCATCAGCGCACTCCCGTGGGAATCCCCGTGGTGCGTTCGATCAGGTTGAGCAACTCCAGGGAGAAGTCGTCCATGCGCGCGCCGAACTGCTTCATGCTGTGCGTGAACTGGTTGTAGGCAATTACCGCGGGAATTGCGGTGAAGAGACCCGCGGCGGTGGTAATCAAAGCTTCAGAAATTCCGGGAGCGACAGCGCGCAGTGTGGCGGCGCCGGCATCGCCCAATCCGTGGAAGGCGTCAATGATGCCCCACACTGTGCCGAACAATCCGATGAACGGCGTCACTGCGCCAGTGGTCGCGAGCAAAGGTAAGCGACGCTCCAACCGGCTGAGCTCTTCAGAAGATGCGATCTGCGCGGCGCGCTGCACGGCCGTGATGTTGGTCTCACCCTGGCGGCGAAACTCGTCGTACGCATTTTCAAACACCGGAACCAGCGGGCTGGGCTTGAATTGCTCAGAGACGGCAGCAACATCCTGCAAACGCTGGGCACGGCGGAAGGCGCGAATAAAACGCCCACTTTGCGCCCGAGCGCGGCTCAACGCGGACCATTTGCTCAGGATGATGGCCCACGAAAGAATGCTGAAGATAAGAAGAATGAGGAGAACGGTTTTTGCCACCAAGCCGGTTTGTTCCACCAGGCCCACGATCTCGCCGCCGATTGCCATGCCGAACAGAGGAGTAAAAATCATTGCAAATCCAAGTCCCTCTATCATTTAACTTTTTTTGACCGTAACACTCCGTGGTGCTCACGTCAAACAGGCGAAGGACGTAATCCCTCTCCTTAGTCTCAGCCCTATTTTCGTACGCATGAGTCTTGCCGCGACAAGCTTTCCAGAGCCGTACCGTTGGGGTTAACAGCCAACCACGTCGCGGCGAGCCGATGATTTCTCTTCTAGGGGGTTCACTCAAGAGAGATGCAGGTTCGGCTACTCTGGTTAGCTCTGACCGGCCCCCCAAAAACTGATACACGCTGAAAGAGAGTTTCCGGCAAAATCCGACGAAGGAGGATTTTGCGAATGAAGCGGAAACGATTTTCCGTCGAGCAAATCGTGGCGGTACTTAAGCAAGCCGAAGCGGGAATCCCGGTAGCGGAGCTGATCCGGTAGGTGGGGATCACGGAGCAGACGCTGTATCGGTGAAAGAAACAGTACAAGGGGCTGGAAACGGATCAAGTCCGCCAGTTTAAACAGCTCCAGGAAGAGAATGGCGGGCTGAAACGAGTGGTCACTGGCTGCCATACCCTCACAACGGGAGACGTGGCATTGTTGGTTGGGAGGCTTGGATTCACTGTAGTTGACGGCAATGCACGCGCAAAGGTAGGCGGGTTATCAGAAACGAACGAAGAAGGCAAGGCCAGATCTTCATAGTACCTCGCTTCTGTTCTAATTGGTCCACCAAAGGATCCCAAGAAACTATCATCGATTTCAGTAATGTGCAGATCATGAAATCCGGTGAACTGAGAGTGCTCTAGCACTCCCCAAGCTTCCCAGAAATGAATTGGGTGTCCAGACACGGTGGTACCGGTCACCTCCTGAACTATCCAGCCGCCGCGCACAGATTAGCTCGAAGCTCAACCCGGTTGCGAACTGGGAGAGCACCTCCAGCTCGCAAAATCTGCCTTGCGATCAGAAGGGGCTTTCGGGGTGTTTACTGCTCCACGGTAGCCGGAGCCACTGCGGCCACTGTTGGACGCTCGACCTCGCGGAGACGGGCGGCTTTGCCGCGCAGTCCGCGCAAGTAGAAGAGCTTGGCGCGGCGGACCTGGTTTGAGCGGACCACCTCAATTTTATCAATCACCTTGGAGTTGAAGGGAAAGATGCGTTCGACGCCGGTGCCGAAGCTCATCTTTCGCACCGTGAAGCTGCCTGTCGGCCCGCTGCTGCGCGAGATCACAGTTCCTTCAAAAGCCTGTGTGCGCTCTTTGTCGCCTTCCTTGATCCTGACCTGAACGCGAACGGTGTCCCCCGGGCTCAGTTCAGGGATGTCCTTGCGCTGCAACTTGGCAGCTAGCTTTTCCATAATCGGGTGCTGTGACATGTCGAAATCCTTTGGTAATTAGTAATTAGTACTTAGTACTTAGCTGAACACTCATTCGATCCGCGACCCGATGCCAAGTACTAATTACTAAATACTAATTGCTTCCTCGTTCTAGCTCCTTCAGCAACGCTCGATCCTGCTCGCTCAGTTTCTCCCGATCCAGCAAATCCGGCCGATTGCGCAACGTCTTTTCCAGCGACTTCCTGCGGCGCCATTTCCTGATCTGCTCATGATTGCCGCCGGCCAGGACTTCCGGCACCGCCATTCCGCGAAACTCCGCCGGCCGCGTGTAATGCGGATAATCCAGTAATCCGCCGGACCCGCATGTGCTGTCCGGGC
>JAICYU010000327.1 GCA_025934025.1 Terriglobales bacterium
GATCTTCATTTCTGCAGTTGATCCTGCTGCGCCACATCCTGCGGCTTACGCTGGAGCAGGCGAAAGCCGACCATGTGCCCCAGCCTTCCGCGTCCACGAACAAAGCATCGTCGCTGGTGGTGGACCACGATCCGGCAGAATTTCTTGTTTCAACACCCAGCACAGAATCTCCTGAAAGCTCATCCAGCGATGAGGACTCCGACTATCTCCAGCGCTGCGTTGCCGATATTACCGAACAACTGCTGGCAGTTCCGGCTAAGCATGCTCCTGCCGTTTCCGCGATCACGCTGGGCGGCTGCAAACTGCTGATTGCCACGTGGGAAGCCGAGGCTTTCACCCAACCAACTTCCGCCATGGCGTTGGCGCTTCAGCGGACCGTGGCCGCGCGAACAATTCTGCACGTCTGTATGGAGCGTGAGCGCAAGGGAGAGCCCACTGACCTGAAGCTGGCGTTGGACCTGGCCAAGGCACAAAGCTCAGAGATGGAAATCCACGTGGCTGAGGCCAAAGAATCAAAGAACATTGACGCAGCCGTGAACCTGGCCGCCACCACCAAGCGGCTGATGGCCATGATTGATGAGGCAGAGAAGGTAAAGTCTTAGAGCCCGATAGATGAATTTCGATCCCTTCTACTTTTCTAGTGTCATTTCCCCCTACCTCCCGGACATCCTGTGGAAAACTTTTTTTGCTCTTAACGCACCCCGGACCTGAGATGACTTCTCAGAATGAGACGAGAAGCTGTCTCAAGTCATCGACCCGAGCTTCGGCGACCGACCGCCACCCGTCGTAAGTAGCTAATAAAAAAAGGCTTATCCGTCGCAGACAGCAGACCAACCCCCGTCCGTCGTATTGGCTGCCCAATTGCACTTACTCGCAGAGGATACCTCCGTACAGGTCTGCTCTAAAGTGACGAAGATTCTCATTGTTGACGATTCGCCGGCCGAGGTCAGGCTGATGCAATCCGTGCTGGAAAACGCGGGATACGCTTCCGTCGCCATCCATGATCCCACCCGGCTGGAACAGACCATTGAGCGGGAAAAGCCGCAACTGGTGCTGATGGACGTAGTGATGCCCGAGCGCAATGGCTTCCAGGCCTGCCGTGAAATCAAGGGCCACGCCGACTATTCGCGCATTCCCGTGGTGATGGTGAGCAGCAAGAACACTGACAGCGATCGTTTCTGGGCCACCCAGCAGGGCGCCGACGGATACGTGACCAAACCTTTTACCGGAGAGCAGTTGCTGGCGGCGGTCAGCAAGTTTGTGACGAAGAAATGAACCTGGAAGACGAGCTGAGAAAACTCGATCCGCTGCTGGAGGTTGAGCCGGCGCAAGACCAGGAACCGGAGCCGATGCTTCCGGAAGCCCAGTACTGCATTTTCCGCGCGGGCCACGAGCGTTTTTGTTTTTCCGTGATGGACGTGGAAGAAGTGGTGGAATGGCCGCCGCTTACGCGAATCCCGCTGGCGCCAAGTTTTCTGATGGGCATTTTCAACCTTCGCGGCGCAATCGTCCCCGTGGTGGACATTGCTTTTACTGAGGCACGCAGGCCCGATCTTCAGCCGCGGCACATCGTTGTGGCCAAGTTGAAGAAACAAGCTGAGAACGAAGATGTCCGCATCGGCGTTGCCGCCGACGAAGTGATTGGCACCTTCAGCACCGCCGAGCCGTTGCTGGCGGACCAGGCGCCTCTGGAAGTCCCGCACTGCTGCGGGCTGGTGCGCTATGAGGACCGCATGGCCCTTGCCTTGGATTTGCAGAAATTGACGGAGGCGTTCGCCGTCCCCGTGATCTGAATTATGACCAGGCCTCAAAACGTTGAGGCTGTGGAGGACTGAAGTATGAAAGGCCGTTTGAACTCGACCCTGTGGCGGGTCATCCTGGTGGACGTGGCTGCGTCCTTCGCCGTGCTGTTTCTGGCATACAGCGCGGGGCAGAACGCGCACGTCTCCATTGCCAATTTTGGCAGTCTGCCTGGCTCGGAAGGCATCAAGTTGCTGTTTGCCTTCGTGCTCTGCCTGGGCGCCGGCACGTACACGCTGTTCACGTTGGATAATCGCGTGCTCGGTCCGGTGAAGCACCTCACGGACTTTGCCGAAAAGCTCTCGCAGGGCGATTATCGCGCCCGCGCCGCGATTGATTCCAAAGATGATTTCGGCATGATCGCGGAGCACCTGAACGATGCCGCCGAGACCGCCGGCCGCGCCATGTACAACCAGGAAGCCCAGGAAGCGCTGCAGAAGAGCGTGACCGAGTTCCTGACCATCGTGAGCCAGATCGCGCGTGGCGACCTCACGCTGCGCGGCCGCGTCAGCAGCGACGCTCTGGGCAACGTGGTGGACTCCGTCAACTACATGCTGGATAACTTCGTGAAGGTCCTCGAGCGCGTGCGCAAAGCCGCGGTTGACGTGCAGGGCGGCGCCAACGACATTCTGATCGCGTCGGAAGAAATGTCCTCCGGTGCGGTGCAGCAGGACCAGGAAATTACCAATACATCGTCGGCCGTGGAAGAGCTCACGGTTTCGATGAAGCAGGTGTCGAACAACGCGGAAGCCAGCGCTGAAGCTGCGCGCCGCGCGTTGGACGCCGCCGAGCAGGGCAACCGCGCTGTGCGCGACACGCTGGAAGGCATGCAGCGCATTCGGTCCTCGGTGCAGGCCACCGCAAAGCGCATCAAGTCGCTGGGCGACCGGTCGCTGGAAATTTCTGAAATCGTCAAAGTCATCAACGACATTACCGAGCAGACCAACCTTCTCGCTCTGAACGCGGCCATCGAAGC
>JAICYU010000186.1 GCA_025934025.1 Terriglobales bacterium
CAATATTGCCCGTTCATCAATTTTGATGTAGAAGGAGCTAACCACGGCGATTGTGACAAAATGCCGAGCAAGTTCCCGATTGGTGCGATTCAAAGTAAACGGCGAGGCTTGCAGAGATCTGTTTCGCCAAGAGTTCTTGCACAATCAGAGCCGCTTGTCATTAGTGCCGCAAGTAACGCCGACCGAGCAAGAGATGACTAAGACTCAAAAGACCATTCGGTCTGAAACGGAAGCATACTGCCGGGCTGAGATAGACCGAATGCTGAAGTACTCTCAGACGAAAGTGATCATGCCGGTCGTAACACTTGGCCTGCTCCAAGTGTTTCTAAAGACGGGACAACTGGCCTTTTTAGATTCTGAGATAAGAAAGTCTTATGAGGGAGCCGTGCGTTTTTTGAAATCCTTTTTGGGCCACGATGTTCACATAGGCGCAAAATACTACGATGCTTATGGAACGAGAATGTCCCGTTACAGTGTTCTGAAGTCCATCGGCCATTTAAAATACGAGCTGCAGCCACCTTACACCACCTTTGCATCTGGACTTTCCGCGTGGATTCCTTTACGCGTTCAGAGACATATAGATGCGCGTTTGGGCATTGTGCCCATTCTCGGCGATGCCTCGGCGCGAGTTGCTTATGCAAAGGATGCGGGGCAGTTTTGCTCTTTAATCGCCGAGCAAATCGGCAAGACTTCTGCTAATTTTGAAATCTTCAGTTTCGCGGTTATCAAAGTTCATCTTGAGAAATTTGCCTGCAAGATCTATCGGGACACTCGGACTGCGGCGCACGATAAGGGCGTGGATCTTGCCACGAATTTCGGCGTTGTGTACCAGGTTAAAAAATTGCGAATCGAGACAGAATCCGATGCAAACCGGGTATATGCCGAGCTTAAGCTCAACTTCGATAGAGAACGCCTTCAGGATGGCAACGTGATTCTCGTGATCGATGATATCTCTAAGGATATAAAAAAATATCTCATAAACATGAAGGTGCAATCAATCAGCAAAAATGATGTTTTAAAGATGGCGGAGCACTTTGAAGACCCGGAAGATCGCCAGAAAGTGCTGCGGATCGTTTCAGACGAATTTCGCCGTGAATATTCCAGCGACATCAAGTGAGCCATGAAAAGAAACCGGATCAGGAAAGTCGAAAGAGAGCAAATTATTCGTTTGCAGACGCAATTAGATCAACTGCGGCAACTCCTTGGAATAAGTGAGCGCGGGGAACTTATCTTTCGCGAGGACCTTTATCACGTCGGCGATGAGGCTGTCATTGTGGAAGCAGATGGTCTTGGTGGTGCATTGCTGCGGGTAGTCCAGGGCAATTATCCGTTGGATTATCTCGTTCGCGACGAGCGGAGCTTTGATACTGAGCAAGCGGCAACAAAAGCAGCAGAATCCCTCTGCGCGTGATGTCGGCATCCATCAGTTCTCCTCGCCCGCATCGACTCCAAATCACTCATTTTCTTGCAGGACGTTTGCACTTGTTCTCATGAGTAAGCCTGCACGATTTCTCTTCCATTACACTGTTTCCCACATGAAATCTGTCATCATCGGCACCGCCGGGCACATTGATCACGGCAAGACCACGCTGGTGAAGGCGCTGACCGGGATTGATGCTGACCGCCTGGAAGAAGAGAAACGGCGGGGCATCACCATTGATCTCGGCTTTGCTCATCTTGAGTTGACCGCGCCGAGCGGAGAGAGGGTCAGGCTGGGCTTTATTGATGTTCCCGGGCACGAGCGCTTTGTGCGCAACATGCTGGCCGGCATTGGCGGGATTGATCTCGTCCTGCTGGTGGTGGCAGCCGATGAATCCATCAAGCCGCAGACCCGCGAGCACTTTGAAATTTGCCGTCTGCTCTCCATCCGGCGCGGCATCACCGTGATCACCAAGGCAGACCTTGTAGATGAAGACACGCTGAATGTGGTCCGGCTGGAAATAGAGGATTTCGTTCGCGGATCGTTTCTTGATAGCAGCCGCTCGCCGATTATTGCCGTAAGCTCGCGCAGCGGCGCTGGTCTGGAGCAACTCAAGCAGGAAATTGCGCGTATTGCCGCTGAAGTCCCGGCGGGCGACACCAATGCCATCTTCCGCCTGCCCATTGATCGCGCTTTTGTCATGAAAGGTTTTGGCACGGTTGTTACCGGCACTCTGATCGCAGGGCAAATCAAGGAAGAGGAAGAGGTGGAGATCTTTCCGGCGCGGCGGCGTGCACGCGTGCGCGGAATCCAGGTCCACGGCTCGGCAGGCGGCCAGGCGGGGGCCGGCCAGCGCACCGCGCTTAACCTTGCCGGAGTTTCACTGGAAGATCTGGCGCGCGGAATGACCATTACTACACCCGGAGTGCTTCAGCCCGCCGGCCGGATTGACGTCGAGCTCTCGCTGCTCAAAAGCGTCAAGCCCCTCAAGAACCGCGCCCGCGTTCATCTCCATGCCTTCAGTTCGGAAATGATTGCGGAGGTGATGTTTCAAGATCGCAGCGAACTCAAGCCGGGGGAAACAGCCTTCGCGCAGCTTCGGACGGAATCGCCGCTGCTACTGCTCCCAGGCGACCGCGCTATCCTCCGGCAGTTCTCACCCGTAGTGACCATCGGCGGCGCGCGTGTACTGGATGCCTTTCCCCTGACACGTCAAAAGAAAGAAGACCGGTTGGCACTGCTGAAACAACTCTCAGGTGCAAGTCCGGCAGAGCAGTTGTTCGCGCGCATTGCTCGCCAGGGGAAAGATGGGTTGAGCACCACCGCGGCAATCGCTGAAACCGGAATCAACGCTTCGGCATTGCAATCGCTGCTCGCGTCTTTGGGCCGCGAACGAAAAATCCTGGCAGCAGGCGAGCAATGGCTTGCTGCTGGCGCATTGCAGCAGGCGCAGCAAAGCGCGGTGGCAAGGCTGGAGCAGTTTCACAAGGCCAATCCGCTGGTGGCCGGCATCAGCAAGGAGGAGCTGCGGGCCAAGCTCAAGCTGAGCGCTGTGGTGTTCGAAGCTATTCTTGGGCAGCTCGCGCAAGGGAAAAAGATCGAAGCTAAAGGAGAGCTGGTGCGGCTGGCCGGCCGTGGCGTGGAACTTAAAGACGATGAAACACGGGCAAAGGAGCAGATCGAACGTGCTTTTGCCGCCGCAGGCCTGAAAGTTCCGCTGGTAAAAGACGTTCTCGCGGCCTTGCCTATTGACCGCGCCCGAGCCCAGAAACTGTTGACGCTTCTGCTCCGTGACCGCGCTCTGGTGAAGCTGGGAGATGAGCTGGTATTTCACCAGAGCGCCCTAAACCAATTGCGCGGCTTGATGGCAAAACAGAAAACGGCTTCGCCCAAAATTGATGTAAGCAAGTTCAAGGAGTTGACTGGGGTCTCGCGCAAGTACGCGATTCCCCTGCTCGAATATCTGGATCGCGAGCGAGTCACCAGAAGAGTGGGGGATGAGAGGATTATTCTCTAGGTGGAAGGAACTTAGCTGCTGTCATCTGCAGCGGAGACGAATGCCCCATCTTCGTTGGAACGCGGGCACTCGTGCCCGCGACTAAGCCGAAAAATCTCTTCGCGGGCAAGAGTGCCCGCGCTCCAACGAACAAATTCTCATTAAAATGCGAATTCAGAACAGCTTTTAGTCCGGGCACGCCCTGATCGTATCTGAGACGAGCAAGCTCAGCTAGAATGCCATTCATTGCCAGACTTATTGCAGGTTGAGCGGCTCAGCATCTCCTTCGCCACACAATCAGGCGAGGTGGCGGCGGTGCGTGAAGTCAGCTTCAGCATTCCGGAATCGGGAACGCTGGGATTGGTAGGCGAATCGGGCTCAGGAAAATCAGCGACCTCGCTGGCCATTATGCGGCTGCTGCCGCCGCAAGCGCACGTTGAAGGCAAAATCGAATTTGCCGGGCAGAACCTGCAGGCATTGCCAGACGATGCCATGCGCAGACTCCGAGGCTCCGGCATGGGAATGATCTTCCAGGAACCAATGACCGCGCTGAATCCTGTAATGCGCGTGGGAGACCAGGTGGCCGAAGCCGTTCTGGCCCATAACAAAATGAACAAACGCGACGCCTGGCAGCGTGCGTTGCAATCGCTTCGCGAAGTCGCTATTCCTGAGCCGGAGCGCCGCGCGCGTGATTATCCTCACCAGCTTTCGGGGGGCCAGCGGCAGCGCGTAATGATTGCCATGGCGCTGGTGAACAACCCGCGGCTGCTCATTGCTGACGAGCCAACCACCGCCCTCGACGTCACCATCCAGGCGCAGATTCTCGAATTATTGGCTGAATTGCGCCACCGGCATAAACTCGCCATTCTGTTTATCTCGCATGATCTTGGCGTGGTCTCGCGCATTTCCGATCACGTGGCCGTGATGTACGCGGGCCAGATCGTGGAGTTGGGGCCGGTGAAGGAGATCTTCTCCGCGCCGCAGCATCCCTACACCCGCGGGCTCATCAGCGTTGCGCCGACCTTGAAAACCGACCGCTCACGTCCTCTGGCAACCGTCGGAACCTCCGCTCGTTCGGCTGCAACCGTCCCGCTGCGCCAGATTTCCGCCGAACACTGGGCCCGAGTTCCTCGATAACCCGTCTGCTGGTTTACACTCTCATGGTCGCGTGCGCATTCTCATAATTTCTGACATTCACGCCAACCTGGAAGCGCTGGAGGCCTGCCTTCGGTCCGCGCCTGCATACGACCGCGTGTTCAACCTGGGCGATATTGTGGGCTACGGCGCCAATCCCAACGAAGTCATTGACCGCGCTCGCGCGCTTGGCGAGCTCTTCGTGCGCGGCAATCATGACAAAGCCTGTACCGACCTTATCAGTCTTGAGGATTTCAATCCCGTCGCCGGCATGGCCGTGCTGTGGACGCGCAACCAGCTTACGCCGCACAACCTGGAGTTTCTGCGCCAGTTGCCCGCAGGACCGGTCGCTCCACTTGACGGGATGCAATGTGTTCATGGTTCTCCCCGCGACGAAGACGAATACGTGCTGTTCGCCCGCGATGCCTTTTCCATTCTCACCAATGCCGAGCATCCCTTGATCTTCTTCGGCCACACTCACGTTCAGGGCGGATTCTGGATTGACGCTGACTCGGGACAGCAAGGCATGATTGAGCCAGGATACGAATCGCGCGAAGGGACGCAGCAGTCCACGCTGGCGCTCGCCAACAGCGGGCGCTATATGATCAATCCGGGTTCGGTTGGGCAGCCGCGCGATGGCGATCCCCGGGCGGCGTTTGCTCTCTATGACAGCGAGGCGCGTACTGTGACTTTTCATCGCGTTCCGTATGAGATTGCCGCAGCGCAAGAGAAAATATTTCGCGCCGGCCTGCCGGAACGTCTCGCCATTCGTCTGGAGGAAGGCCGTTGACGCAGGGCTCTCTCTTCTCCTCAAAGCCGGCTCCTTCAGGCCGGTTTGCGCTCATCGCAAACATTGATGGCGGCGCTCGCGGCAATCCAGGCCCGGCGGCTTACGGCGTGGTCATCCGCAACAGCAACGGCGAAACCGTGGCGGAGCTGTCCCAATATCTCGGGCACCAGACAAATAATTTCGCGGAGTACTCAGGACTCATCGCAGCCCTTGAGTACGCAGTGCGGGAAAAATATTCCAGCCTCAAAGTCATCAGCGACTCCGAACTGATGGTGCGGCAGATGAAAGGAGTTTACCGGGTAAGCAATGCCACATTGAAAGAGCTTTACTCTCGCGCTCAATCGCTGGTGCGCAAACTCGAACTCTTTTCTATTGAACATGCGTTGCGGGAGAAGAACCGCGATGCCGACCGTTTAGTGAATCAGGCTTTGGATAACGCGGCGAGGCCAAGATCGCGCTGATGCCCGAAGAATGCGAAAGGCCAGCCTGTGGGCTGGCCTTGAATATCGCGGACGAGTGGCGATGTTTACTTCTTAGGCGCGATTGAATCTTTCGCGGCTTTGGCCACGCGGAACTTCACAACAGTCTTGGCGGCAATTTTGATCGGTTCGCCGGTTTGCGGATTGCGTCCCATACGGGCTTTGCGGTTGGACTTCACCAGACGGCCCAGACCGGGGATGATAAATACGCCGTTCTTCTTGGTCTCTTTGATTGCGGTCTCCGCCAGGTTCTCCAGGAACGCCGCGGCGGTTTTGTTGTTCATCTCGAGCTTCTCCGCCATGTGACGGACGATCTGGTTGTTGGTCATGCCTGCCATCTTTCATCCTTGAATTGTGCGATCTTGGCGCACTCACCGTATCTTACATATCCGCCTGTCCGATGCAAGCATTTTCCCCTGTTTTTATGCGGGCTTTTTGCATTCACCCTGTGGAAAACGGCATGAATAGGGCCTTAGACGGGCTTGCGAGCGTCAGGAAAGACGATAGAAGCTCAAA
>JAICYU010000258.1 GCA_025934025.1 Terriglobales bacterium
CCCACGCTGCACCGCCTCGGCATTCAGGCGTTCGAACCCGTGCTGGTCGAAGGCAAGGCCATCAAGATCCATCCGCTGGTTTGCACCGCATTCAACGCGGACTTCGACGGCGACCAGATGGCCGTGCACATTCCGCTTTCGCCGGAAGCGCAGGTGGAAGCCAGCGTGCTGATGCTGGCCTCGCACAACATCCTCTCGCCCGCATCGGGCCAGCCCATCACCGTGCCCACGCAGGACATGGTGCTCGGCCTCTATTACCTCACCAAAGGCAAGCCGGGAGCCAAGGGTGAAGGCCGCGCCTTCGCCAACACTGAAGAAGTCATGCTGGCGCTCGAAGCCGGCGAAGTGGAAACGCTCACGCCGATCCGCCTGCGCTATACCGGTGAAGTCATTGACCTGACCCAGGCCTACGACGATCAGGACATCGTACACACTGATCCGGTGCAGTTTCAGCGGCAGTTCATCAACACCACCGTGGGCCGCTCCATTTTGAACGACCACCTGCCGGAAGAAATGCCCTTCATCAACGGCTTGCTGAAGAAGAAAGGCATCGGCCAGTTGGTGAACTACACCTACCTGCGCTTTGGCCTGGAAGTCACAGTCAAGATGCTGGACGAAGTCAAAGAAATCGGTTTCCGCTATGCCACCAAGGCCGGTCTCTCCATCGGCATTGACGACATGGTCATTCCTGATGACAAGAAAGACCTGGTCAGCGGAGCGGAGAAGCAAGTCATCAACGTGCAGCAGCAATACCTTGATGGCGCCATCACCAACGGCGAACGCTATAACAAGGTGGTCGAAATCTGGTCCAACGTGACGGAAAAAGTTGCCGACGAGATGTTCAACAACATGCAGCAGTTGGACAAAGCCGGCAGCATGAACCCGATTTACGTCATGGCAGATTCCGGCGCTCGCGGATCGAAACAGCAGATTCGCCAGCTCTCCGGCATGCGCGGACTCATGGCCAAGCCGTCGGGCGAAATCATTGAGACGCCCATCACCGCCAACTTCCGCGAAGGGCTCACCGTGCTCGAGTACTTCGTCTCCACGCACGGCGCACGCAAGGGACTGGCCGATACCGCGCTCAAGACCGCGGACTCCGGCTATCTCACGCGCCGCCTGGTTGACGTGGCTCAGGACGTCATCATCAGCGAGCAGGATTGCGGCACGGTGGACGGAATTTACGTCGGCTCCATCGTTGAAGCAGGCGACATCATCGAACCGCTGCGCGACCGCATCGTCGGCCGCGTCTCACTCGAGAAAATCAAAGACTACGAAGGCAACGTGGTGGTTGACGTAAATGGCGAGATTACGGAAGAGCTCGCCAATGCCATCCAGGCTGCCGGAATCGAGCGCGTCAAGATTCGCTCCGTGCTCACCTGCGAGTCCAAGCGCGGCGTTTGCATCGCCTGCTACGGCCGCAACCTCGCTTCAGGCCGCCTGGTGGAACTGGGCGAAGCCACCGGCGTGATCGCGGCGCAGTCCATCGGCGAGCCGGGAACGCAGCTCACCATGCGCACCTTCCACATCGGCGGTACGGCCTCGCGCGTTTCAGAGCAGTCGCGCCTTGAAGCCCGCAACGCCGGCATGGTGCGCTTCCTCAATATCCAGACCGTCAAGTCGAAGACCGGCGATCTGGTAGTGATGAATCGCGCCGGCACTATCGCCATCGTTGACGATAAGGGCCGCGAAAAGGAGCGCTACTCGGTCGTGTACGGCGCCAAGCTCAAGGTCCAGGACAACCAGCAGGTCAACCTCGGCCAGGTTCTCGTCGAGTGGGACCCCTACACCTTCGCCATCCTCACGGAAATCGGCGGCACGGTGCAGTTCAAAGACTTGCAGGAAGGCGTCACGCTGCACGAGGAAGTGGACGAAGTTACCGGACTCTCGCGCCACGTCGTCGGCGAATCGTCTGACGAGAAGCGCCAGCCGGCCATCTCCATCAAGAGCAAGAGCACGCGGCGTTATCTCATGCCGTCACGCGCGCACTTGATGGTGCAGGACGGTGACGAGGTCTTCCCTGGCGACGTGCTGGCCAAGATCCCGCGCGAAACCACCAAGACGAAAGACATCACCGGAGGTCTGCCGCGCGTGGTCGAGCTGTTCGAAGCGCGCAAGCCCCGCGAAACCGCCATCATCAGCGAAATTGATGGCGTGGTGAAGTTCGGCGAAGTCAGCAAAGGGCAACGCAAGGTCTATGTCGTCGCGGACAACGGAACTGAGAAAGAGTATTCAGTTCCCAAGGGCGTCCACATCAACGTGCAGGAAGGCGAGCGTTTGCGCGCCGGAGAGCCGCTGATGGATGGACCGATGAACCCGCACGATATCCTTGCCGTGCTCGGCGAAAAGGAACTGCAAGCTTACCTGGTTAACGAAATCCAGGAAGTGTACCGGCTGCAGGGCGTCACCATCAATGACAAGCACATTGAAGTGATCGTCCGCCAGATGATGCGATGGGTGAAAGTGGAAGACGTGGGCGATACCGCCTTCCTGCTCGAGCAGCAGGTGGATAAGTTCCGCTTCCGCGAGGAGAACGAAAAAGTGATCGCCAGCGGCGGCCGTCCGGCCACGGGTCGCCCGCTGCTGCTCGGCATCACCAAGGCCTCGCTCTCCACCGAATCGTTCATTTCCGCCGCGTCATTCCAGGAGACCACGCGCGTGCTCACTGAAGCTTCGATTCAGGGAGCGGTGGACCACCTGCGCGGTCTGAAGGAAAACGTGATCGTCGGGCGGCTCATCCCCGCCGGCACAGGCATGGAGTACTACCGCAACGTGCGGCTGGCTCCGGAACTCGAACAGGCTGCGCAGAAGGTCCAGGAAGAAGTCTCCCAGGCCTATGCCGAAGCCGAGCGCGCTCTGGAACTGCTCCGCCAGGAAGGCGAAGCCGAAGAAATGGCCGCCGAGTAACAATTGCATTGAGCAGACTAACGGGCTGGCGAAAGCCAGCCCGTTTGCTCTTCGCTGCTCATCCACTTCGTCCACTTCGTCCAACTTTTTTCACATGCCCAAAATCTTGCTCAACTCCAGCACCTCCACCGGGCAGCTCTCCCAATTATTCTTCCAGCACACAATCAGATCGCATCCCTTGGGATCGTGTCCGTGCAGCAGGAAATTTTTGCTCTCAAACTCCAGCTCAGCTTTTACTAGCCGCCACCGCCCATCCTTGCAGAGCCGCAACGCTTCCACGTCCGGAAATCCCGGCTGAAGCCGCAGCACCATGAATCCGAGTTGCCGCGCCAGTACGCCGAACAGGAAGATCACGCCCAGCTCATTGATCGGGGCCGTGGCCATCTCCGGCAGCATGACCGGACACCCATAGATCGGGTCCTTTTTGGCGGTTGACGTCAATTCCGCGGCGGCCATTGACGTCAATCCCGCATCCTTCGTTGACGTCAACGCCTGATACTTTTTCTTCCGCGGGCCGGCTGCTCTGCGCTGCGCCACAAACTTCCGGGCAATTTCAATTACGTCGTCCCACTGGCGGTCGGGCCACTTCTGCGCCGCGTATGCCATCATCGCCTCGGGCACCTCGAGCCAGGAGCTCCAGCGCACCCGAAACGCCCTGTGGCTGTACTTGCCTACCTTGTCGTACTGCAGTACTGAGGGGACCTTGCCCAGCTTGCGCACCACGGCCACCCAGTCGGCAAAGAGCTGTTCTTCCGTGATGTAGAACCCCGGCCCCAGCGCTTCGAATCCGGCCTCCTGCACCAACTCGCGGTAGCTGCCGAACAGCCGCCGCATGTGTTCTTTTTTGGCTTTCGCCATTTGCCAGAACTCAAACTGGTTGGGCCGATGCCCCAGCTCGCCGGCTACTTTCTTCACCAGGGCGATGATTTCTTCCCGGTTCAGGTCGTTGAAGTCGCGCTGCTCTGCGCCGTCATTCGCGTCACTCACATTGCATGCGGGGTTATGGTTGATGGTTTCCTGGGCGGGGTTCGTGGTCTTGTTTTCAGTCATATTTCCTCTTAAATAAAAAAGCCACCCGTTTCTGGGTGGCTCTCGGATCAGTGTGTTCTGTGTAAATCAGTGGTGAGGGGTTCCCCTCTACTTATCCTGTGTCATTTCCCCCCTGCTCCCGGACATCCTGTGGAAAACTTTTTTTCGCCTTAGCTCTTAACCATCCCGAACAAGTCTTCGGCACGGAGGCTCTTCATTGGCACAACAAGTGGTCAGGGGGATTGTGGAAAGGCTCTTAACAGGCGCAACAAGTGTCAGGGGAATTTGGGAAAGGCTCTTAACAGCCTGCGACAAGTGTCAGGGGAATTTGGGAAAGGCTCGTAAC
>JAICYU010000174.1 GCA_025934025.1 Terriglobales bacterium
AATGAAATGGCAGATTTGCAGCAATTAGAAGAACAGATTGTTGGGCTTAGCCTTTTGGATGCGGCCCAGCTTGTGAAGAAGCTCGAAGAGCGTCTTGGAGTTTCCGCAGCCGCAGCCGCGCCGGTAATGATGGCGGGCGGCGGAGCAGCAGCAGCGGCAGCTCCGGCTGAAGAGAAGACGGAATTCACCGTCATTTTGACCGGCGCAGGCGCCAACAAGATCAACGTGATCAAGGCCGTTCGCGAAGTTACCAGCCTGGGCTTGAAAGAAGCCAAAGACCTGGTGGATGGCGCTCCCAAGCCGATCAAGGAGAACGTTTCCAAGGAAGAGGCGGAGAACATCAAAAAGAAATTTACTGACGCCGGCGCTACGGTCGAAGTGAAATAAGCGGCATCTTTTCATGGGTTTTCCGGCAGGCGGATGCAAGTCCCTGCCGGAGACTCCGGCCAGCGGATTTGAATCCGGAAGGGGATTTCTGTTATCAAATAGAGAGCGGTTTCCTCTTCCAAACCGGAATTTCAATGGCAGGTCAGGTGCGGTGCTCCAATCAAGAAGCTGAGCGAGCCGGGAGTGTCCCTGTCCGCCGATTTTTTGCGTGTTAGCAGGTCTGTGAAGAGCAGGCCGGGAACGGTCTAATTCAGACGGGCGCGAACAAGACAATTCAGCTTTGCATTTCGCCACGGCGGCGTCACCGGAAACTTTTGTCTCCGTTGACCCGCTTTGTTCTGTCTCGCCCGCTACACGTGCAGTGGAGTTTTATCGCTGCATAGATAACAGGTTTTGCTGGGGAAAAGCAAGAAATTTCCTGAGCTGGACCGCAAGTTCGTAACAGTTCTTAGGAGTAATTCATGCCCAACAAGAATGGCGCTTCCCGCGTTCGTCTTGATTTTTCAAAGATTCCGACAGCCTTACAGATCCCCAACCTCATTGAGGTGCAGAAGCGCTCGTATGACCGTTTTCTGCAGATGGACAAGCTGCCCAGCGAGCGTGACGACAGCGGGTTGCAGTCGGTCTTTCAGTCCGTTTTCCCCATCACGGATTTCCGCAATGTTTCCGAGCTGGCTTTCGTGGATTTTGCCATCGGTAACTGGGAATGCAAATGCGGCCACCTCAAAGGTTTGCACCATCTCCGCACGACCTGCCGGAACTGCGGCAACACCGTTATCACAGATCCGTTCCATCCTGGCGATGTGCTGTGCTCCAAGTGCGGCACCTACAACGCGAACACTCCTGATTTCTGCAACAAGTGCGGCGACCCTGTCGGACTGCAACTGAAATATGACGTAGCGGAATGTGAAGAGCGCGGCATGACCTATTCCGCGCCGCTCAAGGTCACGATCCGCCTGACCATCTACGATAAGGACCCGGAAACCGGCAACAAGAGTATTCGCGACATCAAAGAGCAGGAAGTTTTCTTTGGCGATATTCCGCTGATGACGCAGAACGGAACGTTCATCATCAACGGCACGGAACGCGTGATCGTGAGCCAGTTGCACCGCTCGCCCGGCGTTTTCTTTGAGAGCGCGAACAACCGCACCTATTTCCTGGGCAAGATCATTCCCTATCGCGGCTCCTGGGTTGAATTCGAATACGACCAGAAGAACATTCTCTACGTCCGCATTGACCGCAAAAGGAAGTTCCTGGGCACGATCTTCCTGCGCGCGCTCGGGCTCCGTTCTGACGAAGATATCTTGCGCACGTTCTACACCGTGGACCGCATCAGCCTGAAAGACAAGAAGCTGCGCTGGATGCTGGAGAGCGGCATTGAGCGTCCCACCAACCTTTCCGGGTTGAAGCTGGCGCACAGCATCAAGGACAAAAGCGGGCATGAGATTGCGCACTCCGGACGGAAGATTACGTCGGCCGTGCTCAAGGAAATCCAGAAAGCCAAGATCACCGAAATTGACATTGATAGCACCGATCTCGAAGGGGCTTTTACGGCCGGCGATGTGGTGGACACCAAAACCGGCGACGTTCTGCTGGAAGCCAACAATGAGATCACGGCGGACAAGCTGGCAAAGATCATGGATGCCGGCATTGAAGACATCCACGTGTTCTTCCCCGAGCGCGACGATGTAGGCAATGTGATCAGCGCCACTCTGCGCCGCGACAGCGTCAAGACCCCGCAGGAAGCTCTGATCGAAATCTATCGCAAGCTGCGCCCCGGCGATCCGCCAACGCTGGACACCGCGACGGCGTTGTTCCACGGCATGTTCTTTGACGCGCGCAAGTACGACTTTAGCCGTGTCGGCCGCTTGAAATTCAACATCAAGCTGCATGAGAAAGACGACGCCACCAGTTTGGACAAGCGGACGCTCGATCCCGACGATTTCTACGGGACCATCCGCTACTTGCTGAAGCTGCGCAAAAACATGGGGTCAGTGGACGACATTGATCACCTGGGCAACCGCCGCGTGCGCGCGGTGGGCGAGTTGATGGAGAACCAGTTCCGCATTGGATTGGTCCGCATGGAACGCGCCATCAAGGAAAAGATGAGCGTGTACCAGGAAATGTCCACGGCCATGCCGCACGATTTGGTGAACGCCAAGCCGGTGATGGCAGCCATCCGCGAGTTCTTCGGTTCGTCACAGCTCTCGCAGTTCATGGACCAGACCAACCCGCTGTCAGAGATCACGCACAAGCGCCGCCTCTCCGCACTTGGGCCGGGCGGTCTCTCGCGCGAGCGCGCTGGATTCGAAGTCCGTGACGTCCATCCGACGCACTACGGCCGCATTTGTCCGATTGAAACTCCGGAAGGCCCGAACATCGGTCTGATCAGCTCGCTGAGCTGTTATGCCCGTATCAACGATTACGGATTCATCGAGTCACCGTACCGACGCGTGAAGGATTCGCGCATCGTTGACTTCATCACTGTCGTCAATGCCGGTGACAGCGATTACCGCGTGGGCGACCACATTGAACAGAAGGAACTCGATAAGGCCAATGGGGACCTGAAAGACCGCAAGAAAAAGGTCATTGATTGGGAGCCGTTCTCCTTCTATCTCTCGGCCTGGGAAGAAGACCGGCACGTGATCGCGCAAGCCAACATTCAGTTGGACGAAAAGGGCCGGATTGTGGCTGAGCTGGTGAATGCCCGCAAAGCCGGAAACTTCGTTCTGGTTCCGCGCGATGAGGTGGACTACATTGACGTCAGTCCGAAGCAGCTTGTCTCGGTTGCCGCTTCGCTGGTTCCGTTCCTGGAGCATGACGATGCCAACCGCGCTCTGATGGGCGCGAACATGCAACGCCAGTCCGTGCCGCTGCTTCGTGCGCAGGCGCCTTACGTCGGTACTGGAATGGAAGGCGTTACGGCGCGCGATTCCGGCGCTGTGGTGCTGGCCCGTCGCAACGGGATTATTGATTCCGTTGATTCCGAGCGCATTATCGTGCGTGTGGAAGGCGAGCATCATCCCACGCAGCTTTCGCGCGAAGTGGGAAGCGACATCTATCAGCTCACGAAATTCAAGCGCTCCAACCAGAACACCTGCATCAACCAGAAGCCCGTGGTCAAGAAAGGCGACCGCGTGCTGAAGGGGCAGGTGATCGCCGATGGTCCGTGCACCGACAAAGGCGAGCTGGCGCTGGGACGCAACGTGCTGGTGGCCTTCATGCCATGGCGCGGCTACAACTTTGAAGACGCGATCCTGGTTTCCGAAAAGATGGTGAAAGAGGACTACTACACCTCAGTTCACATCGAGGAATTCGAGATCGAAGCCCGCGACACCAAGCTGGGTCCGGAAGAAATCACGCGCGATATTCCCAACGTCAGCGAATCCGCGCTGCGCGACCTGGACGAGAGCGGAGTGATCCGCATTGGCGCGAACGTGAAGCAGGGGGACATCATGGTGGGCAAGGTCACGCCCAAAGGCGAAACCCAGCTCACTCCGGAAGAGAAGCTGCTACGCGCGATTTTCGGTGAAAAGGCCGGGGACGTTCGCGATGCTTCGCTCACCTGCCCGCCGGGAATTGAAGGCACCGTGGTTGACGTGAAGATTTTCTCGCGTAAAGGCCAGGAGAAGGACGAGCGCGCCAAGGCGATTGAAGCAACCCAGATCGAGCGGCTGGAGAAGAACTTGGCCGATGAAATCCGAATCCTGACTGACGAACGGTTGAAGCGTCTGGAGGCCATCCTGGGCGGAAAGGAGGTCCAGGCTGACCTGCACGATGAGCGCACCAACAAGCGGCTGCTCACGAAAGAAACCGTTCTCGATCGCGAGACCATCGAGCGCATCTCCACGCGCAACCTCAAGCGGATCAAGTACGCCGATAAAGATCCACGGGTGAACGAGCAGATTGATGAAATCGAAGAGATGACGTCGCGCCAGATTGACGTGCTGCGCAAAATCACCAATGAGAAGATTGCCAAGCTGCAGAAGGGCGATGAGCTGCCTCCCGGCGTGATCAAGCTGGTGAAGGTGTATATCGCCATGAAGCGCAAGCTGAGCGTGGGCGACAAGATGGCAGGCCGTCACGGTAACAAAGGCGTGATCGCGCGCATTCTGCCGGAAGAAGACATGCCGTATCTGGCGGACGGAACGCCGGTGGAAATCGTGCTGAATCCGCTGGGCGTCCCCAGCCGTATGAACGTGGGCCAGATTCTTGAAACTCACCTGGGCTGGGCGGGATATCAGTTGGGCGAACGCATCAACGATTTCCTGAAAGAGAACTCGCGTGAAGAGGTCATTCGCCGCGAACTGAAGAGCATCTTCAAGGACACGCCGTTCGGGGCCAAGATTGCCGAGCTCGAAGACGACGAGTTGGTGAACGTGGCCAAGAGCTTGTCCAAGGGCGTCTTCTTCGCGTCGCCCGTATTCGACGGTTCACGCGAAACGGAAATCAAAGCAATGCTGCGTGAGTCGGGTCTGCCGGAATCAGGCAAGACCGAGCTCTATGACGGGATGACAGGAGACAAGTTCGAGCAGCCGGTCACCGTGGGCTACATCTATATGTTGAAATTAAGCCACCTCGTGGACGATAAAATTCACGCCAGATCCATCGGGCCGTACTCGCTCATCACCCAACAGCCGCTGGGCGGCAAGGCGCAGTTCGGCGGACAGCGCTTCGGAGAGATGGAAGTATGGGCGCTGGAAGCTTACGGCGCCGCCTACATCCTGCAGGAACTGCTCACCGCGAAGTCTGACGACGTTTATGGCCGCACCAAGATTTACGAGGCCATCGTGAAGGGCGAGGCCGCCATCGAGCCCGGCGTGCCGGAATCGTTCAACGTTCTCATCCGCGAATTGCAGTCGCTGTGCCTCGATGTGGAGCTCATCAAGAGCATCGAGGGCGGCCGCCGGCACACTGCCGCTGCGGCTGACTGAAACCCATTGCGGCGGTTGACCTGATCCTCAACCGCCCGTCTCAACTCCAGGTCGCTCACCGGCTGGGGTTGAGGCCAGAACGAGATTCACCACCGGCGAGCCGCCATGCGGAGGCGCACACAACCGCAGGAGGACACCTTGTACCGTTCAAGTCCATTTGATCTGGGAAACTCGATCGCCGAATTCGACTCCATCCGCATCAGCCTGGCCTCGCCGGAGAAGATCCGCAGCTGGTCTCACGGCGAAGTCACCAAGCCGGAAACCATCAACTACCGCACCTTCAAGCCGGAGCGCGATGGCCTGTTTTGCGCCCGCATTTTCGGCCCGGTCACTGACTGGGAGTGCCTCTGCGGCAAGTACAAGCGGATGAAGCACCGCGGCGTGATCTGCGACAAGTGCGGCGTGGAAGTCACGCTCTCCAAAGTCCGCCGCGAGCGCCTGGGCCACATCGAACTGGCGTCGCCGTGCTCGCACGTGTGGTTCTTCAAAGGACTGCCGTCGCGCATCGGTCACCTGCTCGATATATCGCTTCGCGACCTTGAATCCGTGCTCTACTTCGAATCGTACGTTGTCGTCGAGCCGGGTGAAGCGCCGGTGAAAGAACGCGAAGTCATCAAGGAAGAGACGCGGTTCCGCGAGCTCGACCAGCAGTACCGCGCCACCGGCTTCAAGGCCATGATGGGCGCGGAAGCCATCAAGGAACTTCTCAAGCGCGTGGAGAGCGAAGAGCTCTCGGTGGAGCTGCGCGAGAAGATGAAGCACGAAACCTCGCTGCAGAAGCGGCTCAAGTACGCCAAGCGTCTCAAAGTCGTCGAAGCGTTCCGCAAGAGCGGCAACAAGCCGCAATGGATGATCCTGGACGCGCTGCCGGTAATCCCGCCGGAACTGCGCCCGCTGGTTCCACTGGACGGCGGACGTTTTGCCACGTCCGATCTCAACGATCTCTATCGCCGCGTTATCAACCGCAACAACCGGCTCAAGAAGCTCATGGATCTCCACGCTCCTGAAGTCATCGTGCGCAACGAAAAGCGCATGCTGCAGGAGTCCGTGGACGCTCTCTTCGATAACGGACGCCGCGGACGCGTTCTGCGCGGCGCCAACAACCGCCCGCTTAAGTCGCTCTCCGATACATTGAAGGGCAAGCAGGGCCGCTTCCGCCAGAACCTTCTCGGCAAGCGCGTGGACTACTCCGGACGCTCCGTCATCGTTGTGGGCCCCGAGCTCAAGCTGCACCAGTGCGGCCTGCCCAAGAAGATGGCGCTCGAGCTGTTCAAGCCGTTCATCTACAACAAGCTCGAGGAGCGCGGCCTCGTCACCACCATCAAGAGCGCCAAGAAGCTGGTGGAGAAGGAGCGTCCCGAGGTGTGGGACATCCTGGAAGAGGTCATCAAGGAGCACCCCATCCTGCTGAATCGTGCTCCCACGCTGCACCGCCTCGGCATTCAGGCGTTCGAACCCGTGCTGGTCGAAGGCAAGGCCATCAAGATCCATCCGCTGGTTTGCACCGCATTCAACGCGGACTTCGACGGCGACCAGAT
>JAICYU010000035.1 GCA_025934025.1 Terriglobales bacterium
AAAGATGCATTCGACACTCTGATGGCCAGCGTGACTGGAGCTTCCGAAGCACCGAAGCAATCCCGGCGCAAAAAGCAATAAGAACCACTCGCCGATCAGGGGATGTGTATCGTCCCATGATGTATGTCTCGCCGGTCTCTCTTGCGTTACTCGGGATGGTTCTTTAATCTGGTTGGCTCACCATGGAGGCCAGCCAGAGCCCTATGATTACCGCACGACGGATTCTTCCCATCATTCTTTGCCTGCTCGCACTTACATCGTTCGCCCAAAAACGCAAAGCAACGTCAAAAGCAACAGCGCCGACAATGCCGAGTCAGCCGGTGAAGCTGACGGTAGATGCAACGCATGCGCCGGAAAAAATTCTGCATGCCCAGCTACAGATTCCGGTGCAAGCGGGCGAATTGACGCTAGTGTATCCCAAGTGGATTCCCGGGGAGCACGGTCCTACCGGCCCGATCACTGATCTGACTGGCGTGGAATTTTTTGCCAACGGCCAGCGCCTCACGTGGCGTCGCGATTTGGTAAATATGAACGCGTTTCACCTCACCATTCCTTCTGGTGTGCAGACGCTCGAAACAAAGCTCGATCTCGTGATGCCGGCGCCGCCGGAAGGCTTTTCCTCGGGCGCTTCCGCCACAACTCAGTTGCTGGTCCTGAGTTGGAACCAGGTGATGCTTACGCCGGAGGTGCCCAATAGCGACCGCACCATTGTGGAAGCCAGCGTCAAGTTCCCGCAGGGATGGCATTACGGCACCGCTTTGCCGGTGGCCAACGAAACCGCCGAGCAGATCAACTTCAAGCCAGTCCCGCTTACCATGCTGGTGGATTCGCCGGTGCTCGCGGGTGCCCATTTCCGCCGCATTCCGCTCACGCCGGAAGGCCCGATTCAACACTACATTGACGAAGCTGCCGACGGTGATGCGGCGTTGGACATGCCACAGGAAACCATCAACGCGTACAAGCATCTGGTGGCCGAGACAGGAGCGCTGTTCGAAGCGCGGCATTACAACGAATACCACTTCCTGCTCACCTTGAGCGATCACACTGCCCATTTCGGCCTGGAGCATCATCAATCGAGCGATGATCGCGTGCCTGAGCGCACGATGATTGATGATGACATGCGTTGGCTGGCAGGAGCGCTGATGCCGCACGAGATGACTCACTCTTGGAATGGCAAGTATCGCCGGCCCGCTGGTTTGGCGACTCCGAACTATCAGGAGCCGATGAAGGGTGATCTGCTGTGGGTCTATGAAGGACTGACGCAGTATCTGGGAGAAATTCTTGCGGCCCGAAGCGGCCTGTGGACTCCACAGCAGTTGATGGATGAAGCCGCCGAAACCGCAGCTTCGCTGGACCACACGCCAGGACGAAGCTGGCGTCCATTGCAGGATACCGCTGATGCGGCGCAGTTGCTCTACAGCGCGCCTTCAGAGTTTGAAAGCTGGCGCCGCAGCGTGGATTACTATCCGGAAGGATTTCTGATCTGGCTTGAGGCTGATACAGTGATCCGCCAGCAGAGCCACGGGCAGAAGTCGCTCAACGATTTCTGCCGGTTATTCCACGGCGGGCAGAATACCGGGCCGGAACTCAAAACCTACACTTTCGACGACGTCGTGAACGGGCTCAATCAGGTCCTCCCGTATAACTGGCGCAAATTCCTGCGCGATCGCCTGGACACCTATGGCCCGGGCGCTCCGCTGGGCGGCATCATCAATGGCGGTTGGAGACTGGTCTATACCGACAAGCCCAGCGAATTCACCAAAGCCGTCGCCAAGGCGCGTAAATTCGTGGATGCGCGGTTCTCCATAGGCCTGGCCCTTGATGAAAAAGGAGGAATCCAGGACGTAATCTACGGCAGCCCTGCTTGGAATGCGGGAATTGCTCCGGGAAGCACTCTGCTGGCGGTTAATGGAAGAAAATTCGATCCGGATATTTTGCTCGATGCGCTCAAAGCCGGAAAAGCTGCGAATGCTAAACTTGAGCTGCTGGTTTCGAACGGCGACTTCTACCAGGTACATGACGTGAATTATCACGGCGGCGAACGTTACGCTCACTTGGTGCGCGATGAATCCAAGCCGGACCTGCTGGATGAGATCATCAAGCCGCTGGCGAAATAGCAATCAGTATTCAGCACGCAGCATTCGGCCATCCAGATCGCGTAATCGCCGATATTGCCAAAGATTGAAAATTGAACGTCATAGAGCCGCGGAGGTCTTCAATTTGGATTCTTTGGCAATTTTGGCCGTCGTGGCAATTGCTTCTCGGGGCTGGCTGCTCAGCGCTGATTGTTAGCTGTTTATCCCAGCGAACAGGTCCGTTTCTGCTTCAATCTTCCTTGGCGTACTGGCGGCAGCTAGATGAAACAGCTCCAGCCGCCCGCGCTTCCGGACCGTTTCCTCGAAGAACGGAAACAGCGGAGCTTGCGAGGTATGGCACTTGAACGCGGCAATCTTGACCTCCAACTCACGCTGCGTCAGTTCAATCACGGCAGATGACGGAGGCAACGAAACCGGCTGGCGGTCTGGCATGGTGAACAAAGTAGTTCCGTAGTAGAGCTTCTTCGTCTGGTGCGGCTTCAGGTCATTCTGCAACTGATCAGTAAAGCGGTTGCTGCGTCCTGCCCAATGGCAGGCCATGGTGGCGAGGATCGAAACCATGGAATGGTCGGGATGCGCTGTAATTGCTCCCTCAGGTCCCATGGTGATGATCACGTCTGGCCTGATTTCGCGGACCCGGAGAGCGAGATCGCTGACAACCGAGTAGAAATCCACCTGGTCTAGCTTGCCATCTTCAAAATCCAACACTGTCCCCTGGGCCACCTTGAGCAGCTTGCAGGATTCGGCAAATTCCTTGCGCCGCATGGCAGCGAGTTCGTCAGCCGTTTTTGCTCCGCCACGATGTGTTGCTGCGGTCCCGGAGGTCAGGCAGATCACGTGGGTTTCAATCCCGCGTTCGGCGTAATGCAGCAATGTGCCGCCGAATCCTCCTGCTTCATCATCGGGATGGGCCGTGAAACACAAAAGTCGAGGCATCTTCTTTCAAGTCCGCCCTTTCTCAACAGTAGGCTGTTCTTGTGTATCACGGCGGCCACAATTCGCGCCAGAAACAGCGCGTGCCGGGCAAGGAGAAATTTTGAAGCTAGAGCGGTTCTTTCCCGCATCTGTGTTGCTCTTGACCGTGATTGCATGGGCGGGACAGAAAACGTCCGACCAGCGCGACACTCTCCACTCCACCATTCCCGCAGGCTATGAGATTCTGAAATTACAGCCTTCAGGACAGACTCTGTTCCTGCTTGGCCTGATCGAGTGCCCAGAATTGGAAGGTGCGCAGCATGTGCAGGACGGCTCTCACGCGCGGATCGTTGCCGCCGACGGTTCCTCACTGGAACACTTTCCCCGTTTCCTGAGCTTTCGCATTACGGCTTCACTGCGCAAGGAGCTTCTGGACAGCAACTCCGACGGTTCGGTCACCACCGAAGATCCGCAGCAATTGCTCCTGAAGCTTGGGTTTGTTTTGAAGGGCTATGACGGGCTGCAATCGTATGAGTTTACTCCGCAGTCGGTGGAGATGATTGGCGTACCCGCCGATATTCCCTACGATGAACGGGTGTTCCGGGTGAATTTTGATGTAGGAAGCCTCTCGATTTCCGATCGCTTTGTGCTGGAAGTGCTTTCCCCAGAGGGCACTCGGATCGCTCGATTCCATTTTGAGTTGCTGTAGCCGATCAGCTATTTGGCGAGTGCTGGAACCGTCGTCGCGGGCTGTTTTGCAGTTTCCGGCGCGGGAGACGCAAACCAACTCTTGATTTGCGGGAGAGCGATGCGCGCAGCAGCCTCTCCCGCGCGAATCAACTCGGGAGCGCGGATAAAGTCGTCATAGCCGAACTCGCCTATTTCTGGTTCCAGCACCACATCGGAAGCTGCTTTCCACGGACCGCACATTCTGTCTTGCGCAATGGAAAAGCACTGCCCGATAACGTCAAAGACATGCCGTGGGCCGCGAGGCTTGAGCCAGTGAGCAGCAAGATGGACGGAAATCACGCGCTCGGCGCCCATCTCGCGCAGGGGCGCAGCCGGAACCGCATGACCGAGTAGTCCATCCACCAGCAGCCGACCGTCAATTTCCACTGGTAGAAACATTCCGGGATAAGCGCAACTGGCGCGAACTGGAGCTACCAGATCGCCTGTGGTGAAGACCGCAGGGTCCCCCGTAATAATGTCAGTTGCGGCCACGGCGAGAGGAATTCGCAGCTCTTCGAAAGTCTTGCAGCGCAGAATCTTGGCCAGGAAGACTGCCATCTTGTCATTGCTGAACAATCCAAAGCGGGAGAAAGTCCAGCGAGAGAAATCCTTGAAGCGGACCAGACCGGCGATCTCTTCCAGCTCTTTGGCGGAGAGTCCGCTGGCGTAACCGGCTCCGATCACGGATCCCACGCTGGTGCCGGCCACAAAATCTATTGGAATCTGCTCTTCTTCCAGAACTTTAAGGACGCCTATATGAGCCAAGCCGCGGGCAAAACCTCCGCCCAAAGCGATTCCGACTTTAGGCTGAGGAGCCGTTTGAGGCAACTGCTGCGGTAAGGACTGACGTTTGATTTCCCGCCCAAACGCGCGCACGGTACGAACGATCTTGTTCAGCGGATTCATGGGTCACCTTCCGCGCCGGCACTTCTATCCCAATTTGATGCAGCTCTGTAAATTAAACGATGTAAGCGCCCGCTTGTTGCGCTTTAATTTTCCCGCCAAAAACCGGCAACTCGAAGTGACGTTCGTAACCTCTTGAGCAACAGAGACTTGCTTCAGGGCTGAGAGGTGGCGCATCGTGGCGCGACAAGTGGTCTGAAGACGAAACGGTTAAACTCTTTAACAACTATGCTGCGCGAATTCTCAGCCGGGGCGCTGGTCTTCCGGCGAACCGAGGACCAGTGGTGGGCAGCGGTAATAGAACCGGGCCGTGAAGGCGAGCCGGAGGACCGCAAACATGTGATCGCCCTGCCCAAGGGCAACGTGGATTCCGGCGAAAAGCCGCTGGATACTGCGATTCGCGAGGTTCACGAGGAGACCGGTCTGCGCGTTTCCTTTGTGAGTAAGCTGGCCGAGATCAAATATGTTTACTCCCGGAAATGGCAGGACAATGCCCGCGTTTTTAAGGTAGTGAGCTTCTTTCTCATGGAATATCAATCTGGTGAAATCGGAGATATCAAGGAAGAGATGAGGCATGAGGTGCGCCGGGCCTGGTGGATGCCGCTCAAAGAAGCGGCCGAGAAACTCAGCTACGGAGGCGAAAAAGAAGTGGCCAGGAAAGCGCTTGAAATTCTGTCGAATCGCGCCGAAATTGAGCCGGCAAAAGGCCCCACAACGCGGACGAAAACTGGAAAAAAGCGTTCAACATGAGGAATTGGTGAAGAGTGATAGCTTTCCGGGCATGTGCGCCTGATTGACTGAATGAATGTTCATTCAGTATCATCATCCTGTCCCCGGAAGATGTTTTCGGTACCGACCTTTCTCTGACGTTTCAGGAGTGCTGCTTGCCTCTAACCAAGAGCAGAGCCGAAATGAAGCCTCAAAACTGCTATCATGCTGGACGTTTCCAGATCAGCCTCTCCGCTCCATTCACTCATTTACAGGAGCCGCTCTCATGAGCCATTCCGCTGTTTCCACTCCGTCATCAGCAAGTCTCGCCAGCCGTTCAGAACCAAACCGGCATCCTGCAAAGACACCGCACCAGCACATCAGCAGAGTGGGCGTGTTGGGCGCCGGTACCATGGGTGCGCGCATCGCCGCCCATTTTGCCAATGCCGGAGTGCCTTGCGTGCTCCTCGATATTGTTCCGCCTAATGCATCTTCAGGTGCGGATAGGGCCGCTCGCAACAAGATTGTCGCTGCGGGTCTTGAGTCTGCCGTTAAATCGAAGCCGGCCGCCTTCTTCGAGAAAGGGCTGGAGCGGCTCATTCGGATAGGCAACTTTCAGGATGACCTGAAGCTGCTTTCGGACGCGGACTGGATCATCGAAGCCGTCGCGGAAAACCTGGAGATCAAGCGCACGCTGCTCCAGCAGGTGGAAGCCGTTCGCAAGCCGGGCAGCATTGTTACCACCAATACCAGCGGGCTGCCGGTACACAGCATTGCCGCAGGTTTCAGCGACAACTTCCGCCGCCACTGGTTTGGAACCCACTTTTTTAATCCTCCGCGCTACATGCGCTTGCTTGAGATCATTCCCACTCCGGAAACCGATCCGGCTGCCATCGAAGCGGTGGCGCATTTTTGCGATGTGCGTATGGGCAAAGGCATTGTTCGAGCGAAGGATACGCCCAACTTCATCGCCAACCGCATCGGCACCTATGCGGGGCTGAATGTCTTTCGCGTGATGCAGGAGATGGACCTCAGCATCGAAGAAGTTGACGCACTGACTTCCAGCGGCGGCTGGACCAGAAATCCTACATTCCGGACCATTGATCTAGTCGGCCTCGACGTGCTGGGCAGCGTGGTAAAGAACTTCAGCAAGAACGTGCAGGACGAACGCTCCGATCTGAAGCTCCCAGAGTTTTTCAACAAGATGTTAGAGCGCAAGCTGCTGGGCGACAAGACGAAGGGCGGATTTTATAAGAAGGCCAAAGGCCCTCAAGGCGACGAACGCCAGGTGATTGACTGGAAGACGCTTGAGTACCATCCGGCGCAGAAGGCGAAATTCCCTGTGCTGGAGATGGCCAAGAACATTGAAGACGTTGGCGAGCACCTGCGCACTATTCTCAGTGGCGATCCGCGCGACAAAGCCGTGAAGTTTGTTTGGACCACGCTCTCCGAGATGTGGACCTACTCGGCGAACCGCATTCCGGAGATCGCCGATTCGGTGGTCGAAATTGATCAGGCCATGCGGATGGGTTTCAACTGGGAACTCGGTCCTTTTGAAGTATGGGACCTGGCCGGCGTGCCTGCGACAGTCGCCAAGATGAAAGCCGAAGGCAAGCCTGTCGCGCCGAATGTGGAAAAGCTTCTGGCAGCAGGCGCTAAGAGCTGGTATGTGGACGATGCCAAGTCGCCATCCGGCCGCGCCTATTTTGATCTGAATTCCAGCGAGTACAAGCCGGTGGAAGTGGCCGACGGCGTCTGGTCAGTGCAGGCAGCCAGGAAATCAAACGGCGTGGTGAAGAAGAATCCCGGGGCATCCCTCATAGATCTGGACGATGGCGTAGGCTGCATCGAGTTCCACACCAAGATGAATGCGCTGGGCGGCGACATCGTGCAGATGGTCACGCAAACGCTGAAGACCGGCGGGATCGGCGACCAGTTCGAAGCATTTGTGATTACCGGCGATTCACAGAATTTCTCCGTCGGCGCTAACTTGATGATGCTGATGCTGGCGATCCAGGAAGAAGAGTGGGATGAAGTTGATCTGGCCATTAAACAGTTTCAGGGAATGACGCAAGCAATCAAGTTCTGCACTCGTCCCGTCGTGACGGCTTCGTTCGGTATGACACTCGGCGGCGGTTGCGAGATCAACCTGCATTCGGCGGCGCGCCAGCCTCATGCCGAAACCTACATGGGATTGGTGGAGGTGGGGGTCGGGCTGCTGCCCGGTGGTGGCGGCTGCAAAGAGATGTTGTTGCGCGCCATTGAGAAAGCACATGCCGTGCGTCCCGATGGGCGCGGCGAGTCGGTGGAAATGGTGGAAGGCATGAAGCGTGCGTTTGAGATCATCGGCATGGCGAAAGTTTCGACGTCCGCCAGTGAGGCCCGCGACCTGGGGTTCCTCTCCGAGGGCGACCTCATCACCATGAATCGGGATCGCCTGCTCAGCGACGCCAAAGAGCGCGCGCTGGACTTGGCCCGCGCCGGCTATCAGGCACCGGTGCCGCGAACCGACATTCCTGCTCCTGGCGAAAATGTGCTGGCGACGCTGCGGCTGGGGATTCATCTAATGAGGCAGGCGGAGTACATCAGCGACCACGATGTGAAGGTCGGAACCAAAGTTGCCGAGGTGATTTGCGGCGGGAACGTTTCGCCGGGAACGCCGGTGAGCGAGCAATACCTGCTGGATCTGGAGAGGGAAGCCTTCAAGTCGCTCTGCGGAGAGAAGAAAACGCAGGAACGGATTCAGTTTACGTTGAAGACAGGAAAGCCGTTGAGGAACTAGGTCCCGTGAAAGTACGAGACCTCATCAAGAAAATCGAAGAGGATGGTTGGAGGTTGACTCGGACTCGCGGAAGTCACCGGCAATATCATCATAAAGAGAAGGCCGGTACCGTAACGATTGCGGGACATCCCTCGGCAGACGTGCCGGAACTCTGAACAGCATTTCGAAACAGGCAGGTTTGAAATGAAATTCCTCGTGATCTATGAAAAATCCGAAACAGGATGGGGGGCTTACGTGCCTGATTTGCCGGGGTTAGGGATTGCGGGGTCTAGCCTGGAAGAAGTGAAGCAATTGATACGCGAAGGCATTGATTTCCATCTTGAAGGAATGCGGGAGCACGGCGATCCGATTCCGGAACCAAGTGCTATGACCGAATACGTGACTGCGGGGTCATCGAGCTAACCTCCCGCAGAGTTTGATTGAGGTTTTGAAAATGAGCAAAGAAGTCGTTATTGCAAGTTCAGTTCGCACGGCGGTAGGCAAGGCCAACAAGGGAACGCTGCGTACAGTCCGGCCAGACGATCTGGCAGCCACGGCCATTAAAGGCGCGTTGGAGCGCGTTCCGCAGGTGAACCCGAAAGAAATAGAAGACGTCATCATTGGCTGCGCTATGCCGGAAGCGGAGCAGGGCATGAACGTCGCTCGTATTGCATCTTTGCGCGCCGGTTTGCCGGTGGAGTGCTCGGCGATGACCATTAACCGCTTCTGCTCGTCGGGATTGCAGGCGATTGCTTTGGCGGCTGATTCCATCATGGCCGGCCGTGCTGAGATCGCCGTTGCCGGCGGCGCCGAGTCCATGACCATGGTGCCGATGGGCGGGCACAAAGTTTCCGCTAATCCCTGGCTGGTAAACAACTATCCTGACGCGTATCTCTCCATGGGGCTTACGGCCGAGCGGCTGGCGAAGCGTTTTGGCATTACTCGCGAGATGGCGGATGAGTTCTCGCTTCGCAGTCACAAGAATGCAATGGCTGCCATTCAAGGCGGCAGGTTTGAAGACGAAGTTGTGCCCGTACCAGTGAGCTTTACCACTCCCAACGGATCAAAACCCAAACGGATTGATATCACGTTCAAAGTTGACGAAGGCCCGCGCGCGGATACCACCATGGAAGCCCTGGGTGCGCTGAAGCCTGCTTTCCATGCGAAAGGGACAGTCACGGCGGGAAATTCCTCACAGATGTCTGACGGCGCAGCGGCGGCGGTCGTGATGTCGGCCGATAAAGCGCGACAATTAGGCATCAAGCCTCTGGCGCGTTTTGTGGCGTTTGCCACGGCCGGATATAAACCGGAAGAAATGGGCCTGGGCCCGGTTTATGCCATTCCCAAAGTGCTGAAGATGGCAGGCCTGAAGCTGGACGACATTGATGTAATCGAATTGAATGAAGCCTTCGCCGCGCAGGCGCTTTCCGTGATCAAAGAAGGCGGGCTGGACCTGAACAAAGTCAATCCGAATGGCGGCGCCATCGCGCTCGGACATCCCTTGGGATGCACCGGCGCCAAGCTGACGGCGACCATCATTCGCGAACTGAAGCGCCGGAACGGGAAGTACGGAATCGTGACCATGTGCGTGGGCGGGGGCATGGGCGCGGCGGGCATCCTCGAGAACATTCAATGAGTACTTCACCACAGAGGTCACAGAGGAGCGCGGAGGCAAGCGAAATCAACGCTCTCACGGAGGCTATCATAGGCGCCGCGATGAAGGTCCATTCCGAGTTGGGGCCCGGCCTGCTCGAGAGCGCTTACGAGGCGTGTCTCGCTCACCTGCTACGAAGACAAGGTTTTCACGTACAGACTGAGCTCGAACTCCCGATTGTTTTCGAAGGTGTTCGCATTGATGCGGGTTACCGTATCGATATGGTTGTGAACGACCTGGTGCTGCTTGAATTGAAATGCGTTGAGAAGATTGCATCTGTTCATGAAGCTCAAATCATTTCTTATCTGCGTCTAAGCAAGAAAAATATAGGGTTGCTAATCAATTTCCACGTTCGTCATTTAAGAGATGGAATCAAGAGGTTTGTTGAGGGGACTGGCTGGAACTGATTTCCTCTGCGTTCCTCCGTTCCTCTGTGGTTAAGGAGAAGAATCTATGGCTACCGTAGCAGTCCCGAACAAGACCAAGCTGAAGGGTGGAAGCTTTCTGATTGAGGAGCACACCACAGATCAGGTTTTCACCGTCGAGGATCTCAGCGACGAGCACCTGCAGATCGCGCAGACCACGCAGGAGTTTGCGAAAAACGAGATCCTGCCCAATGCCGAAAAAATCGAGCACAAGGACTTTGCGGTGACGCGGTCGCTCATCCGCAAAGCCTGCGAGATTGGCATTGGCAACGTGGACATCCCGGAGCAGTACGGCGGCTCGGAGATGGACAAGATCGCGAGCGCGCTGATTGCCGAGCATATCTCGGTGAATGGAAGCTTCAGCGTGGCCTTCGGCGGGCATGTGGGGATTGGAACGTTGCCTATTGTCTATTTTGGAAACGCAGAGCAGAAGAAGAAATATCTGCCCAAGCTGGCGGCGGGAGAGTGGATTGCCGCTTACGCTCTCTCCGAATCCAGTTCTGCTTCTGACGCGATGAATCCGCGCACCAAAGCGGTGCTTTCACCGGACGGGAAGGAGTGGGTGCTCAACGGCGAGAAGATGTGGATCACCAATGGCGGCTTCGCCGACGTCTACATCGTTTTCGCGAAAGTGGATGGAGAGAAGTTCAGTGCTTTCATCGTGGAGCGTACTTCGCCTGGATTCTCCGTGGGAGCGGAAGAAAAGAAGATGGGCATTCGAGGCTCTTCCACCACGCCTCTGATTCTGAACGACTGCCGCATTCCCAAAGAGAACCTGCTGGGCGAAATCGGAAAAGGTCATGTGATTGCCTTCAACACGCTGAATATTGGGCGCTACAAACTGGGCGCTGGCGTGGTCGGCGGGGCCCGCAATGCGCTGAACAATTCGATTGGCTACGCCAAGCAGCGCAAGGCCATGCACGGAAAGACGCTTTCCGAGTTTGGCATGATTCGAGAAAAGCTGGCGCAGATGGCGGCCAGGATCTACACGGGTGAAAGCATGTCTTATAGGACCGTTGGAATGATTGATGCCGCCATGTCGGAAGTGGACAAGAATGCAGCCGACCCCTACAAGCAGATTGCCAAGAATATCGAGGAGTACGCGGTGGAGTGCTCCATCCTGAAGGTGTTCGGCTCCGAGATGCTGGACTATGCCGTTGATGAGACGGTGCAGATTTACGGCGGCTACGGATTTGTCGAGGAATACCCCGCGGAGCGGGCCTACCGCGATTCTCGGGTGAACAGGATCTTCGAAGGAACGAACGAAATCAATCGCATGATCATCACCGGCTGGCTGCTGAAGCGGGCCATGAGCGGACAACTCGCGCTCATGCCGGCGATCAAAAAGCTGATGGATGAGATCATGTCTGGCCCGTCGTCCTCAGAGCCGCTGGAGGGCGCACTCGCAGCCGAACGCACGTTGGCCGCGAATGCCAAGAAGGCCGCGCTGATGCTGGCCGGAGCCGCTTCGCAAAAGTACATGATGGCCATTGCCGATCAGCAGGAGATTCTCGGCGCAATCGCCGATCTGGTGATCCAGATTTTTGCAATGGACTCCGTGGTGCTGCGCACGCAGAAGTTGCTGGAGCGCCAGGGTGAATCGAAGTCTCAATTCGCGATTGCCATGTGTCAGGTGAGCCTGGCCCATGCCATGGACACAATTGAAGCCGCTGCGCGCAAAGTCGTTGCGGCGGTTGCGGAAGGCGATATGCTCCGCACGCAATTGGTTATCCTCCGCCGCTTGTTTAAGTATGAGCCGTTCAACACCATCGCAATCAACCAGAAGATTGCCAACCGGTTGATTGAGGCCGGGAAGTACGTGACAGCCTGATCCACAGCTCAAGTTCTGCCCTGCTCGTTATGCGAGCGGGGCTTCTGTTTTGAGGCGACATTTTGTGAATCGGTCGGGAGGAGAGCGCCATCACAATTCGCATGCCCACGATTGCTTCAACCAACACCGAGTGTTCACGAATTGCTGATCAGTTGCGGCGCGCTTTTGCAGGCGATGCATGGCACGGGCCGTCGCTGCGTGATTTGCTTTCAAATATCTCTCAAGAGCAAGCTCATGCCAGGCCGCTTGCGGCTGCGCATTCCATTTGGGATCTGACGCTCCATATCGGAGTGTGGACAAGGGCGGCGCTGGCGAGCATGCGCGGCGTGCCGATGCCCGCGTTCGTGGAAACCATGCCGCCGGAGCAGAACTGGCCGTTGATTCCAGAAGCAGATGCTGTCGGCTGGAAAGCCGCAGTAGAGAACACGCTTCGCGCCGGAAATGAACTCGCCGCAGCAATTGAGCACTTTGGTGACGAACGGCTGGGCGAGAGGGTGCCGGGAAGAGACTACGGCTTCTACAACCTGTTTCATGGCATCGTGCAGCACTCGCTCTACCATGCGGGACAGATCGCGATATTGAAAAAGGGGCAGGCTTCGCGACCATCCTGAATTCGGGTGCAGCGCCACGTCGCACTTTTAGGGCAGAGAACCTACAGCGGCTTGCGCGAATGAATGCAACCCTTATCGGATGGCCAAGCCTGGCCAAATTCATCAGAGCTGATCAATGATCTGCTTGAACTCGTAAAATCCGCTCTTTCCTTGGATCCATTCGGCTGCGCGCACCGCGCCTTCAGCAAAGCTCATGCGCGACTTGGCGTCGTGAGTCAGCAGGATGGTGTCATCGGGGGAGTCGAGCGAGATCAGATGCATGCCCACGGCATCTCCTTCGCGGATGGAAGTGATCTCTACCTTCACGCCTGAACCTGATTCAAGCAGTTTCTGGAGCGTGACCGCCGTGCCTGACGGTTTGTCCTTCTTTTGCGCGTGGTGCTTTTCCACGATAGTACCTTGGTAGTCGCTTTTCAATATTGGCGCAATCGCTTCGACAGCTCTGAAGAATAGATTCATTCCCACCGAGAAATTTGATCCATAGAGAAAAGCCGTCTTGCGCTCACTCACCAACTCTTTCACTCTTTCCAGATGCTGATACCAGCCGGTGGTGCCTACCACAATGGGAGTTCTGGCCTCAACGCACCGGATAATGTTTGGGATCACAGCCTGAGGCGTAGTGAAATCTATGACGGCATCAACCTGCTTGAGTAACTCGAGGGTGAGGGCGCGACCATCCTGGTTTTCTCGGCTTGAAAGCGACTGCACTTCATGGCGGCGTTCGCGCGCTATCTCCGCTACGAGCACGCCCGTCTTTCCCCGGCCCAGCACCAGAATCTTCACAGCACCTCCTCAAGCGAAAACATCGGGGTCCACCTCAGAGAAAAAAGCTCGATGAAGTTGGGACACCACGTGCGGCACATCGGGCTCGTCAATCACAAAACTGATGTTGATCTCAGACGCGCCCTGCGAAATCATCTGAATGTTCACATCCGGAATCGCGCTGAACACTTTGGCGGCAATCCCCGGTGTATTGCGGATGTTCTCGCCCACCAGGCAGACGATGGCTTTCCGTCCTTCGTATTTCACATCGGCCAGCTTGCCCAGATCGGCCGCAATGGCCGCGATGGATTCATTCGAATCCACAGTCACAGAGACGCTCACCTCTGAGGTGGATACCATGTCCACCGGGCACCGATGATTGGCAAAAACTTCAAAGATGCTCCTGAGAAAACCGTGCGCCATCAACATCCGCGTGGCAACCACGTCAACCACTGTAATGCGCTTTTTTGCTGCAATGGCTTTGAAGGCATTTTTACTTTTCGGAGCTGTCGCGGTGATCCGCGTGCCTTCGCATTGAGGATTGCGCGAGTTGAGGATCAGCACAGGAATGTTTTTCTGGATGGCCGGCAACAGCGTGGCCGGGTGCAGGACCTTGGCGCCGAAGTAAGCGAGTTCGGCGGCTTCCTCGAAGCTAATGGTTTTAATGCGGCGGGCTTGCGGGCAGAGACCGGGGTCGGTAGTCATCATGCCGTCAACGTCGGTCCAGATTTCAATGCGTTGGGCATTCAGTCCCGCGCCAAGGATAGCGGCGCTGAAGTCGGAACCCCCGCGACCTAGCGTAGTGGAGACTCCCTCGCGAGTGCTGCCGATGAACCCACCCATCAGAGGGACGCGCCCGTTTTCGAGCAGCGGCCGAACCATTTGTGAGAGGCGGGCGTTGGTCTCTTCGAACTGGGGTACCGCCTTGCCGAAGTTGGCGTCGGTAACGATGCAGCGACGCCCATCCACATGCTGCGCGGGAATATCGCGCTGGGAAAATGCGGCAGCGGCAATCTTGCTGGAGATGCGTTCTCCGAATCCTGCGATGACGTCCGTGGTGCGCGGCGTAAGCTCTCCCACGGCAACAACCCCGCGCAAAAGATCGTCGAGCGAGTTGAAGTCCGCTTCCAGCTCTGGTGCGATCTGCTCGAAGGCATGGGTCCCTAGAAGATCGAGAGCGGTGTTGTAGTGGCGTTCACGTGCGGCGCGAGAGAGCTCAAGCGCTTTGTCACGATCGGAGCTGCCGGCCGCCGCAGCCATCGCCAAAAGCTGATCCGTGATCTTGGCCAGCGCGCTCACCACCACGGCCGGCTTCTCTCGCAGTCGCTCCCGAACGATCGCTGCTGCGCGATCAATCGCGGCGGCGTCCTGTACTGAGGTGCCGCCGAATTTCATCACGATCATGCGAGCACCCCGGCCGGCATGATCAATCGAGATAGCCCTGAGCTTTCAGAAGTTCGCCGTTCAGAATGGCAGCGCCGGCGGCGCCACGGATGGTGTTGTGCGAGAGCACGGTAAATTTCCAGTCGAAAATATTGCAAGGGCGGAGGCGTCCCACCACGGCAGACATGCCGCGCCCGCGATCGCGGTCCAGCCGAGGCTGCGGACGGTCGGCGGCGCGCTCGTAAATTACCGGCTGCTCAGGTGCAGTTGGCAGATTGAGCTTCTGGGCAAAGCAGCGGAACTCTTCCCATGTCGCAATGATCTCTTCCGCATGGGCGACTTTGCCCAACTTCATCGAAACCGATTCCGTGTGGCCATCTTCCACGGCAACCCGATTGCAGTGCGCGCTGAGCTTGAGGTCCGCCGGGGCGACTGTGCCGTCGCTGATCGTGCCCAGCAGCTTGCAGGATTCCGCTTCCATCTTCTGCTCTTCGTTGGCGATGTAAGGAATCACATTGCCGACGATGTCAAGCGATGGAACTCCCGGATAACCAGCTCCGCTGACTGCCTGCATAGTTGCGACAAAGACCTTTTCTACCCGAAAGCGACGATGCAGAGGCGCCAGCGCCATTACCAGCCCAATTGCGGAACAGTTAGGATTGGTGACCATGAATCCACCGTTCTTTTTGTACCAGGACTGCGTCTTGATGAGTTCGGTATGATCACCGTTGACTTCCGGGATTACCAGCGGCACGTCGGGAGCCATGCGGAAGGCGCTTGAATTGGAAACTACAGCGCAGCCGGCTTCGGCAAATAACGGTTCGATTTCTTTTGCCGCGGTAGCATCCAGCGCGGCGAAGATCAGCCTGGGAGTATCTTTATCCGGCGCGGCGGAACGTACCTGCGTGTCGGCAACTCTTTGCGGAATCGGCGTAGCCAGCCGCCATGTTGCCGCCTCTGCGTAGCTCTTGCCAGCGGAGCGGTCAGATGCTGCCAACCAACTCACTTCAAACCAGGGGTGACCCTCGAGAAGCTGGATAAATCGCTGCCCGACAGTTCCAGTTGCCCCGACAATTCCTACCGGAATTTTATTTGGCATGGATTGCTAATTTTTGATTCTAGCACTCAGCCTTGGTGCCGTTGCTTGAGCACTCCGCGCCTCTCCACGGCGAAATCTTTCTGATATTTCCACAGGCTAAGCCAATTTACGGATTGCGGGCTTCGCCGATTTTTCGCATAATGCCTAAGCAGAGTCTTTCCCGATGGTCCAATCCTTTATTCCCAATTTACGGCAGCGCAAAGCGATTGAGCACGTACACGGTCCCATGCTGGTGCTGGCCGGCGCCGGCACGGGAAAGACCAGTGTTTTGGTCGAACGGATCGCGAGGCTCATTGAAAACGGCCATGCTTCACCAGACGAGATCCTGGCGATCACCTTTACTGATAATGCCGCGGCCGAATTGGTGGGTCGGGTTGAGCACCGGTTAAAGCACGATTCCAAGATTTCGGCAGGTACCTTTCACGCCTATTGCTATGGCCTGCTCAAGCGTATGCGGAGCGATTTCTTCACCCTTCTGCCCGAAGATGTCTATGTGTTTCTCCGCCAGCGGATTGAGGAACTCGGCCTGAAGCACTTCATCAAGCCTTCCGACTTGGGGCAGTTTCTTGAAGACCTGCGCAATTTTTTTGACCGCTGTAATGAGGAACTGATCGGCCCGGAACAGTTTCAGAGCTATGTGGACTCGCTTGTCCCGGGGAGCGGTTCGGTCCCGCGCAATTGCCGCTCAAAACAAGTTGACGAGCTTGGCGAGGACGTGATTGTCGAGCGCTGGCGGGAGATTGCGCGCGTTTATGCAAACTCGATGCGGCTCCTGGCAGAGAATAATCTGGGAACCTTTAGTATGCAGATCAGCAAGGGCGTAGGTCTGCTGCAGCGGAACCCGGTGCTTCTGGAGGCGGAACAACGGCGCGCTAAGTTCATTCTGATTGACGAATTTCAAGATTGCAATTCCAGCAACATCATTTTGGCTGAACTGCTCGCCGGAGAGAGTAAGAACATCTTTGCCGTCGGCGATCCCGATCAGGCGATTTACCGTTTTCGCGGCGCTTCCAGCGCAGCTTTTGAAGAATTTCAGAACCGGTTTCCCAACACGGCAGCAGCCACGCTGGATGAAAATCAGCGCTCGCGCGGAAACATTCTGAAAGCTGCATATGCAGTCATCCGCAACAATCCTGAGGTTCGCTCGTTGGGTCGAAAGGCCATGTTTGAGCGCCGCGAACTCCACTCAGCGCGCGATCAGCGGGATGCGGAACAGGGCAAACTTGTGTTCGATTCGCCGGTTGAGGCCGTGATAAGCAGCGCAGACGCGCAGGAAGCCTCCGATATTGCGAAGGAGATTCAGGCCCTGCGCGCCACCCAGGCTAAGGGACCGCCGTTGTCTCTTGCTGTGCTGTATCGCCAGCACAACCACCGCGAAAAAATTGTCGCGGAGCTTGCGTCGCGAGGGATTCCGTTCATCGTGCGCGGGATCAGCGTGCTCGATACCGGCATGGGGCGCGACCTGCTGGCCGCGGTGCATGCAGTTGTTGATCCGCGCGATTCTGAGAGCCTGTTTCGCGTGGCGGCGTTCGCGAAATTCGGCATAGATCCTTTGGATCTGCGCGAAAAATTGGCTGTTGCGCGCGGCGAGCGGCCGTTTACTGAAATTCTGGGCACCATTGGAAGCGGTAAGCGTCTGTTAGAAGAAATCGCTCGCATTCGTGAGTCTGTAGCGAGGTGTCCGGGAGCTGCCGGGGTAATCGCGGGGGTTATTCGGGAGTTCGGTTTCGAGCTGCGCGATTCAATCATGATGGCGTTCCAGCACTTTGTGAATGCATGGGAAGAGAAGCCCTTTGTGCAAGATAAGAGTGCGCAAGCGTTCCTGCACTATCTCGACTACTTCCAGCAAGTGCGAGGCTCCGTTCCCTTATGGACGGACGAAGAGCTTGACCGAATTGAGAGCGAGCATCCTGAAGCCGTGCGGCTGATGACGGCGCACGCCGCCAAGGGGCTGGAATTTGACCGCGTGTGGATCCTGCGAGCCGTATCGAATGCCTTCCCAACCAGTTTTCGTGAGCCGCTGTTCGAGTTTCCGCCGCAACTTCGCAGTTCGATAGCAACCGGCGACAGCAAGGAAGTGCATGAGCAGGAAGAGCGCAGACTTTTTTACGTGGCGATAACTCGCGCCCGCGATGGACTAGCCATCCATACGCGCGCAGGCAGATCGAAACATAAGACTCCCACCGGTTTTCTACGGCCCTTACTGGACGACCGCGGGCTTGCCTGTGCGCTGGAAAAGCGGTTCCTCAGTGAAGTGCCACACCGGGACAACCCTATGGTGGCCCTTTCGGCTGTGGCCGAATGGCTGCTATTGCCACCGTCGTTCGATGGCGAGTCCGTAGCATTAAGCGCGAACGCAGTTGAGAGCTACTCCACCTGTCCGATGAAGTTCAAGCTGCAGCGTGACTGGCAGGTTCCGGGTGAAATTGCAGCGGCACTCCAGTTTGGCAACGCGATCCACACCGTGTTGCGGAGCTACTACTCTCCCAAAGCGGGAAGCGAGCCGATGAGCCTCGAAGATGTAATCGAGGCATTCACAGCAAAGTTCGATACGCCGATCGTCGAGGATCCGACGCAACGGAAACTCTACCTGGAGCGTGGAGTAAACGAGTTGCGAGCTTTACTTTCCGAGCAACCGCGCGGTTCGGTGGATGTGATTGATGCCGAAGTTGGCTTCACATTCGTGCTCAACGGACGTCAGGTCCGCGGGCGCATTGACCGGCTGGACCGCATTGATGGCAATCGCGTCCGGGTGGTGGATTACAAGACCGGCGCCCCGAAGACCCAGGATTACGCTGACGGCAGCCTGCAGCTTTCCATTTACTCCATGGCCGCCGCAAAGATGGGCTTTGATCCTGCAGAACTGGTCTTTATCAATCTTCAGGATAACGAATCTGTGATTACGCGCCGCACTCGGGTGCAGCTTACTCGGGCGGAACAGAAAATTCAGGAAGCTGCTGACGGAATGGCGGCAGGACGTTTTGATCCCAAGCCGGGCCCCCATTGCCGCTGGTGCGACTACATCAAGCTGTGTCCCGCCACCGAGCAGCACGTGCATGTTCCGGCCAACGGGACACACGCGGCGAAAGCTTCCCCGGGTCGCTAGTCTGCTGCAGCAGCAGATGCCTGCGAGCTATCTGCAGACGACGGATCCGGATCTTCAAACTCCAACGACAGAGTGCGGGTGGTACTCTCGATCTGCTTGATCTCGGGAATTTCGTCGATTACAGGTGCTCCCAGCTCACCAAACTTGCGAGCAGAAACCAGCACGCGTGATTCCAGCGATCCCATGCCCTGATTGTAAGAATCCACGGCCTTATTCAGCCCTTTGCCCATCTCCTTAAAATGCGAGGCAAGCTTGCAGAGGCGATCGTGGAGTTCTTTGCCCAACGCGCTGATCTGCTGTGCATTACGCGCCAGCTTCTCCTGGTTCCATCCATAAGCGACGGCCTTCAGCAATGCAATCAGCGTGGTAGGCGAGGCGGGAATCACGCGCTGGCTGACGCCATGTTCGATCAAAGCTGGGTCCTGTTCCAGCGCGGCACTGAAGAACGTCTCGCCCGGCAGAAACATCACTACAAATTCCGGCGTGGACTCAAACTGCTCCCAATAGCTCTTTCCGCCGAGTTGATTCAAGTGTGTCCTGACCTGCGCGGCGTGCTCCAGCAGTTTCTGCTTGCGGATGGTATCATCCGTAGCTTCCATGGCATCGAGATACGCCATCAAGGGCGTTTTGGCGTCCACGACAATCTTCTTGGCGCCTGGAAGGTTCACGATCAAATCAGGGCGGAGCCTTCCCGAACTGGTCGTGACCGTTTCCTGCTCCGCGAAGTCACAGTAGGGCAGCATGCCGGCGATTTCGACCACGCGGCGAAGCTGAATTTCTCCCCAGCGCCCACGGACGGTGGGCGTGCGAAGGGCCTTTACGAGATTTCCGGTCTCTGCGTGCAGTTTCTCCTGCGTGGTGATCAGTGAGCTGACCTGGTTCTTGAGTTCGCCGTAGGCCTGGCTGCGCACGGCTTCAATCCCTCGAATCTGTTCATCCACTTTTTTCAGTGATTCTTGAATGGGACTAACCAGGTGCTCCACGGCCTTTTGCCTCTGCTCCAGGTCCCCGCGCGCTTCGTTTTGAAAATTTTGCAGGCTTGTCCGCGCGAGGGTCAAGAATGCGTCGTTGTTGCTCTTGAGTGCTTCGGCCGCCAAGGCTTCGAAAGTATGAGTCAGTTGCTGCGTCGCCTGATTGAGGAGCTGGACCTTTTCATCGTGCGACTTCCGTTCATGCGCAAGCGTAGCTTCCAGCTTTGCCACCGTGGCGTTCAGTTGTGAATTCTGTTGGGCGCTCTTGCTTGATTCTGCCCGGGCTGCAGTTAATTCATTCTGAGTGGATGTCAGCTTCGTCCTCAGGACGGCAGAATCGGAGCGCCGCAGCAACCAGGAGATCAGAAAACCGAATGCGCCGCCCAGCAGAAAGAACAGGAAGGTTTGAAAACTCATAAGTTGAGGAGATTGTAGTACGGAAGGGCAGCGGCTGACGCAATCAATCAGGAAAAACAACGGGGGACGTTGTTCACGCCCCCCTTCGGGTTTTACTGTTGGAAGAAGACTTACTTTTTCTTGGTGCTCTTCTTCTTTGAACCACCCTTTTTCTTAGTTGCCATGTTTCTATTCTCCCTTTCCATTTCTCATGGATGTGCGGTCAACTTCAAAAACCGCAATTGATGATTGTATAGAGTTAATAAAAATTGAAGTCAAGAAAAAAATTGATGTCATTCTTGATTGCCGTTGAGAGAAGACATCGCTTCCTGGGGTCAGTGCATCGCAGTGAGCCCCTTGCGCGTGACAATGAAGAGCAGAACGCCCTCGAAAGAATCATGCCACGCATGCGCCATCATGCCTGGACGCAGGCTGCGGCGCGAGAGCGCGAGGAAGCCGAACATCGCCCCATATATTCCAATCAAAAACATGCGGCGAGTACCTTCGTAACCGTGTCCCGCGCCAAAAATGATTGCCGACGCGATCAACCCCACGTAGATGTTGCCGGCCAGCGCCCCGATTTGCCGCTGGAGATAACCGCGGAAGATGATCTCTTCCACGAACCCGGCCACTGTGCTTAGAAGAACGAAGACCAGCAAGCCACCCACCGTACGCGGCGCAAGCAGGGAAGCAAGCTTCTTGGCTTCTTCCACCTGTCCCGGCTTGACCAGACCAACGAGGTATCCCAACCCTGCGAGCACGAGGAGAGCGACGATCCAAAAGCCGACCGCAATCGCGACATCCAGCAGAAAATCTTCAGGCGTATTCCAGCGTCCTCCGATCAACTCCCGCATGCTGGTGCGATTCAGGCGGAGGCCAATCCACACGAGAAAGAGCAGAAACAGCTCCAGAACGATTGTGACGCCGTACTGAAAAATGCGCGTTGTTTCTGACGTTTGGTTGGCTGCAGCGCCGGAATGCGAGGTCACCCATGCTGTGCCGATGGAGTTCAGCAGCATCAATACAACAATCAGGATGGTGTGCCACAAAGGCGCAAGAAGCTTTTCACGTTTTGGCGGTTGCGGGGGCGCGGAGACAGAATCGCTGCCGAGAGCGGGCTGAATGTCCCTTTGCATACGGTGCGTTCCCACATCTTATAATGGAAGTTTGGAATCGCCTAAGGAGAAGCTACATGCAGGACGTAGTGATTATCAGCGGGGTGCGCACGCCGGTTGCAAAGTTTCAAGGGGCGTTGGAGAGCTTTTCCGCGCCGCAGCTCGGAGCCATCGCCGTGCGGGAAGCGGTGAAGCGAGCGAACCTTAAACCCGAACAGGTGGATGAGTGCATCATGGGCCTGGTGGTGTCGGCCGGCTTGGGCCAGAACCCCGCGCGACAGGCGGCCCTGAACGGTGGATTGCCGCCGACCGTCGGAGCCATGACCATCAATAAAGTTTGCGGCTCAAGTCTGAAGGCGGTCGCCCTTGCCGCTCAGGCCATTCAAACCGGCAACGCTGAAATCGTGGTAGCGGGCGGAATGGAGTCCATGACGAACGCCCCTTATCTGCTGCCGCAGGCGCGCAAAGGATACCGCCTGGGCAACTCGCAGATCATTGATTCAGTTGTGAACGACGGCCTTTGGGACGTCTACAACAACTATCACATGGGCATGACGGGCGAGAACGTGGCGCAGAAATACGGCGTTACGCGCGAACAGCAGGATGAGTACGCGGTGAACTCACATCGCAAGGCCGTGCAGGCGTGGAACGAATGCCGCTTCAAGAGCCAGATTGTTCCGGTGGAGATTCCAGCAAAGAAGAAAGGCGAAGCTCCAGCTCTGTTTGATAAGGACGAAGGCCCCCGCGCCGATACGTCAGCCGAACTCCTGCGCAACTTGAAGCCGGTGTTTAAGAAGGATGGAACCGTCACCGCCGGCAACGCTTCCACCATGAACGATGGCGCCGCTGCTGTGGTTGTGACTTCGGCGGCAAAAGCGAAAGAGCTGGGCGCCACGCCGATGGTTCGCATTGTTGCCCAGGCCACCAGCGGCATTGCTCCGGAATGGGTGATGATGGCGCCGGTAGACGGCATCCGGAAGATCTGGGCCAAAACCGGATGGAAACCCGACGAAGTGGACCTCTATGAGATCAACGAGGCCTTCTCCGTTCAGTCCGTTGCTGTTATCAAGGAGCTGGGGATTGATCCGAACAAAGTGAACGTGAACGGTGGAGCTGTTGCGCTTGGCCATCCCATCGGGGCCAGCGGTTGCCGTGTGCTGGTAACGCTCATTTACGAGCTGATTCGTCGCAACGGTAAGAAGGGAATTGCGGCATTGTGCCTCGGCGGCGGCAATTCCGTGGCCATGGCCGTGGAGAGAGTCTAAGATCCAACCACAGAGATGGCATGAATAAAGTGGAAGCTCTGAGGCGGTATGCTCCAGGAGTGAAATCTGGGGCAGACAGGTTGCAGGCTGTGCTCGTGCAGTGAGGCGGTACGACCTCGACACAGAGATTAGTCAGACCTGCGGATC
>JAICYU010000156.1 GCA_025934025.1 Terriglobales bacterium
CGAGCTTGATGTAGTTGAGCGAATACTTTGAAGCTTCCACTTCCAGCGGATCTTCTTCGTTGATGTCGCGCAACTCTTTCAGGTCCTTGTGGCGGAACAGCGCGTTATCGTCGAAGTTCATCTTCGCGTCCAGTGCGAAGAGCCGGCCGTCAGTCGTGGTGATGAACGGATTGATCTCCATCAGTGAAGCATCGGTTTCGACGAAAGCGCGATAAAGTCCCGTCATGAAGCGCACGGCTTCGTTGATCTGCGGGGCCTTCAGTCCCAGGCCGAACGCCAGTTTGCGCGCATGAAACGGCTGGAACCCGATGGTGGGATCAATGGCCTCGCGCAGAATGGCGTTGGGATCTTTTGCGGCAACTTCTTCAATCTCCATTCCGCCGGCAGCCGACGCCATAAACACCGGTTGCGCTGTGACGCGGTCCACCACGATGCCGAGATAAAGCTCGCGTTCAATGGGCAGCGTTTCTTCAATCAGCAACCGCTGCACGATCTTGCCTTCGGGGCCGGTCTGGTGCGTCACCAGCTTCATGCCCAGGATTTTTTCCGCCCAGGACTTGGCCTCGTCCAGGCTCTTCGCGACCTTCACTCCACCACCCTTGCCGCGTCCGCCGGCATGGATCTGTGCCTTCACCACTACGCCTTTTGCGCCATTGTGCAAGAGCCGCTGCGCCGCTTCTTCGGCTTCTTCGCGGGTCGCCGCCATCTCGCCGCGCGGGACGGCAACGCCATACTTCGCCAAGATTGTCTTTGCCTGGTACTCGTGGATTTTCATGATGGGCTGTACAGAGACGTTCGGCCGAGCAAGAGGAACCTGTGATTCTATAAGAGAAACGCGAAGACGGGCAAACGGAGGACTCACTGTCCGAAGTTAAACACGAAGCCTGAACTTGCTCGCGGCCCGACTGGGCTCCTGCTCAGCGTTAAGTCAAGTTGCAATGCGCGGAATGTGATTCTGTCAGTGAGTCTGATGTCCACGCCTGCGCCTGGTACAAACACGAGTCCCCACGTCGCAGGTGGGCCGAATCCTGCTGAGTAAGCGGTTCGTTGCGCGCCAAAGAGCACGTGGAAAAATCCGGACGTTCGAAATCTTTCGCCACTGTATAGCCTCACACCGCCCATGAAACTCGTAAAGCTGACGTGGCTGTCCGAGATGAAATTTCTGCCGAAATCAATTACAAAGCCAAGATCAGGCGAAGGCCTCCAGGTGCCCCCAAGGCAAACACCGGCCGCATTTGTGCTTCCAGCGTAGTTGAGAGATGAGGCCATCGCGAAGATTTCTCCTGAGCTTCTGTCGAAGCTGCTTTGAGCAACTCCCAACAGGGGAGACGTGATGAACACGAGAACCACGAACGCGCGAACCATGCTGTTCCTCCCATTGCAGCGCCAAGCTATCGGAGGAGCCACGCTGTCACAAGCGACAAACTGCGGCAATGGGGGAGTTGACGTGCTATGTCGCTTCCGGTGGTCCCGATCGCCCGATGATCCGATCGCCCGATTCCTTGACCTTGCTGCTAATCTAACTCCAGCCTCTCCGGCCATGATTACTGACGCGCTGCACAAGATCGCCCACCATCGCGCCTCGCTCAATCGTGAGGAGGCGCGTGCCGTGATGTCAGAAGTTCTCTCCGGCAAAGCCACGGACGCGCAGATCGCGGCATTGCTTGTTGCGCTGCACATGAAGGGCGAAACGGTCGAGGAGATTGTCGGCTTTGCCGAAGCCATTCGCGCTGCGGCCCAGCCCATCGCCAGCGAGAACGGTCTGGCGCTCGATCTGAGCGGCACCGACCGCGACGCGCTGGTGGACACTTGCGGCACCGGCGGCGACGCCAGCGACACCTTCAACATCTCGACCGCCAGCGCGCTCACGATTGCGGGCGCGGGCGTGCGCGTGGCCAAGCACGGCAACCGCGGGATTACTTCGAAGTGCGGATCGGCCGACGTGATGGAAGCTCTCGGCGTCAACATCACGATTCCGACAACGCGCATTGCCGACTGCCTCCGGGAAGTCGGCATCGCTTTCATGTTTGCGCCCGCCATGCACACGGCAACCCGATACGTACAGCCGGCGCGCCGAGAGCTGCGGCCGCTGCGCAGTGTCTTCAATCTTCTGGGGCCACTCACCAATCCGGCGCGCGCATCCGCGCAGGTGGTTGGAGTTTATTCTGACGCGCTGGTAGAAAAGCTGGCGACAGCACTCCAGATGCTCGGTCTCAATCGCGCGCTGGTCGTCCATGGTGCGGATGGGCTGGATGAAATCTCCATCAGCGGGCCAACGCGCATCGGCGAGGTGCGCGGTGAATGGGTGCGTGTCTATGAGGTCACGCCTGACCAGTTTGGTTTCAGCCCCGCTCCGCTCAGCGCCATCACGGGCGGCGACGCTCAGCAGAATGCAGGCATGATCCGGGACCTCCTCAACGGCGAGAAGTCTCCGCGCCGCGATATCGTGCTGATGAACGCCGCCGCGGCGCTGGTTGCTGCCGGGAAGGCCGACTCGCTCAAGGAAGCCATGCCGCTGGCCGTGGCGTCCATTGATTCTGGCGCTGCCCGCGCCAAACTTGCTGCGCTTGCGGAGTTTACCAACCGGCGCTACGCGTGAATCTACTGCCAGGACGGGCAAACCTTACCGCTGATGAACGCTGATTGATTTGAAGTTATACAGAGATGGAAGATACTGACGTGTCTTCGCAGCAGATTGCCCCTCTGTTACAATCTAAAAACAAGCTGGGGACGTAGTTCAGTTGGTTAGAACGCTGCCCTGTCACGGCAGAGGTCGCGAGTTCGAGTCTCGTCGTCCCCGCCAGCTTTATTTAGCCTTGTTGCTCCTTCCACTCTTTCGTTGAGAACCGCCCTCCTGACCCAGTTTTTCCAACACTTTGAGAACTGCTCCGATCGTATTCCAGTTGCGGATTGTCCCCGGCGCTCCGAACAGTTTGTCAATCTGGCTGAAACACCGGATGGCCTTCATTTCGCGCCGGTAAACGCCAAATAAAAAACGGTCGTGTACGGAGATGATTCTCAATAACCATCGGCCTTCTTTCGGAATTTGCACAGGGATCGCAGGGAGTGCTTGCGGCGCTTCGGTGAGCACGCTCACGAAACGCACCACATCGGACCGGGGCGGCTCGTCGCCAAAGGGATGGTCCGATGCCGCTGCCATCAGCTCCTGACCGGTGCAGATCATTGCGTGAGTTTCAAATGGCAAGAATCGCTGAAGTTCGGACCGAAGCCGCTTTGGGCTCACCCGTTTTGCAACCACGAATGTCCCGGCCGCGCCGATATTGATTACACCGTAGTCTGCCAGTTGCTGTGCCAGAACGCTGGGGCGGAAGGTCCGGTGCCCGCCCACGTTGACGCCCCGCAAGAAAATAACCAGTGCCATGCCGCTGCATTATAGGAAATCAGCGCCGGTATTGCTCATTGGTAACCTGTTCCATCCAGTCCACCACTTTGCCGTCTTTCTTTTCCTGAACGGCAATATGCGTCATGGCCGTGGTCGGCGTGGCTCCGTGCCAGTGCTTCTCGCTGGGAGAAAACCAGACCACATCCCCGGGCCGGATCTCCTCAAGTGGGCCGCCCCAGCGCTGGGCCCAGCCGCAGCCCGCCGTAACGATGAGAGTCTGGCCGAGCGGATGCGTGTGCCATGCCGTGCGCGCGCCGGGTTCGAACGTCACGCTTGCGCCTTGCACCAGCGCCGGATCGGGCGACTGGAAAAGCGGATCAATGCGGACCGTTCCAGTGAACCAATCTGATGGCCCCTTGGCTGAAGGTTGCGAACCGGCTCTTTTGATTTCCATTTCTGAACCCCCTTAGTTCATTCTTGAGATGCAGCTTCTCAAATCACAACCAGCCCTTCGCGCATGCCTCGCGCGACGGCTTCTCCTCTGGATTCGGCGCCCAGCTTTCCCAGGATGGAGCTGACGTGGAACTTCACCGTGTGCTCGGAGATTTTGAGCAGGGAAGCTTTAATCCGTTTCCTCTGACGTCTGCACCGGGGGAAGGATTCTTGGCTGCACGGTGCTGCCGTCGTGCCAGTAGACATGCACGCACTGGTCACGGTCGGCCGGCTTCCAGGTGGCGCCGTCTGCATACTCGATGGCGAGAACTGAAATCGCCCAACCCAGAATCGCGCTGGGATCGTGCATGGAGATAGGAAAGTCGTAGGTGGCCTGTGCTCCGGCAGGCTGCGGCTTCTCCGTGCGCCAGACGTCGAACAGCGGCGTGAGGTAGTTGGGCCGGAGAAAAATCCGCGTGTTGAAGTTGATGTGCTTGATGGCCTTGTGCGAGGCGTTCGCCACGGCAAAGCTCACTTTGTGCGGATCACTCCAGAAGTTTCCCTCTTTGAAGCTCACCGGGCAGGCAGGCCGCGGCGGCACTACGGAGAAGTCCGCCATCATGCCGCCTTCCATGTGGTCGGCGACGTGGCAGTGAAACATCCAGCTTCCAGGATTGTCGGCGACCATGTCCACGGTGGCGGTTTCCGCCGGAAGCAGCGGGACAACATCAATATGCCGGCCATCGCGCGTGACGCCCACTTTGCCGTGCCAGTGCGCAGTGTGAATGTCGCGCTCGCTGCCCATGGCGAACACGTGCCAGCGCACGCGGCTTCCCTGGTTCACCACCAGGCCTTGCAGGTTTCCGAAGATGTAGCCGTTAATGGCGTGCATCATGCCGGCTTCTTTGCCTTGCTGCTCGTCGAAAACCATGAAGAGCGTGACGAACTCCTGGTCAACGTCGCGTGGCGAACCGTCAGCGCGCGCCTTGCCGCGGGCCGTGACGATGATAGTCCCGATCAGCCCGGCATTCACTTCCTGCGGTTCTTCGACGTGGCTGTGATACGGCCACATGATCGAACTGGGCTGTCCGGGGCCGGGCCCGCTGCTCTCGTCGGCAAACCAGTGGTAAGTGAACTCCTGTCCGCCGGCCACGGGCGGCGCGGAACGGCCGATGTTTACCGCATAAAATGCGCCTTCGTTCTCCTTGGTATAGCGCAGCCCGTGGGGATGGATAGAGAGCGGATGCGTGGTGCGGTTGAGGAAGTGGACTTCAACGGTATCGCCGACTTCAGCGCGAATGATCGGCCCGAGAATGCCCAGCCACTCCGGCTGCGGCTTCTTCACTTTGAATGTGGCGTCAGTGTATTCGATGTAGCGGATCTTCGCGTAACGCGTGGTGATGTAGGGAAGCGGGACTGGGGCGTTCGCCATCAGGTTGCGGCCGCTGGGCGCAAAGTCCCACATGACCTCTTCCGCAGCAATGTAATAGCGGCGGATCTGGCCGGAAGGATGGCCGGCATTTTTCGACTGGTCGTGTGTCTTCGCTTGCGGTTGCGCAACCACCGGCAGGTGAGCCAGGAGCACAAGGAGTGCGATCAGAAGTTGCCGTCGAGGAATCCGCATGAGAGCAACAGCAGCATACCTGAGGCGGGAGGAAAGAAGAAGGCGGGGATTGCTCCAGCAGGCTGCTGAAAAACTCACTTTGCCTACGTTACAAGTGTCAGCGCATGACTTCAGCCGTGCCGCAAGCGCCACGTTACAAGTGTCAGGGCATGACTTCAGTCGTGCCGCAAGTGCCACGTTACAAGTGTCAGGGCATGACTTCAGTCGTGCCGCAAGTGTTTTAATTGAGCGGGCTTTAGCCCCTGAAAAAGCGCATCAACGTTCCTAAATGAGTTTTTTCAGCAACCTGCTAGACCGGAAAGACCTTCATCACTTCATCGCCGTAATGGTTGATCACCTTCACCGCGATCTGAGGCCGCTGTTTGTCGCGCGATTGGGGCTGAGGGAACGGGCGGCTCACGGTTGAGTAGAGTGATGACCAGGCGGCCTCGTCAATTTCGGCGCGCAGTGCTTTTTTCAGCTTTTCATAAGGCTCGTCAGCGCCGGTGAAATAGGCGTGGCGGACGAAGAAGCTCTCGCCGTTGTAATCGGTGTCAATGAACCAGCAGGCAATATCGTCCGTGCTGCTGTTGCGAATCTGGCCGGTGGTGGGATCGTACACGTCCACGCCTTTCACTTTGACCGTGATGGCCCCGTCTTTCTTCTTGTCAAGGTCAATGTCCGGCTCGCCGAAGACCATAAAGAGATTTCCGGCGCCGGTTTTCTTGAGCAGCTCGTCGCCCATAGCCAGGTCGGGATTCATGCGCGTGGGCAGGATGACGAGCTTGCCATAGCGTTTTACTTCCTCGCCCACATGCGGGTCAAAGGCAAAGCCGCAGACGATCAGCAGATCAAAGCCGATGCCCTGCACGGCTTCTTTGGCGGCTTCTTTCACCAGATCAGGGCCGACCGTGCCGTATTCCGGCCCGATGCAGACGGCCACGCGCCGGGTCTTGCCTTTCTCCAGATACTCGCCGGCTGCGTTCAGGTAAATGCCGGCGTAAGGCTCCAGGCGCTCGAACTTGAGTCGCTCGTTCTTGATGGTGTTCTGCACGCCGGCCTTGCGCAGATTGTCGAGAATGGTCTGGGTGAAGTTGGCAGCCTCGCGGCTGGCAGCTTCGGGCTGAGTGGACGGCTGCTGCTGTTCGTTACCGGCAATCACGCGATGCGGTGACAGGCTCTCGACGGTGAATGGGCCGGTGACACGTATGCGAGAGTTGTCTTCATAGGGCTGGTCGTAGAGCATTTCGGTATCGGCGTGGCGGGCGATGGAACCGTCAATCTCCTGCTGGCGCTGGCGGCGCAGCTTCCACCAGTGGGCGTGCAGCTCTTGGGCTTTCGGGGGCCAGGCTGGGTCGGCCTCGCGGGGGGCCTGCCACTCTTCCCATTTTTGCTTCAGAGCTTTGTTGAGTTCGGCGCGGAGCGGCTCCAGCTTTTGCTGCCACTTGGCGTAAATGGCGTCAATTTCTTCGTTGTTGGCAATGGATTTCAGGGTGACGTGGGGCACGCGCTTGTACACGAAACCCTTCTTCAGGTCGTTTTCGGTTTTTGCGTCGGTGCGAATGATGCCGGTGAGTTCGGATTGCTTCTGCACGCCTTCGGGAGAATCAGCCACAAAATAGTAGGGGAACTGAGAGGACATGATCCGATTCCGCGCAAGGGAGAGCGCAACCCGGCTGGTGTCGCTTGTAATCCATCTCCTGCCGGATAGTTCAGCAGAGTACGCCGTTGTACCACTACCGCATGTAGGATCAAGGACAAGATCCCCCGGATCTGTACTCATAAGTATGCAGCGATGGATTATTCTCGCATTCGTTTGGACCACGTAAATCTTGTCTGGTGTACCCGGAAGATCTTCCCAAAGATTCCCAAGTGGATTAGCTGGAAAATCATCCAAATACTTTAGGTAGTTAAGACTCTCGCGACCAGCGTGAATTCTTTCGGCTTTTGCTAGCCTGTTGAACCCATCTAGGGTGGTTGTCCATGTCCTGTTCTGAGGCGGAAAGAATGATCTGTTTTGGAACTTAAAAGCGATCTTCTCGTGCTCTTTGGCAGGACGGTTTGAAGAGAGTGTAACCGTACGGAAATACCGATTACGCTCGTCTTCAGGTGCGGTTTCAGCCGTAAATACGACGCCATCTGGGGTCAGAACTTGATCGTAACGTTCGCCAGTGCTGTGTCCCTCACCTGGGCGCATTTCTCGATACAGTTGGCGGTATTTAACAACGTCGATTTTCTTGGCGTACGACACTATGTAATCGCATACTGGGGGCAGCAGCTTGGTTGTCTGTGCGCCTGTTTTCTTGAAAGCAATGAGGGCATTGAAGTTTTCCGAGCCGAAGATTTCATCCAACAGGCAACGAACAAGATGCACGTTTTCTTGGCCAATTTGAACAAACACGCTGCCGGAGTCAGACAGCAATTCGCGTGACACTCGGAGCCGATCCCTAAGATACGCAAGATAGGAGTGGATCCCATATTCCCAGGTGTCCCTAAAGGCTTTAACCTGCTCAGGCTGTCTGCTTATGTCCTCGGCTTTATCTTTCACATCCCGTTTTCGTGTTGAGACCTGCCAGTTTGACCCGAACTTGATCCCGTAGGGTGGGTCAATGTAGATCATCTGCACCTTGCCCTTGAGCCCTTCTTTTTCGGCGAGCGAGGTCATCACCATGAG